>JAFDKH010000358.1 GCA_019307065.1 Deltaproteobacteria bacterium
ATTTGGATAGAGCCGGGGGAGCACAAGACTATTCAGCTGGGCAATGCCATAGCTCCCAAACAGGCCCAGATCGAGCCGGCTAAACCAGTAATCAATGTGCAACCCAAGAAGAAGCTTGTAAAGAAAGCTTACGCCAAGAAGAAAAGAAAGAAGAGACTTAATAAAACCAAGCGGCGAAAAACAAAGCGCAAGAAGCGACGTACCAGGAAAAAGCGATGAGCGACCCGATAGAACTAGTTGTTGTTGAAGACGATCCACGGACTCTCAAGAATCTGGTGCGCCTCTTGAGTTCTTACGACGATTTCCGGGTTGTCGGCAGCGCTCTGTCGGGCGAGGCCGGGCTTCAGACAATTGCAGCGTTAGGCCCCCAGTTTGTCTTATTGGACCTGGAACTGCCCGACACCGATGGAATCGAAGTCACCAAGAAGATCAAGGCAATCCTGCCAGAAACCGAGGTCCTGATCCTGACTTCTTTTGAAGACGAAGTAAAAGTTTACAAAGCCATTCAAGCCGGTGCCAGCGGCTACCTGGTCAAAAGAATTGCGCCTGAAAAGATTCACGAGAGCATTTTAGAAGTTCTCAACGGTGGGGTAGTGATCGAACCGCGCCTGGCTCGGCGTTTCTGGAACTATTTCAAGAGTGTCCAGGGCAAATCGGAAGCCGAAGATCACACTCTCGAAGAGATCGAGCGAGACATCCTGCAGATGATAGCTCGTGGTTTGACTAATCAGGAAACCGGCCGAGTGCTGTCCTTGGCGCGCCGCACGGTGCGCACTCATCTTTCGCATGTCTACCGTAAACTGGGTACCTCTTCGCGTGCGGAGGCGGTTGTGATTGCGCTGAAGAAAGGTTTGATAAACCTATAACCTGATCAGTGTTTTCTTCTGAACCCGATAGCCAGACCGAACAACAAAAGCCCCATTGAAATTGCCGGTCGATCGGATGTTTGACAGCTGCAGCCCGAGCTTTTAGCGGCACAGACCCAAACCTCGCCTTCGAGCTTGGGCTCGAAACCGTCCTTGCAGAGCGGTACGCAAACCCACTCGCCGTTGTATTTGGCCGCATCGTAGCCTTCCGGGCATTCCGGTGGCAGGTCGCTATCGCCACCATCGGGGGCGCTGGCGTCACCACCGGCATCAGCTCCGCCGTCGCTTCCGCCATCGGTCCCGCCGTCGGTGGCAACCACGTCGGTATTGCCGAAGACCGTGTATTCACCGGTCGACTGGCCGCGGTTGGCCGGGTGGAAGTAGTAGGTATGTCCGACCTCGAAGGCCGGATTGGCACTCGGCAGACTTATAAGGGTATCCGATTCGAGGATGAAGTCGTAAGTCGAGTTTATCGCCGGCGGCCAACCCATGACCAGCGAGTGTTCCACCGGTTGATCTTTCCTGACCAGTAAAACGACATCCATGCCTGTTGCAGGCCGCGTGTTCCAGCTGAGGCTCAACTCGGTGGCATTGGCCGGAATTTCTAAGAAGTAATGCAGCTCGCCGGGAATAAAGTCCAAACCCGCGGCCATGCCGCCGAGTTGGGCCTTGCCCCAGATGTAGCCAGTGTGTCCGACAGTCCTGAGGCCGATGAACCTGACGCAATCTTCTATTCCGCGCTGATCCACCAGGGCCTGGATCTGGTTCATGGTCGCCTGATCGAGAGTCAGGGCGGCCGTCTCCATATAGGCCTGGGTAGTTGAAGGAAAGGTTACACTACTGGGAAAAACAGCCAGAACGTCTAAGTACAATGAGTCTGCCGCGGCCTGCCCGAGCAAATCGCGAACGTCCCATAAAAAGCCGCTCCAGATCATGCTGTCGTCGTGGGCCTCACCATACAGGCCGTCCGGGCAAGTCAGGTTGTTGTCGACGTTGCGCATCCAGCCATTCGGGAAGTAGGCCGGGCCCATTGTCTCGGCGAAGTACTCGGCCATTTCGGGATCATCCAGGGCCGAGCAGGAGTAGTAGTCGGCCGTGGCTTCGTTCATGGCCAGGCCGTGCGAGATGGGCCCGTATTGATCCATTTCGAACATACCCGAGGATGCCACCGCGCCGAAGACATGATGACCGTACTCGTGGAAGATGATATCGTTTTCGACGGCCGTATCCAGATAGCTCGACTGACCCATGATAATCTTTTTATTTTGTTCGTCGTACATGGCATTTGGCGAAGTCATGCGGGAGTTGACTTCGACAGAGATGGGCGAGGGCGACCAGCCCACATCGACAAAGAAATCGTGAATGGTGTTGACCGCGTAGTAGGCCTGGACTTCGACGAACATGTCGGTAAAGAGTTCCGGGTCATTGTCGCCGGTCGGCTCGATCAGGTAGTCGCCGTTGAGGTCGGGGGCTGCCAGCTGTTCCTTGGTGCTGCAATCGGTCGTCCCGGCGCAATTGTAAACCGTAACGTGATCGCCGGTCAGGTGCTGGTCGGATGTCAGATGCAGTAGATCGACTTGCTTGTAGGTGTCATTGGCTGGATTGCTCTCATAGGCATAACCGGCGGCCATCGGCGAGCGCACGAAGAAGTACAGGATAGTCGCCTGCGGCCCGGCTACCAAGTAGGTAATATCACCCAGCGGATCGGCGCCGTGGACGGTCACCAGATAGGTCAATATGAGCTCTGAATTGGAGGCAAACCAGACGGTTTCGATACCGGCTTTATCGCGCGTCTGACTTCCATTGTAGGTGAAGGCCGCGACTGCATTTGCGATGGCAACTTTTTCATTGGCTTGCTTGCGGTGTTTGGTCAATTGCGCGACTGGTCGCAGGCTGTTGACCGCCAGACGCAGGTTGTTCAGATGATCTTCGCCGATTGAAATAGAAGCGCCGTAGACTAAAACGCCCTCGAAATATTGACCTAGCTGGGTGACCCGGCCGTAGGACGTTTCGAGAACTCTGTGTACTCGGACCTCACTAAGGCTGTCTTTGGGCAGGAACAAATCGCGGTATTTCTCGATAAAAGCCTGCGCTCTTTTTTGTGAATCGGAACCGGCCATGTTCAAGTTGAGCTTTCCGATCACGCGCGGAGTGCTGTCATTGGGGGAACTGTGGATCACAAGTGCTGTGCGGCTGTCCGCTTTGAGTCGTTCGAGTGCGTCGTTTGCCGCTGCCGGATGTGCGACTTGGAAACTAACGATCAACATGGTTATCGTAATCAACCTGGACAGATTCATATAAACCTCCTGGTACCCCCAATGACGACTGTTCGATTCTTGCAACCTGGGTGACTTTCCGTCAAGGGAAGAAAGCTGTAACTGCCTGAAGTGTAGGGATTATTCTTACATGTAAGCAAAAGGCGGAGTTGGACGTACTCGAAGTACTAGGTTGACGTAGACGGTGTGTCTACATACACTTGAGCGGTGGTCTTAGCCAACCATTTCCAGGAGGTTCGACAATGCGTCGATTTATATTCATTTTGATTACACTTCTAACCGGGCTTGCGTTTTTGCTCTCGACCGGCTGTAAAAAAGAACATTGGCGGGATGAGCCCGAAGAAGACGAACCCGGGCCCGGACCGAGGCCGCCTCCGGTTCCCGGAGTTCGCTGAGCGATCTTTGCGAATTTTGCCGATAAAAAAAGGCCCCTAACCATAAGTCAGGGGCCTTTCGTTAGTTAATGTGACCTAACTACTTTATTCGGTACCGCAGGCACCCCAGGTTCCCGTGCAGTCAGGATCATCAATACAGGTTTCTGGCGAAGTACATTCGCCGTCATCCAGGCAGTACCGTTGCACAGCAGTCCATTCTGGCAGTCGTTCGACCATTCACAAGAGGCGCCTTCTGCTAATCCGTTGGTCAGGAAACAGCGGAAGGTGGTGCATTCTTCGTCATCGATAAGGCAAGCCTGGTCGTCGGCGCATTCCGAGCCGAATGACTCCAGGGTGCAGGCCGGGGTCGGGATACATCCGCCCCATTTTGTAATACCAGTGATGCCGATACAGTAATAGTCACCCGGATCACCCGGACAGCCGGTTTGCGCATCAGAGTCGCAGATCTTGTAGCATGAGCCTGCCCCGGCAGGCCCCAGGCACATGTAGCCCGAGACGCAATAGCCGTCATCGGGCCCGCAGACCTCACCGGCGGTCTGGGTGCCTTCTGCGGTGCACTGCAGTGTAACGCCTCCAGTAGGTACGCATTTGTCGCCATCCTCGCAGCCGACGTCGTCGATCGGATCAGAGCATTCTGATTCGCCTTCGGGTACGCACCTGCAGCCCACGTCGGGGATATCCTGGGGAACGAAGCCGGCTTCGCAAGTGCCGGCTGCGCACTCTGCGGCGCAAAAAGAGGCGCCGCAGTTGCCGGTGACGCAGGAGGGGTTCCAGGTTGAGCTGACGTCGGTGCACTCGGCGTCCGCGCCGCCCGGACAAGTGCCGTTATCGGCCGAGGCTGCGATACCCAGGCAATCAAGACCGGCTTCGCACTGATCTGCATCGGCATTTACATCACCGGTAAACGGGCAGGGGTCGCCGGGACCGCTATCACCGGGGCAATAAGAAGGGTCCCAGCAGTAGAAGTCGCCACCGCTGAGATCCAGACAGCAGTTGCCTGCGCCGCAAGAGGTGTCGGCCGGTCCGGTACAGGCCTTGGAACAATAGGTCAGATCACCGCTGCCCAGGCAATCGGGGAACTCTACTGGGCAGTCGCTAGGGCCGTTGGGGCATTCATCGCCGGGAACGGTTCCGCCCAGTTCGCAGGTTCCGTTATTGCACGTGTAACCGGCATCACAGGTGCCGCAGTCCTCGCCAGGGCAGTTGTTAAGGTCGGGACCGCATTCGAGATTGGTGCAATCGGGCACGCAAGTGACGCACTGGCCGTCTTCACAAACCTTGCCGCCCGTGCAGATGCCGCAGCT
>JAFDKH010000163.1 GCA_019307065.1 Deltaproteobacteria bacterium
CGATCGCCGGCCCGGTCTTCTTCTCCGAATCCAATCCGGGCTGACTTGGGTGAAGGGAATTGCACTTCGATTTCATGGCTCGGGCTCGATAGTTTTGCGATTTCAATGCCGCTGCGAAGATGCACATTCATGTCAAAAGAGTAACCGGCCGGTTCGCCTTGCGGCACATACGGGCTTTTGACCCATTTTTCCGAAGGCGCAACTTGATCGGCCGCAACATTCGAATAGCGCGGGCCGACCACCCCGGGATAAACGAACTCATAGACGTTGTCTTCAGGAATCAGCAATTCGCTATAATCGACTTCGACCTTGATGCTGTCACCGGGCAAAATGTTGGCCACATTCATCTGGAATACGTTCGGTCGCTGTTGCTCCAGCAAGGCCGCGGTCTGCCCGCGCCTGCGCGCCTGTTCGTATTCCTGCCGGGCTTGCTGCCGTTTTTTAATCTTGGCCTCGATTGTCCGCCGGCCGATGGTCATGCGCATGGCATCCACGGCCGCCCTGGTCGAGGCCGGAAAGATATAGATCGCCTCTAGAGGATTGCTGCCCCGGTTTTCATAGACCTGTACGATGCGCACCCGAGCCACGACTCCGGCGATATCCACCTGGACGGAAGTGCTCTTTAGAGGCAAGCGATCTACGTTTGAGTCTTTTGAAAAAACGAAAAAGTAGGGCGACAGGCTCTTGTCTCGGTCGGCCTGGTTGGGAATACTCTCATAGGCGGCCTGGATGAAATTCTGGCGTTGTTTTATTTGCTCGGCGGTCAGTTCGATCGGCTCAATGAACTGTTCCGGGGCCGGCTCTTCGACCGGCTGGGTGGTCGAGCTCCTTTCCCAACTAGTGCCGCTCGCTTCGTCATCTGGCCCGGGACCGCAGACCGCCAGGCAACCTAAAAGCAGGCCGAAGCCAAACAGCTTGAAACTACCTCGCGCGAAAACGACCATGATCGACCTCCTTTAATTAATCGAACGGAAAATAAACGGATAGGCGACCACGATGCTGCCACCCCCGGCCGGCCTGGGAAAACGCATGCGCCGAATGACTTTCAGGATGTCGGCCTGGAACTGGTAACTCTTGACCGTGCTGGTTACGATCTTTACGTTGGTTACGGTGCCCTTGGGCCCGATCACGAATTCAACGACTATTTTGCCGGAAAGACTGGAGTCGCTTTTGAGGGCTCTTTCGTAGCAAGCCCTAATCGAACGCATATTCTTGCGAATTCCTCTTTGTATTTCGCTGCGGCTCAACGAGCCCATCACCGTCCGGGCCGCCGGCATCGAACGGTAAACCCGGCCGCCGACTTTGCCGGGCAGGGACCCCGATCCGGCTCCGCCAGTACCGATCGCATTATCAGAAACACCCAGCGGCAGCGGTAGCGGCTGGCGAACCTTGGTGACCTTCTTGCCGTCGGCCCTGACTTTGGTATCGACCGCCACAAATGAGGTGTAGTCGGTCAGCAGCGAGTACCTAAGGCCCAGCCGGGTGACTTCTTCGATTAGTTTGCCATCCGCAGGATCCCCGGCCAGCATGTCCGTTAAGCTCATAACCTTGTGACGTGCCCACAGGCCGCGCAAGGCGGCGTTGTCCCTGGAACTGACTGCATCACTCAGATTGATGCGGCCTTCCATTTTCTGTGAAGACACCTGTCCGCGAATTACGATACTGCCCTTGGGCGAGGGCTTGTACTTGCCGAACAGAACCAGCGGACGTTCAGCGAACAAGTCAGGCAGAACTTGCGAGTGCAGGTCGTAAGCCTCGAAGCCCTCGAAATCCACCTGGATGTCCTGCAAGACCGGCGCAGCAATATATTTTCTGAAGCGCGCCGCCTGGCGGCGGGCCTCATCTGCGTCCAGGGCGATAAAGGGTTCACCCATGCCTGCCCGAGCCAGGCCTTCGATTAGAAACCGGTTTACCGAACTGCCGATTCCGAAAGCGAATACATTGGCCTCGTTCAAGTTCTTGCGGATCAAGGCGAACGACTCTTTCTCGACGTCGATATATCCGTCGGAGGCGATTACAACAATACGACTGGTGCCTTCCTTGTGGGGCAGACTCAAAGCACGCTCGAGGGCCGGCAGCAATTCGGTTCCACCGCCGCCTTGCTGGGTATCGACTAGATCGAATGCGGCCTGGATGTTCTCGGGACTGGCCGCCAGCGAATCTTTCGACAAGACTTCATTCGATCCGGCAAAGAGCACCAGGTTGAAGTAGTCGCTCGTTTTCAGATCGGACAGCAAGTCGCGCATTAATTGCTTGGATATTTCCAGCGGAAATCCGGACATTGATCCCGAGACGTCCATGACGAAGATGTACTCACGCTCGACTATATCGTGGCTGTCTATCCGTGCGGGCGGCTCGATCATCAGCAAGAAAAAATTTTCCTTCTCGCCGGGAAATAGCAGCAGGCCGTGCTCGATTTCTTCTGCCTGCAGCGAATAGCGCAGCACGAAATCGCGATTGCCGTACGCCTTAGAATCGGCCAGGCTGACGTGGGCCACTCGCTTCGAAGTGAACTCGACGTTTACAGCGTGTGAAGCACTCGAGACTTTGGCAATCGGGATACCACTGTAAATGTTCAGATCAATTCCAAATGTATGCAGCGCTTTTTCGCCTTCGTGCAGATATGGGTTCTTGATCCACCTTTCTTGGTCGTTCAACTCTTTAGCAACTCGGTTCGAATAGCGCGGCCCGACCACCGTCGGAAAAACGAACTCGTAAACGCCCTCACTGGGCACCAGGAGTTCATCGTACTCGAGCTCGACTTCGATCTCGTCACCCGGCAGGATATTGCCGACACTCATCTGAAAAACATTCGGCCGTTGTTGTTCCAGCAGGGCGGCAGTCTGGCCGTCTTTGACCGCTTTTTCGTATTCTTGACGGGCTTCTTTCCGTTTTTTGATGCGGGCTAAGATGGTGCGTTGACCGATCGTCATCTGCAGCGAGTGAACCGCGGCCCGGGTCGAAGCCGGAAATAAATAGACCGCCTCGAGAGTCTGGCCGCCCTCGTTCTTGTAGACCTGAGTGACTTTGACCCGGGCGATAACTCCGGCAATCGAAACCTCGGACCGGGTGCTTTTCAAGGGCAGCTGATCGCTATCTTGGCCCTGGGCGAAAACAAAAAAGTACGGCGAGAGCGTCTCTTTTTCGTCTTGACCGGTTGGAATTGAATCAAGCGCGGCCTGAAACAGCTTCTGACGCTGCAAACTCATCCCGGCCCGGGCCGAATTTGCAAAGAACAAACAGACCAAAATCGCCAGTGATACGTATAAAGGTGAAGAAAAACCAGTTATTGCGCGTCTAGCCCGACGCGAAAAAAAGACACACCTGTCCCCAAGAAGCCGCATGCTGGATCCTCCCTATTAAATAAAAATGCGCTAACTTGCTATCTAAAGACATACTCAGCCGGTTAAAGTTCCCAGTTGAACACTTCCCGATAATTCATTAATCTTGGGAACCGTGATCGGCACCGGCGATTGATCTCAGACATGCACAGACAAGAGCTGTACCACCAAGTAAAGGGCAGAACAAGCACCAAATAGCCTTAAGTCCTTGTCTTTTACGGACATTTGTGAGATAATTTGCGCCGAAAAATGGGTGTTTTTTAGGAGTCGATCATAGCCAAGCGTGTTCACAATTTATCGAGCCTGACCAATGAGCAATTACTCAAGACGCGCCTGTGCGATCTGGGCTTGGTAATCGACAAATCTATCTTGCAAGAACGCGTTTACAAAATTCAGGCCGAACTCGACTTGCGTGGTCTAGTTTTTCGTCCTTATTTCTGGCTTTCCGATGATTGGTTCACTCCCGAAGGTTTGACCGGCATAGCGATTCCCTTCTACCTGGCCCACCCGCGCCTGATACGCCTCGAGCGCAATCAAATGGGCGAAGTCGTAGGCGGCTCGCGTGAGTGGTGCATGAAAATTCTGCGTCATGAAGTCGGTCACGCCCTGGATCATGCTTTCGATCTTCACAAGCAGCGTCGTTGGCAGCGTTTGTTCGGCCCGACTTCGCGCCACTATCCTGCCGGTTATCGCCCCGATCCTTACTCGCACCGCCATGTACATAACCTCGAGTACTGGTATGCCCAGGCCCACCCGGACGAAGATTTCGCCGAAACATTTGCGGTCTGGCTGCAACCACGCTCGCAATGGCGCCGGCGTTACCGTACCTGGCCGCAGGCCCTTGAAAAACTCGAGTATGTCGATTCATTGATGAAAGATCTAAACGGTGTCAAACCCCGCCAAACAACCCGGCAGCGGGTCGACTCCCTGGCGCAACTCAGAAAAACAGTCGGCCAGTACTATACCGACAAAATTGCGGCCCAGGGTTGTGAATTTCCCGATTACTATGATGGCATCCTAAGGCGCCACTTCACTGTTGCCCGCCAAAGCCCAAAACCCGTATCGGCCGCAAGCGTCTTGAGCCGGGTACGTCCCTCGGTCCTGCGCCAGGTGTCCGGGCTGGTCGGCGATCAGCGCCACCAGTTCGATCAGGTCTTGCGCGACATGGCCGGACGCTGTCGCGAACTACGGCTGTTTGCCAAAGATCCCCAGCGCCAGGCCCGCCCGGAGTACGCTGTCTGGCTCACCAGGCATGCTTTTGATTCTCTGCACCGCAACCGCAGGTGGGTCCAGATGTGAAAAAGTTGCGCGTGCTTGCACTTATGCGCGACGACCTCATGCCGCCCGACTCGATCGACGGGTTGAGCAGCGACGAACTGCTGGTGGCTCCCTGGAAAACCGAATTCGACGTGGTCACTACCCTGAACGATCTCGGCCACCAGGTTCACCAGTTGGGCGTTTATGACGACCTGCCGACTATCCGCAAGGCCATCGAAGAATTGAAACCGCATATTGCCTTCAACCTGCTCGAGGCTTTCGGCGGGGTTTCGCTCTACGATCAAAACATCGTCGGCTACCTCGAGCTGAAACAAGTTCGCTATACCGGTTGCAACCCCAAGGGCTTGATGATCGCGCGTGACAAGGCCTTATCGAAAAAGCTCCTGGCTTTTCACCGAATCCGGGTCCCCGACTTCGCAGTTTTTTCCGTCGGGCGTAAAATCAGAAAACCCAAACGGTTGCAATTTCCGCTGTTCGTCAAATCGGTAGTCGAAGACGCCTCATTCGGCATTTCACAGGCCTCTTTGGTTCGTGACGAGGCCGCCTT
Organism: Deltaproteobacteria bacterium; assembly: GCA_019307065.1. GTDB lineage: Bacteria > Myxococcota > B64-G9 > B64-G9 > B64-G9 > JAFDKH01. The sequence continues at coordinate 5,167 of JAFDKH010000163.1, forward strand.
GACTTCGCGCGTTTTGTTCGTGCACCAGCACACCGGTACCGACGCGATCGCCGAAGAATTCATCGAAGGCCGCGAGCTCTATGTCGGAGTGATCGGCAATAAACGGCTTGAGACGTTTCCTGTCTGGGAAATGGTTTTCGACAAGAAGCCCGAGGAGTTGCCGTTGATTGCCACCGCGGCCGCCAAATGGAACCTGAAATATCAAAAGAAATGGGGTGTAGCCAGCCGGGCCGCCAAGGGTTTGCCCGAACACGTTAGTGAGCAGATCGGCCGGCGCTGTAAGCGGATTTATCGTATTCTCAGCATGAGCGGCTATGCCCGGCTCGATTTTCGTCTCGAATCCAGCGGGCGGCTCTATTTTCTAGAGGCCAATCCCAACCCGGCCTTGTCTTTCGGTGAAGATTTTTCCGAATCGGCCGAAAAAAAGGGGCTCTCCTATAACCAACTCATTCAGCGTATCCTGAATCTGGGGATGCGCTACCAACCGATTCGGCTGGCCTGACGAATGATCAGAACCTTGGCAATCTGGCTGATAGCTTGCCTTATGCTGACCGGCTGCAATTCTTCTTCTTCTTCAAAAGACAAAAGAGTAAGTTTAGTAAACCCGGTTTACCAAACGGCCAAAAACAGCGTTTTTCTAATCGGCAGCGACGCAGCCGGCTACCAGGGCACCGCTTTTATGGTTGAGTTTAAGGGCCGCAACTTCCTGGTCGCCAGTTTTCACGTGGTCAGCAAGTTGAACAACATATTCGTCGAAACCGAAGGCAATGTCAGGTATCGCGGCCTCGAGATGCTGGCTGTTGATCGGCAGCAAGATCTGGCCATTCTCGACGCCTCTAAACTTCCCCGGACTATTCCCGGCCTCAAATACACTCACGAGGCCAAAACCAGTCAGAACATTTATCTGATCGGTTATCCGGCCATGCTATCCAAGTCCGACCACCTCAATTTCGGCGTAGGCGTGATAAGCGACGCCGAATACTCGGCCTCGTACTACATGGGCAAGGGCGCCGTTGATTACATCCAGTTTTCCACGCCGATCAACATGGGCCATTCCGGTAGCCCGCTCTTGAATGAAAAGGCCGAGGTTATCGGGGTGGTCGCCTGGCACTTCCTCCCGACCGACAGCATCCAGGGCGGCAATTATGCGGTGCCCTTCAGGCATGTCACCGTGCTGTTGCTGCGCCACGACAAAGGCAAGCTCCAGCCTCCCCTGGCAAACCAGCTGACCCAAACCTGTATCAACGACGAAGAGTGCCAGTGGCTCGATTTCTGTATCAACGGCAAATGCCAAAAACTAAAAACCTTGTCTCAGCCCTGCTCGGTAAATGAAGATTGCTACTTGCCGTTCAAGTGTCTCAATGACGTCTGTACTCGTTTGGGCTCGCTGGGGGCTACCTGTCAGAGCGACCGCCAATGCTACCCGCCTAACGTTTGTATCCTCAACAGCTGCCGCCCCCTGAGCAAGCGCGGCGAGAGTTGTTCGATCGATCGTGATTGTTTGTCTCCCTTGCTGTGCATCCTGGCGAAATGCGTAACCAAGAAAAGCTCCAAGAATGGTCCCTGTTCCAACTATTTTCACTGCAAAACACCGTTGGGCTGCAAGCTGGGCAAGTGCCTGCCGGTCGCCGGCAACTCGTGCAAGAGCGACTATGAATGCTCGCCGCTCTTTTGCATCAAGGCCACTTGCCGAAGACTCGGCCAGCAAAACGACAGCTGCGCGGCCAGTAAAGATTGTCGCCAGCCGTTGATCTGCATCAAGGGCAGCTGCAAAGATCCGCACAACACTGCAGGGCCAAAAACACCTTTGAGAAAGTAATCCGGGACTGCCCACCAGTCAGGAGATTCTATGCAGACCCGCAGTGCCGCCAATCTCGGATTCATTTGTGACCAATGGCCGCCCGATTCGACTAAACCAAGCCTGGTCTTCATCCATGGCGCCGGCGGCTCGAGTGCTTTTTGGACCGGGCAGGTTGCCGGCCTGGCCGACCGGGCCAATACCATAGCAATCGATCTGCCCGGGCGCGGAAACAGCCCGGGTCCCGGCAGTCAAGATGTTGCCGCCTACGCCCGAGTGGTCGAGACGTTCCTCGACGAGCTTGCCCTGCCCGCGCCGGTCTTGATTGGCTTCAGTATGGGCGGCGCGATCGTTTTACAAATCCTGCTCGACCGGCCGGGTGAATTCACGGCGGCCGGGCTGGTTTCTTCCGGCGCTAAGCAGGGAGTTCTCCCGGCTATTTTAGAACTTATTGAGAACGATTTTGAAACCTACATATCCCAGGTGAGCCTTAGCGCAGCTTCACCCAAGACCGACCCGGAACTACTGCGCCCGGCTATAGAGGACCGGGCCAACTGCGCTCCCGAAATTGTCCTGGGCGATTTCAATGCCTGTAACGCTTTCGACGTACGAGAGCGACTGGCCCAAATCAAGCTTCCGATTCTTCTGGTTTCGGCCGAGGAGGACATGCTGACTCCGCCGAAATTCGCAGCCTATCTCGAAGAGAAGCTGCCCGACGCACGCCGGGTACACATCCTCGAGGCTGGTCATTTCGTGGCGATCGAGCAGGCCGCCCAGGTTGGCCAGGCCATTCGAAATTTTTTAGACGAACAGAATCTTTAGACCCATGAAGTAATCGGAGGTATGATACATTTCTTTTCTAGTCAGGGAGGTCTGACAAAACAATGTCGCGCAATCAAGAACTGATCGAAAAAATCGAACAACTCAAGCAAAAACGTAACGCCATCATCCTGGCCCACAACTATCAACTCGGTGAAATCCAGGACCTGGCCGATTTCCAGGGAGATTCACTTGATCTCTCGCGCAAGGCGGCCGCCACCGACGCCGAAGTAATAGTCTTTTGTGGGGTTCACTTCATGGCCGAAACCGCCGCGATCTTGTCGCCCGACAAGACCGTTCTGCTGCCCGATCGGAATTCCGGTTGTCCGATGGCCGACATGATTGACGCAGACTCCCTGCGGGCCAAAAAAGCCGAGCACCCCGAGGCCGTCGTCGTCACCTATGTCAACAGCACAGCCGAAGTCAAAGCCGAAAGCGACATCTGCTGCACCTCGGCCAATGCCGCCGCTGTGGTCAGCAGCATTGCGGCCGATAAAGAAATCATTTTCACCCCCGATCAATACCTGGGGACTTTTGTCCAGGAGAAAACCGGCCGCCGGATGATCTTGTGGCCCGGGTTCTGCCCGACCCATCGACGAATTAAGCCCGAACACATCGAGCAGAAGAAAAAGGAGTATCCCGACGCCAAAGTTGTGGTCCATCCCGAGTGCCGGCCGGAAGTCACCGCCCTGGCCGACGCGGTAACTTCCACCAGTCAAATGCGCAAATTCGCGGCAGAGAACCCGGCTGATACGATCATCGTCGGGACCGAGCTGGGCATCATTCACCCCCTGCAAAAAGACAATCCTAAAAAGAAATTCATCGCCCTGACCGAGCAGGCCATCTGCCCCAATATGAAAATGTCGACCCTGGAAAAAGTCCTGAAGGCCCTCGAGCAGAACCAATATCTGGTAAAAGTCGAGGGACCGGTTCGCCAAAAAGCCGAACAGGCCCTACTACGCATGCTGGCTGTCAGCTAATCCAACGATTAATCTATGTCACCCTCGAGTCGGCCGGCCGAAAAAATCGTAGTTGCCATGAGCGGAGGGGTCGACTCATCTGTGGCCGCTCTGCTGCTTACCCAACTAGGCCACCAGGTAATCGGCCTGACTCTGCAGCTGCAACCCTCGCCCGAAGACAGAGGCGAGATTGAGACCGTCAAACAGGCCCGCCTGGCGGCCGAACATATCGGCATCAGCCACCAGACTATCGAGCAACGCGAGCTGTTCGAGCGTCAGGTCTTGCGTTATTCATGGGACCAATACGCCAAGGGCCGGACCCCAAACCCCTGCACGGTCTGCAATCCACAAATCAAGTTCAAGACTTTGATCGATTTCGCGGCCGGAATCGGGGCCGGCCGAATCGCCACCGGGCACCATGCCCGAATTGAAATCGAGTCAACCTGCAAAGCACCTGTTTTGCTGCGCGGAAAAGACGAGAACAAAGACCAGTCCTATTTCCTGTTCGGCCTGTCGCCGGCCCAACTCGACCTGAGCTTGTTTCCAATCGGAAATCTAACCAAAGACGAAGTCCGCAGAATCGCCCGGCAAAACGGCCTGCCGAATGCCGACAACCGCGAAAGCCAGGACGCCTGCATGGCCGTTACCGAAACCGGTTTCGCCGAAACGCTGCGCGAGGCCTTCGGGCAACCCGCCGGCAAAGGAAATATCGTCAACCGCGACGGAAAGGTTCTGGGGACCCACTTAGGCATCCATCGCTACACCATTGGTCAGCGACGCGGATTGGGTATTGCCCTGGGCAGCCGGGCCTATGTGCTGGCTATTGATCCAAACAGCAACGAAGTCACGGTCGATACCGACGAAAATCTGTTGCTCTCAAGATCCTTTGAGGTTTCAAATGTCGTCTGGCAGGCCGCCGGACAACCCGGGCAGGCATTTGAGGCGGCAGTCCAGATCCGCTATAGGCATCGCCCCGCCCGGGCCAGCCTGGAACCGCTCAGCGGCGATATCGTCCGGGTCCGCTTCGAAAAGCCCCAAAAATCGATTACGCCGGGTCAGGCCGCAGTCTTCTATGACGGCCAGCGTGTTATCGGCGGAGGCTGGATCGAGCAGGCCATGCAGGAGACGGAATGAGTACCCGGGCGGTGGCATTGATGTCGGGCGGGCTCGACTCTGTTCTGGCGATCAAGTTGTTGCAAGATCAGGGCATCCAGGTCCTGGCGCTAAACTTTGTCAGCTGCTTCTTTGCCTGCGCCGGAAGTCAAAAGCGGCATATTCCCACAATTACCGCTCGCGAGGAGGGCTTCGAAATTCGGGTCCTCAAGCTGGGCATGGACTATATGCGTCTGCTCGAAAACCCACCGCATGGCCGCGGACGTGAAATGAATCCCTGCGTCGATTGCCACACCTTCATGCTTCAAAAAGCCAAGAAAATCATGACCGAGATCGGGGCCGCTTTAGTGATAACCGGAGAGGTGCTCGGCCAGCGTCCCTTGTCTCAGCATTTGCAGGCTCTGCGCCTAATCGAAAAAGAATCCGGATTGTCCGGCCGGCTGCTGCGTCCACTCAGTGCCCAACTGCTCAAACCGACAATTCCTGAAGACGAGGGCCTGGTCGATCGCAGCCGGCTGCTGGCCATTCAGGGCAGGTCCCGCAAGAATCAATTTGCTTTGGCCGAGAAATTCAAACTGCGCACTTTTTCTGCTCCGGCCGGCGGCTGTCTGCTGACCGATCCCGTAATTTCTAGGCGCCTTCGAGATCTTTTTTCACGGTTGCCCGATTACGACATGATTGACGCCCGGCTTTTGTCGTTGGGCCGTCACTTTCGCCTGCACCCGCAACTCAAAGCCATCGTCGGTCGCAATCAAGAAGAAAACGAGCGGCTGAGTCGTCTGGCCGACAATCACCAGCAATTGGAACTTCGCGACCACAGCGGCCCGCTGATGCTTGTGCGCGGCCAACCGAATCAACAAGAACTTCAGGTTCTCGGTAGGCTTTTGCGTTTTTACGCAAAAAAGGTTACAGCCAAAGAGGTCGTCGTGTGCAGGATTCAAGCCGGTCGGACCGACGAATTTCCGGCTGGCGATCCACTCGACAATCAACAAGTTGAAGATATACGCATTTAATAAAACCAGCTAACTCTGTTTTACCAGCGTCAGGTACACGCCATGCCAGCAAAAGTTGATCGTTACGCCCGGCACACAGTCATTCCCGAAATCGGAGATGCCGGCCAGCAGAAAATCACGGATTCAGCTGTCTTGATCGTCGGCTGCGGCGCACTCGGCAGCGTGCATGCCCACTTGCTAGCCCGAGCCGGGGTCGGCCATGTCCGCATAGTCGACGCCGACCTGCCCGAAGAAGTCAACCTGCAGCGACAGATTCTGTTCGATGAAGTCGACGTAGCCCACCAGACTCCCAAGGCGATTATCGCCGCCAACAAATTGAGAAAAATCAACTCAACCATCAAGGTCGAGGGCTTGAACACTCGGGCCGATGCCTCCAACATCGAGGAGTTGATCAAAGGCATGTCGCTGGTCATGGATGCCAGCGATAATTTCGAAACCCGCTATTTAATCAACGACGCCTGTGTCAAAAACGGCCAGGCCTGGGTCTACGGCGGGGTAATCGGCACGACCGGCATGACCATGCCGATCATTCCCGGACACAGTCCGTGTATGCGTTGCGTCTTTCCCGAACCACCCGAGCCCGGCAGCAGCCCGAGCGGAGTAACGGCCGGAATTTTGAACTCGGCCCCCCTGACTGTCGGCGCGCTACAGTCAACTGCCGCCCTGAAAATTTTAGTCGGCGCAACTCTCGAACCCTATCAACTTACCCTGCTCGATCTGTGGCAGGCTTCGTTTCGGTCTGTCGAGGTGTTGCGCGAAAAAGAGTGTCCTTGCTGTCAGCTAGGCCGGTTCGAATTCTTGAAGCCGTGAGATTCTTGAAATGGAAATAACAGTTGACGACTTGACGCGCGAGGTCCCCGACGGGGCCAGTCTTTCGCAAGTCCTGGTCCTGCTGGGCGAGCCCGACACTCACTTCATTGTCGAGATCAACGGCAGCTACATTCCCAAGGCGAAATACGAATCGATCAAACTGAGTTCGGGCGACCGGCTCGAAGTGATTTATCCCGCCTTCGGCGGCTGAGTATGTTTACGGTCTTGTTGGTGTAGGGGCGCATGGCGTGCGCCCGGCAAGAGAGATGTTTGTCATCACGAAATGGAGGTTGGTTGTCACCCCCGAATTATCAGTTTCGTCATATATGGACCCGCTCCTTTCGCAAGGGAAAAATGATCTGTTTGGCAAAAAAGTGGTAGCAGTCATATATCCGGCCTCTTTGGCGAAATGACTTACGGAGCATTTCGG
>JAFDKH010000030.1 GCA_019307065.1 Deltaproteobacteria bacterium
TCCGGTCCCGTTTTCGTAGGCGCTCTCGGCCAGTCTCAAGGCCTGGCTAGCCAGTTCGGCCTTGGTCTTGGATGTGCCGACTAGCAACATAGCGGTCTCGTAGTTGCGGCGCGCTGTGCGTAATTGCAAGATTGCCTTGAGCTTGGCGTCTTGAGCTTCGAGCTCGGCTTTGTGCAGGGCTGCCCTCTTTTGTTCCAGATCGGCGTAGCGGGTTTGACTGTAAAGCGGCACCGACAAGGTAATGAAATAAAACCAGCGCGACTTGTCGCCCGATTGAAAAGACGAGGGATCGGTGAATTGATAGGCGAATTGCCAGGAACCGTACAGGCTCGACAAGAATAGCATCCAGGATGTATCAATTTGCTTGTCGGCCAATCTGACCAGCGTGCGGGTAAGCTTGAGATCTTCACGCTGAATCGTAGCCTTGGAAATCATGTCGGCTTCTGATTCTTGCGGAGCGCTCATCTCGGGTACTTGCGCCGGCATGGGCAGGAAGTCTACGCCGATCAAGATCGCCAGGGCGTCGCGGGCATTCTCCAAAGCGCTGTGAGCGGCAATAAGTTGTTCGTGGGCGGTCAACAACTCGGTCCGGGCCCGGATGACATCCAGCCGGCGCCCGGTACCCGAGCGATGCCGGATTGTGGCGACCGCCAGATGTCGTTTCGACGATTTAATCTGGTTGCGCTGGACCTCGATCAGCGAACGGGCCGAAAGCGCCTGGAAATAGGCCTGGGCTACCGAGAGCAGCAGCGCCTGGCGAACACTCTCGACGCTCAGCTCGGTTACTTCTTCGCCGAGTTCGGCCAGCATGACGCCGAACCAGGCCTGGGCATTGACCAACGGCACGTCAACCTGGATTCTGGCCGACAGGTCATCCTGGCGTCTACTTATAATTTCCTGTCCTGCAAATGGAGTAATCGTGTCGTCATGATCATTGTGAGTGAAGGTCATCGAGGCGGAAGCCGAGGGTATCAATAAAGACCAGGCGGATTTCATTTCAGCCTGGGCCTTGATAATGTTGACCCGGGCAATCGACAAGGTCAAGTTGCGCCGGTCGGCCAGGCGTAAGGCCTGCTCTAAGGTGATTTCCTGACCTTTGGTTATCTCGGGTAGTTCCTGGTCGAGTAAATCCAAGGTTGGGGAACCCGATTTAGTGGCCCGGATTTCTTCGGCTGCGCTGTTTTGACAAAAAATGACTATGCCAAGCAGGGCCGGCAGCCAGACAACACTGGCCTTCATGATGGTTCTCCCGAAGCAATCGGATCTACCTTGTAGTCGAGTTGCTTGCGGCCCTTTTTCCAGACTCGAATCTCTTCGATGATTACGAAAAGAGACGGCACCAGAATCAAGATCACCAATGTCGCGAACATGACTCCGAAGCCCAAAGAAACCGCCATCGGAATAAGTATTCGAGCCTGCACCGATGTTTCGAAAATCATCGGGGCCAGGCCGACAAAAGTAGTCAGCGAAGTCAAAATAATCGGTCTGAAGCGCAGACGGGCAGCCGCCAGGCTCGCCTCGAGCGGAGACAGGCCTTGTTTGCGGAAGCGGTTGGCCGAATCGACATAGACAATCGAGTCGTTCACCACCACTCCCGAAAGAGCCACCATACCCATCATGCTGATCATGCTCAGCTGCATACCCATCAAGACATGCCCGAGCACCGCCCCGACCAGGCCGAAGGGAATCGCCATCATTACCACGAAAAACGGCTGCAGATAGCTCTTCAACGGGACGGCAATCAGGCCGTACATGGCTATTAACGCCATGATGTAGCCGACCAGCAGAAAGTCGAAGAACTCGCCCATCTCTTTTTGACGGCCGGCCGAGCCGAGCTGCAATCCGGGATACTTGGCCTTCAGATCATTTCTGGCGTCTTTGAAGACGGCCATCATTATTTCACGTGGATTGGCCTTGCCCTCTTCGACGTCGGCCTGGACTCGTAAAGTGCGCTTGCCGTCGGTACGGTTGATTGACGTATAAGCCCGGCCATGAACGACACTGGCCGCTTGCCTAAGCGGCATCTCGCCCCCGGCCGGCGTGCGGATCATCAGCTCTTCGACGCTAAGCAGCGATTCACGTTCGGCCTGGGACAGGCGCACCATGATTTTCATCTCGTGCCGGCCGCGTTGTTGACGGAAAGCTTCGGCGCCGTAGAATGCGCTGCGGACCTGGGAGGCCAGGTCGACGGAAGTCAACCCGGCCGCGATGCCTTCGTCGGACATCTTGAAATCCAACTGGGGTTTGCCCAATTCGATACCGTTTTCTATGTCCTTGACTCCGCCGAAAGTGGCCAGTTTGGCGGCCAGATCACGCGCGGCCGATTCGAGGACCGGGATATTCGAATGGCTCAACTCGATATCGATTGGTTTCGAACTGCCGTGACCGGTCGATGAGTTGAACGACAGTGATTCCAACCCGGGAATACTGCCTATTTTCTGGCGCCAAATGTCTGCAAAAACACCGGCGCCGATTGGACGCTGGTCAGTCGGAACCAGGGTAACAGCCACTGAGGTGACGTGTCCACCTGAGGCTCTTCCGCCGCGGCGCGTGAACGAGACGCCCAGCATCGAAAAAATTCCGGTGCTTATTCTCTGGCCGCCGTTGCCCTCGATGACTTCCTGGGCGGTGGCAACCAATTGCTGCATGACCTTTTCGGTTTCTTTAACCGCGCTTCCAAATGGCAGACGCGCTTCGGCGACTACCCAATCGGATTCTTCCTTGGGAAAGTCGATGAACTTGACCCGCCCACTGGAAATCAAACCCAGGGTGACGGTGAAAACCGCAACGCCGACAGCCACGGTGACCCAGCGGTGACGGGTAGTCGCTGCGACTAGCGGGCGATAGTAGTTTTCGATGAAGCGCTCGACTCCGCGGGAGAACCTGCCCTGCAGGCGTGAGAAGTGGTAGAAGAAGCCTTCTTTCTTGGTCTCCGACAGGTGTCCAATATGGGCCGGCAGCACGAAGAATGACTCGATCAGCGAAATTACCAGGACCAGGATGACTACGATAGGAATTGAAATCATCCACTTGCCCCGTGTGCCGGGGACCATTAGCAGCGGGGAGAAAGCCACGACTGTCGTGGCGATAGAGAAAAATACCGGAGTGGCTACTTGCTTAGCGCCTTTAATAGCGGCCTCGAGAAAAGGAATTCCCTGGCGGCGCATGCGAAAGGCGTTTTCGCCGACGACGATCGCGTCGTCGACGACCATGCCCAGAGTTACGATGAAGGCAAACAAAGAAATCATGTTGAGCGAGACGCCCAGGACCGGTAACAGAATCAGAGAACCCAAAAAAGAAATCGGGATGCCCATGGTGACCCAGAAAGCAAATTTGGTTTCCAGAAACAAGCCCAGGATCAAAAGCACCATGGCCAGGCCCAGCATGGCATTCCGCATCAATAGTCCGAGACGCTCATCGTAGAGCTTGGAACGGTCGTTCCAGGTGGTAACAAAGATACCGGGAGGTAGCTTTAGCTTCAGTTTGGCGGCGTAGCGTTTGACCGCCTTGGCCACTTCGGTCGGAGACTGACTGCCGACACTATAGACCTGCAGCAAGACCGAAGGCTTGCCTTCAAAGGCGGCCGAAATGTCAGTCTCGGCGAAACCATCCTTGATCTCGGCAATATCGCCGAGCCTGATCGGGCTGCCGTCGCTGCCGGTCATGATCGGTATATCGGCGAACTCGACCCCCAGGTCGCGTCTCTCGGTGGTGCGCAGCAAGACCTCGCCGCCGGCAGTCTTGACTCCGCCGGCCGGCAAGTCGATCGCGGTGCGCCGGACTACCTGCGCGATGTGCGGCAGGGTCAAGCCATAGGTGCGCAAGGTGTCATGCGTGACTTCGATGCTGATCTCTAAGGGTCGTACCCCGGCCAGTTCGACGTATGATACGTCGGGTAGCCCCAAGAGCTCGTCGCGGACGCTTTCGCCCAGGGCATGCATTACCTTTTCGTCCTGGTCACTGTAAACAACGAGACTGATGGCTTCAGCCCGCCATTCGGGCAGGTTAACAATCGGGCGCTCGGCCTCGACCGGAAAGGAGGTTATTCGATCGATCGCATTTTTTACGTCCGAAAGTGACTTGCTGTGGTTGGCGTCTTTATCCAGTTCGACAGTTACCGAACCGTAACCTTCCAGGGCAACCGAAGTAACCTCTTTGACGTCGTCCAGCGGACGCACGGCTTCTTCGATGGCCAGCAATATGCCTTGCTCGACTTCGGCCGGGCTGGCCCCGGGGTACGGGACCGTAACCGATATCCGATCGAGTGCTATCTGCGGAAAGACTTCTTTCTTGACCCGGCCGGACATCAATAAACCGCCGACGATAAATGCCACCATCAGCAGGTTGGCCGCGACTGGATTCTTGGCCATCCAGGAAATCGGCCCCCCGTTTAGTTCTTCGGGGCCATTTTCTGTCGGGGTCATTACTGAGTCTCCGGATTGGCCGCCTTAGGGGTTTGGACTTCTTCTGCGGGCGGTTCATCGGCTGAGCGAATCTTCATGCCCTTGACCGGTACCGCAATTCGGCTGGTGATTACCAGATCACCCGGACGCAGATCACCGCGTACGAATACCGTATCGCTTCTGGTCCAGACGATTTCGACTTGCCTGATTGAAAGCTGCTTGCCTACTTTTACCCAAACCTGGTTCTTGTCGCGCATGGTCCGGCGCGGCAGTCTGAGTATGCCCTCGACATTCGGGCCTTCGATGTTAACCGTGACGTAGGCGCCCAGCAGCAACGGTAGCGCGGACCCATTCGAGCCGTCTGTATTCATCGGGTTGTCTACTTCGACGATCAAGCGAGCCATCTTGCCGAGCGGATCGAGATCGCCGAGCAGTTTTACAACCACACCCTGACGTTCGATTTTGAAATCGGGGCCGGCCTGCTGAACTATTTTGACAGACGAGCCTTGAGTGGCATTGATGCCGGGAATGGCGATCCAGCTCAGGCGATCCAGGGGAACGGAAACCCGCACCCAGAACTTGTCGCTGTCGACCAGGGTGGCGATCCGTGAGGCGTTCGAAACCACCTGGCCCACGTCGACGAATTCCTCGGTAACCAGAGCGTTGAACGGGGCGGTGATTGATGTGCGATTACGTCGCAACTGGGCTTGTTCGACGCCGCTTTCAGCGGAGGCCACCATGGCTTGCGCGTTTTCCAGCTGGATTTCACGCAGGGCCAGTTTCTTGCCTTCTTCGGTGGGCTGAACTTCATCGCGGATCATCTTCCATTCGCGTTCGGCCACCGACTTGAGGCCTTTCTCGCGGGCCAACTCTGCCTTGGCCTGGACCACCCGGGCCTGCTGTTGTTTCAGGCTCAAATCGTAATCGCGCGGATCGATTCGCACCAGCGTCTGCCCTTTTTTGAATCTTCCGCCTGGCACCAGGTTAGGATTCTGGTAGATAATCTTACCGACGACTTCCGGGAAAACTGTTACCGAGCGGGCCGGCACCACGGTTCCCATGGCAGTCACGGTGACTCGTTCGTGGGCCTCGGGGGCTGCAATTGTTGCGACCACCGTGGCCAGTTGGCCCTTATTCTGTTTCTCGGGATAACTCGCGGTTGACTTCAGGTAATAATAAATCCCCACCCCGGACCCGATAATTCCCAATACTAGAATGATTTTGAGTACTTTCTTCATTGGACGCCTCAAGTAGTTGCAGTGATGATACTGGAAAATAACAACTGGGTGGGCAAATAATTTCCTTTCTTAATACTTCGTAACAATAAGGGCAATTTACAGTAAGTCAAGTAACCGTCTTATAGACAATTTTTGTCATCGGCAGTTCATGAAAATATCATGATATTGTCATTAATTATATTGGATTGGGTAGGTGAATGCCCGGCCTGCAGGATATTTTTAACTGCTAGTCGTGATCCAGCTTGATTTTTTCGGCCTTTGTAACCAGGCCGAGGAACTCTTGGCGATAGCCATGCGGATCTTTGCCCAGAGCGCCCCTGGCCAGGTCATTCACCATCGCGAAGCTGGCGGCGCCTTTGTATTTCGAGTCGCGCAGCAGCATGCCGAAAGCGGCAACGGCAGCCGAGAAACGGTAGCTTTGCGAGGCACTTTCCAGTTGGTCGCCGCGGTCTTCGATACTTCCGCCGATTAGCTTGCTGGTGTTCTGGTCGGGCTCTTTGTAGCGTAGTTTTAAGGTCAGCAGTTCGCTAGACTGGGCGGCTTCGGTCAGGCTGCGCGAGTCTTGATATTTGAGCGCATCTACCTTGGAAGTCGTGACTTCGACTCCGGCGGGCACGATCTCGTATAGAGCGGTAACTGTATGGCCGGCCCCAATCTCGCCGGCGTCTTTTGTGTCGTCATTGAAGTCTTCGGCGCGTAGCAAGCGGTTCTCATAGCCGATAAGCCGATAGGCGTTGACCTTGGTCGGGTTGAACTCCACCTGGATTTTAACGTCTTTGGCGATGGTGACCAGAGTGGCGCCGGCCTGAGTGACCAGCACCTTGCGGGCCTCGTGGATCGTATCGATGTAGGCGTAGTTGCCGTTGCCCTTATCGGCCAGTTTTTCCATAGTCGAGTCTTTGTAGTTTCCGGTTCCGAATCCCAGAACGGTTAGAAAGACACCGCTTTCACGCTCTTTTTCGATCAGCCGAACCAGTTCTGAGTGGCTGGTTGTCCCGACGTTGAAATCACCGTCGGTGGCCAATATTACGCGGTTTATTCCGCCTTTGATGAAGTTCTCGCGGGCGACATTATAAGCCAGGCGAATGCCGGCGCCCCCATTGGTAGATCCACCGGCCGAAAGTTTATCGAAGGCCGCCAAAATGGTTTCGTTTTCGGCGCCTGAAGTCGGCTGCAGCACCAGGCCGCTGGCGCCGGCATAAACCACCATTGACACACGGTCGCGCCCGTCGAGTTGTTTTGTCAGCAGACGGAAGGCCGCCTTGAGTAGGGGCAGTTTCCTGGCGTCGTGCATCGACCCGGAGACGTCAATCAAGAAAACCAGGTTGCGCGGCGGAAGGTCCTTAAGGGCTAAGGCCCTGCCTTGTAAGCCGATGTGAACCAGCTTGTGTTCGCTGTTCCAGGGGCAGGACGCAACCTCGGCACTGACCGAAAAAGGTTCGCCGGCTTTAGGCTCGGGATAATCGTACGAAAAGTAGTTGATCAGTTCTTCGATCCGGATTGCGTCGGCCGGGGGCCGTTGGCCGTCATTGATGAAACGGCGCATGTTTGAAAATGAAGCCGTATCGACATCAATAGAAAAAGTGGAGAGTGGATTGTCGGCCACGGCCATGAACGGGTTTTCATATATACGCTCATAGGCTTCGGTATGAAAACGCGGGTCTTCGCCCTCGACTGTGACAACTTTGACCGGGTTTACTGCCAACATGGGTGACTGGGCAGTATAATGAGGTGCCCGGCCAGAATAGCAGCCGCAAGCTACAGCAATAAATAAAAAGATCAGGCCGGCAGTTGGAATCAACCAGATAACTACTGATTTTCTTGAAGCTTTCATCACAACACCTCCTCGTTGGGTTCATTTGCGCATCTATCTGGCAAACGCCCCAGCCCGACGAAGCTTACACATATTGTATAGACTATCTGTAATTCTGATCGCAGCTGTCGATGGTCTCGCGCTGCAGTTCAACCAGGTTCGAGTCGAGAAAAACCAGGTCGGCCCCGTAACAAACATTATCATCGACCATTAACGCAGCTGTCTGCCCGATTGGAGGATCGATCATTATCAAAAGGACCGGATTGAGATTGTGCAACATGGCCGAGTAAACCAGCTTGAAATTGTCACGGACGGTGCGTGTCTGGCCGGCAAAAGTCAGATCGGCTGCAAACAGGCTGTAGCAAATTGTGCAACCGGCGCAGAATTCGGGCGGCTCGGTGCAGTAGCGCTGATCGAGCACCAGCTGGGTGCCGGATTCTGAGCCGACGGTGAACAAGGGACCGCGCTCGGGCAGCTGACAGGTAACGAAATCCTGGATCTCGGTGATTGGATCTTCCCCGGGGCCTATGGTCGCCCGGCCATTTACCGTATCGAACATGAAGGTCGGGTCCAAGACGACTTGTGCAGGCCAGTCCCCAGCCTGGGCGATTGGAATGGTAATCACGACCCAGTAGGGTTCTTGATCCAGCGTAAACTCCTTAGTGAATGTATATATCCAGGTGTCAATGCCGTCTTGATTGCGAAAGCTTGCCGTGAACTCGCCGGTCGTAACTTGAGGATCGAGTACCCGGGCGTCGGGCCCGTAGACGACTTGTTCGACTATTTCTTCTTCGTAGATCCCGGCAGTGCGCGGCAAGATATAGTGGCCTGGTTTCAAAACTATCCGGCCCAGCATAGCCAGCTCCTGTTGCCAGTTGCGGGCGGCTGAGAAATGGGTGCACAGGTCGGTGCCGGCCGGTACGTTCAGTAAAAAACTCGAATCCGGGTCATGATCCGGACGCTGGCCGGCATCGTATGAATCTCCCGGACTGTCGGCGCCGGCATCCTGGGCGTCGAGGCCAGCATCGGCCGGTTTGTCAGCGGCTGAACAACCTAGCCAATAGATGCAAAGCACAATTAAGCTCAGGCGAATCGAAATACTTCCCATCGTGATCTCCTGTCAGCCTGCTCATATCAATTGACAATAGGGATACTCGTTTTAAATGAGTCTATCTCAAGTTTTTGTCAACTAGCTGTTGATCTGCAGCTGGATTTCCATATACTCGAGCATGACGTTCAGGTTCGCACACGCTGTGCGACGTAAGACAGGAAACCGGTGGAAATCCGGTGCGAACCCGTCACGGTGATCGGTCAAGCCTGTTCAATATGCCACTGGGCCAACCCGGGAAGGCGAGCAGGATACAGGCCGTAAGCCCGGAGACTGGCCTGGACGTTCCCTAACACAGCCGCCTCGCGGATCGGGCGGAGTGGGAACGATGAAATCAATTCGAATCACATTCCCGACATCATTCCACTCCTGGTTCTGCGTGGCGGCACAATGCCTTTCGAGGAGGGCCGACAAATGAGATGTGGAACAGTAATCTACCTGACCGATGCAGCCAGTCTGACCGAAGACCTGGATGACGAGCTGGCCATCAAAAACCTGGGCTTGGACCCCAAATGGACAATTATTGCCGCTGATCTGAACGGCTACTACGACTTAATCGACGCCACCCAGGTGCTGATTGTGCGGGGCGCCAAACATATCGAGGCACTCAGGGCTTTTTTGGCAAGCGAAAATGAGATTCAACCGTTTGGAGAGCCGGTTCGCATGTTCGGCTGAATCTGGAAGTCACAGATCGCTGGAGTCTATCGCAAGGTCGATTGTGACCGGGAAGTGATCGGAACCGATTGAAGGACCCACGCGGCGATCGACGATCTTGATTTCTCTCGAAACCAGGCAGTGGTCGATCGGGACGTACAAGAAAAAAAGCCCGTCCGGCCAGCTGGGCTGGATGCCGAACCCCTGGCGGCTGTCGCGCAGATTGGACTCTTCGAGCAGATCTGCAAAATAAGGAGACCAGGAAGTCATGTTGAGATCGCCGATCAACACGACCGGACCACTGATCTGCTTAACCTTTTGAGCCAGGTCACTGATTTGCCGGTTGCGGCTGTGGGCATACTCTGCCCCGACGGGTGGCAGCGGATGAGTTCCAATTACGCTCAAGGAGCCGTTGGCGTATTTGAGCCTGGCCAGCACCGAGGGCACGCTCGAGCCGATCTGCAGGATCTCCATTTTTTCGGGCTCTAAGCGACTGAAGAAAGCTATTCCGAAGTTGTCATGGCGCGGGCGACTGACTTTATATTGGTAGTCCGGCAACAGCTCAGTCAATTTGGTCAACCAGGTTCCGGTAACTTCCATCACCAGAAAAAAATCTGGATCTTCTTCGCGAATAACCTCGGCCACCCGATCGTGCTGACGGTTGGCGCTGTTGACATTCAATAGCATCGCTCGCAGGCGAGTCGCTTTTGGGCTCACTTGCGCCGAGCCGAAATAGAGCGGCAGGATGGTAGCCGTATTGAGTAGCACAAACAGCCCGGCAATGAGTGCAAATTTGTATTTCTTGCCAATCAAGAAAGCGATTAGAAAAAGTAGCAGGAAAAAAAGATATTGCACTCGGAAGTGAGAAGCTATTTCGAAAAGCCAGTATAGTTTCCCGAAAAAGCCTGCGATAGTTGCCAAGCCGACCAGACAAGTGAAGCAAAACAACAGGCGCCAGATGTTTACTTTTGAAATGATGTTGCTCTTTTCAATCATCAGTCATGGTATATCAAGACGATTAGTAATGTGATAATATTTCACCATGCTGACTAAACTGATCAACACAGTCCTTCTGTTACTTGTTCCCCTTGTCGTGATCGGGGCCTGCTCTTCCGGGACTGATTGTGTCGACGGGCTGATGATCGACGGCAGCTGCCTGCCGCTCGATTGCCCCCGGCGTGATTGCCCGGACGGTTTCGTTTGCTTGAATGATCTGTGCGCTGAAGTTGCCTGTCTGGATAAAGATTGCGACTCGAGCCAGGCCTGCGCGGCAGGCATATGTTACCTCAAGGACTGTGTCACCAGGAATTGCCCCGGTCTGGGGGAAGTCTGCGTAGATGAAGATTGCTTACCGGCCAGTTGTGTCGGAAAAGATTGCGGCGAGCGCCAGCGCTGTGCAGCTGGCATTTGCTATCCGATCGATTGTGATACAAAAAAATGTGTCGGCTACGGCGAAGTCTGCGTTGAAGAAGAATGTATTCAGCGCTCTTGCGTCGGAGTGGACTGCGAAAGCGACCAGCTATGTGCCGGGGGGCTTTGTTATCCTGCCGATTGCAGCTTAACGGGTTGTTTCAACGAAGGCGAAGTATGTGTCGACGGGATCTGCCAACGACGGGTCTGTGTCGGCGTGACTTGCGAAGTTCCGGGCATGGTTTGCGCCAACGGCTGGTGTTACCCCGAGGATTGCAGCAATGAAGACTGCTCGGATTTCGGGGAAGTTTGCTATCAAGACGAGTGTATTCCGGCCGATTGTCTCGGGATCGCCTGCGATCCTGGCCAACGCTGCGCCCGCGGAGAATGTTTCGACCAAGACTGCGCAGGTCTTGCCTGTGAACAAGACCAGGTTTGCTACTTAGACAGTTGTGTCAACGTCAATTGCGTCGGCCGGGGCTGCCTGCCTGAATACTACTGTGTTGACGGCGAGTGTATCCTGGTTGAGTGTCCGGTTGAGTGCGATCTTGCCAGTCAATGCGCTACAGCCGATTGCAACGGCATCGTTTTTACCTGCCTGTTTGATGTGCTCAGCTCAACCGCCGCCTGGATGGCCAGTGGTTTTGCTTGTTCCGATCAGGATGCCTGTACAACGGGTGACATTTGCAGCGCCGGAGTTTGCGGCGGGACCGCAATGGTTTGTGAAGATCCCGACCCTGATTTTTGTGACGGCAATACCCGGGTGTACTACGACAGCCCGGGAATTTGTGCCGACGGGGAGTGCCAGTACAACGAACGCCGCTACAATTGTTCGGTTAGCTGTGTGGCCGGAAAGTGCGAGGGCGATCCTTGTGAAGGGGTCAGCTGTGACGACGGTGAAACGTGCGTGAATGGTGATTGCATGTGCGGTGGAACGGGGCCGGATTGTTCGGCCAGTCAGACCTGCTGTGGTACCCAATGCGTAAACACAGCCAGCGATCCGAATCATTGCGGGGGGTGTGATAACTCCTGCGGCCAGAACGCCGAGTGCGCTGCGAACAACTGTCGATGTGATAGCGAAAACTGGGGCGACTGCAACAACTCCTGGTCGGATGGCTGCGAGCGCGACCTGCGTTCTTCGGACAGTAACTGTGGTGAATGTGGGTTTTCGTGTAATCAGCATGCCGATTGCTCGTCGAGTAGTTGCCACTGTGACGACGGCTGGGGCAACTGCGGCGGGGGTTGGAATAACGGTTGCGAGACGGCCCTGGGAACCGAGGCGGACTGCACCGGCTGCGGAGACGAATGTGATCCCAACGAACAATGCACCGGAGGGGGCTGCCGCTGCGGCGGTGGCGCACTGGACTGTACCGGATCAGATCAAAACTACTGCTGTGGCACTACCTGCTTGAACATAACCAATAATGCCGGCGCCTGTGGCTACGACTGCATTGTATGTGGTGATCACCAGAGCTGCCAGGATAAACAGTGCGTTTGCCATGACGGCTGGGGTGACTGCAATGCCGGCGATGGCTGTGAATCCCATCTGTGTTCGCCGAGCACTTGCGGTGACTGCATTACTGATTGTGCAGATAGTATAAGAGGCCACGCCTGTCTTGTTGGGAGCCCCTGCAGTTGTGGTTGCGAAAACAACGGCGATTGTCCGCCTGATTTTTATTGCGACACTCCAAACAGCCGCTGCTTGCCGATATTTTAACAAATATGAGGATCGCCAAGATGCGAACCGGTTTTTCAATATTGATGTTTACGCTTCTAGTGCAGCCGCTTCGGGCGGATGAAGTCAACTCGAAACTTTATGAAAGTTATTCGCCGGTTACTCGCGAGTTCTACGGACCGTTCAAGCCTGGAGTTTTTCCCCAGACACCTTTCTGGTACCGGGTGACCACCCAGGCCGATAAGACTCAGGTAGTCATTGAGCCCGAAGGCAGGATTCGCTGGGTTGTTCACTATAAAAACGATCGGGTGGAATATAAGCAATTCTTAGTCAACGACAAGCCTTACTCGCGTTGTAGCTACAGGTATGACAACCAGGCAAGACTGATTGCCAAAGAGATTCGTTTCGTCGATGCCCATGATCATACTGTTCGTCGCTTCATGCAATACGATTATGATTCAACCGGAAAATTGAAATCACTCAAACCGCCCAAAGGCACCAGTGGGCGCAGTTGGAAAATTGAACAAACAAAAAACGGGTCGACCTGGACTTTATTCAGCGACAAAAATCTGCCTCTGCGTAGGGATAGTTACAACTCCAGGGGCTGGCTGCTGAGATCTGAATTTGCCAAGTACCAGGAGCTTCAGGCCAACAAGTCCAGTCTCGAACTGATATACAAGCTCGATAGCCAAGGGCGCATTCGGAAAGTCGAGCGCAAAATTCTTGGAAAGAGCTATCCCCCGGCTCGCCTGGATCGTCCGGTTGCCCAAAAGTATCGTGCCTACGACAAGCCCAAGCCCGAAGTGATTGATGATATGGTTGATGCGGTCGGCAAGCTCAACGATTCGATGTCGCGGCGCGAAGTCCATTTGACAATAGGCCTGGCACCCCGGGGAGTTTTCCGCCTGCAAAACGGGATTGTCCATTCCGAAGAGATGTACGGTTGCCGGCTGAACCAGCTATCAGCGGTGGTCTACAGTCCACTCGACATGATCGATCATATGAATATGGAATGTATCTGCGGCTACTGTTTTGCGCCGGCCAGCCAGGTGCATTTGGAAAAGGACAAGAAAATCGCTATCGAAGTTTCCTATCCGGGCTTGTCGATTATGGTATTTGATCCTGAGAAGAAATCCTGGACTTCATCCAAGATCAAAGAACTACGCTGGCACTGGGTATACAGCGCTATCAGGATCAACGACGACGCTATCCAGGTTACCCCGTTGCACTTGGTGCTGACCTCGAGTGGCCCGCTTGCAGCCAAAGACTTGAAAAAAGGCTCGCGAGTGCTGGGTGTCGACGGTAAGCCGGTCGAAATTAAATCCGTCTCTCACGAAAAACTTGCCAAACCCCAGAAGTGGTTTGCGGTTATTCCGAATGGAAAGATACCCTGGCACGCCGTCTCGGGCGTTATCGCCGGGCTGGAGCGGCGCTGATCTCCAGGCTAAAGGTCTAAATGGCCGGGATTCAAGATCCCTTTGGGGTCCATCAGCTTGCGCACATCGCGAACCAGTCGGCGAAAGGTTGGATTGATCCGGTCGGCATAGCGATCCCAGGCCCACTGGGGCGTCTTGTAGGGGAAGAAGCCCAGCTCAACGGCCATGTCGGCTAGGTCTCTGTTGACGGCGCGAACCTTTTCAACATCTTTTTCATCATTCCGATCGAAGACAGTAATCCAGCGTAAGACTCCGAAGTGGCTGCCTTGCATCGGACGGCAAACTACCACCGGCGGTAAACCGTATTTTGCCAGGATCTCGGCGCCTTTCTTATAGCCTTCTTCGAAGCGGCTGGTTGGCCCGTAGGTGCCGACCCAGGTCAAACCACCCCCGGGGTGGTCGAGCAGGAAGTCAAGCCGGGTGGGGAACTTGGCGAACTTGGCGAATTTAGGCTCCAGCCGGACCAGGTCTTCGAGGTCGAGGGGCCCGTCGAACTTGGCGCCCTTTGCGCGCCATTGGCCTACCAGATCGGCGATGATTTCTTTTTTGCAGGCGAAGTCGTTTTCGTAGTTGGACGAGAAGTCGATATAAACGAACAGAATCGGTTCATTGGGGTCCTGATAGGTAGGCCGGTATTCACCGAAGAGCATCTTCCCGGTCGCGCCCGAAAGAGTACCTATATCATCGACGATGTCCTCTTTGGCCAACTGTTTGGCCAGGCCATAGGCGTGCTCCACGTCGTAGGCCAGTATGAACAGGCGTTGAACATATTTCTTTTTTGGCCATAGCTGGACCGACATTTTGGTTACTACGCCGGTGCTGCCCTGAAAGCCGACGAACAAGCCATGCAGGGCAGGGAAGGGTGCGTTGGTGCAGGGAGTCGATGAGCCGTAAGCCATGTGGCCGGTCTGCAGGGTTTCTCCACTGGGTAAGATTGCTTCGATGGCGTTGATCCAGGCGGATGCCGAACTTGTCCGCAGCGAGTAATTTGCCAAGCCGTCCATGATGCAGTTGGGGACTATACCGCTGTCGGGCGGTGACAACGGGTATGCAAAGCGCAGTCCGGGGTGGTTTTGATCGAGATAGTCGGAGATATCCTGCCAGGTGACACCCGGTTCGATGATTGCGTAAAGATCTTCTTCATTGACCTCGAGAATCTTGTTCATCTTGGTCAAGTTGAGGATGATTCCTCCTTTTTGGGGAACAGCCAGGCCGCCTAGATTGGTGTTGGCCATGACGCAGGTGACCGGGACAGAGAGCCGGTTGGCTTCGGTCAGCACCGAGCGTACATTCTCGGCCGATTTGGCGTAGACCACCAGGTCGGGTTTGCCGGCCGGGTTTTCGGTGATGTCTTGAGCGAACTCGGCCAAAACTTCCTCGTCGTCGGTTACGCTTTCTTTTCCCATTTTGGCAATCAGGGAATCGCGGATTTCTAAATTCATGATTGGCTCTCCACTTTGAGCAGTTTCAGCATTTTCAGAAGACGCCAGGCCTTGCCGCCGACTTTCAGCTTGCCGGACAGAACCGGGCCGACCATGCCGTGACCCAGGGCAACTCCTAGAAGCGCATCCATGCTGCCCAGCACGCGGGCATCGGCCTTGCCTTGTTCGCCGACGGCCATCAGCAGGTCTTCACCGGTGAAGTCCAAGGTGACGCGCATGTCTGAGGCACCCACCAGAATGGTCCCCTTCATTTTGCCAAGTACACGGGCCCCTTTTTCGGTTTGTAGATTGCGATCGATTAACGATTGCAGGATGTAACCGACTAAATTCATTTCTCCGGGTGTTTTGAATACGACTTTAGGCATGGCTTCCTCTCAAAAATTAGCTAATGAGTTTTTTTTTCGGCGAGTACATGGCTGTCTCCAGATGCACCAGACGATCCAGGAAATCGCATAAGAGTTTCTGTTTTGAGTCGGACAGCGAATCGAAAGCCACTCCGACGCCGGGTACGACCCGGGGATATTCTGGGTTGGGTATTACAACCCTGACAACTGTGCCACTCAAGTCTAGAGTTTGGAGCGTGGCCGGGTCGACCAGATTCATATCTATCTTGCTTCCCTGAGGCGGGGGCATGCGGCTCTGGACGAAAACACCCCCGCCGCTGATATCGCGGGCATCGGTCGTTCCGAAGCTGTTGACGGCTTGAAAACGAAGCTTGATCCGGCGCATCAAGCGTGCATGCCGTCGAGGTTCATCGGCTTTATGCCGGATTTTTCCGGTGACTCTGCCGCTCATATAGCCGCGAATGAGGGTTTGACCTTCTATGCCCAGGTCGATAAATGCAACTCCAAAACCGCCATGACCGCTCTGCGAAGATTTCACGGAACTATGAACAACCCGGGCCAGCCCTTTCTCGAGGGGTTGACCGCCGGGTATACGTAGTCTGAAATCGATTTTGTCACGCTGGCGAACCTCGAGATCACTGGCGACGAACATTCCCGCCAAACAGAGATCATGAGTCAGAGCGTCGACCTTCTTTGAGCCGGATTTTATGTTGACTTCCAACCGGGTGTCGATGCGCGAGTAGCTACGACGTTCGAGTAAACCCTGGCGGATAGTGTCATCTACCAGAGTGTAGATAAGGAGTTGCTGCTGGGCTGAAAGTTGAATGAATTTTATTCCCATTCCGTGGCTGGCCGGATCGCCTGATTTTTCCACCCAGACTACTTCTCCTCTGGCCTTGAAGGGTAAGCCGCCCGAAACGGGAAAACCCTGGAAGTTGAGTCGTGTGCCCAGCGGCTGGAAATCGTTCGTGGCGACGAACAAGCCACCCTCGCCCAGGATGGTCAAGTAACGTTCCTGTATCTGGCCGGCAACCGAGTAGGCAACCTTCATGTAAATCGGTACTCTGAGAAATTCACGCGTATCAGTGCCCGGATCGCGAGTTATTTGAAACAAGGCCTCTTCGATTTCGCAGCGCAGCATTCGCCAACGGGCTTTTTCTGTTTTCGTCAGGCAGTCGGGATCTTTGCGTTTGCGCTCATTGAGCGTGTCAAAAGCTTCTATCAGTCTGTCCTGTGATTCCATTTGGGCCTCGAGTTGATTTACACAACAACAACGGTGTCATCCTATGTAGTTTAGCTTGGGTCTGTCAACGAGACATGCTGATTGTTTTCCGGGCAAGAGCAGTCAGCCGCATGGTTTTTCGAAAATTAATGTCCGTTTCAGGCGGTGCCCATCAGTCTATAGAGATGTAGATTAATTGCCGGATGCGGTACGGGATCGAGCCATGAGCGGGACGGGCCCCAGCTCTTTTTCGATCTCGTAACCGCAGCCTGGCAAGTTGTTGTTTTACTTCAATGAAAGTTGCAACCCGGTGGGCGCTGCCGGCTCGATCTGATCAGGACTCGTGTAGATGGCGGTACTTTCGATGACCCCCTGGGCGTTGCGGTACAAACTGCCCGGAATGAAAAAATCAATCTCGCCGCGTAATCCGTGCCAGGGAAAATAAACAAGCTTGACCAGGTTGCCTCCGTCGCGAAGTTCGATACCCGGTTCTTCGTTGGTGATTATCTGGTAGCTGCCGGCCTGCTGGCTGACGCTTGCGATTGTGTAGCCTTCAGTTCGGCCGTCGGGTAAAGTCAGCAAGATTGTCTTGCCGGCGAGCCGGCCATCGGTCGGTAAGGAGCTAGCGGTCAAGAAGCCGTTAAATGGGTCTCCCTTTTTGACTCTCATGATGTCGTCTATCTGTCCACGCCAGGAGAAATCGCCGCTGGTCGCGGCAATGTCCACTTCAGCGATGGAAATCGAGCTGCCTTCGGCCAGAAAAACCCACATAAGATCTGCTCCGGATTTGGCTATGTGAGCGAGCCTGCCCCTGAAAGCGAGTCCTTCGGCCGCGATGCTGTGCTCAGGATAAGGCGGCTGATCGAGCGTTGCCGCAAAATAGTCGACTCGTCCACCGGCCAACTCGATTTTAATAATCACGGCAGATTCTGCCCGGCCGTCGTATTGCAAAGCAGTTACGTTTTGTACCTTGGGGTTTTGTGTATAAGGTTCGTGCACGGCCACGAACAGGTTGTCGCCGCCGCCTCTGCGGACATCAAGGAAAGTGGCCTGGCCGTCTCGGCGCATGGCTGGTGCCCTGCCGGTACTTATCTCGGTGGCGGCTTGTCCCAGCATTGTGGTTCTCACTTTTGTGCCGTTGGCCAGGCTGAACTCACTGGTCCAATTCGCGGCGCTAGTTACTGTCTGTTGAAGATCCAGATAGTCATAACGCTGGCCACTGATGGGGTTGAGGCTTAGATCGGTCCAGAAACCGTAGTCTTCGCCCAGGTTGCCGTGCAGCATCCAGTCGTGAGTCTGGCCGCCTTTTACTCTGAAAACATCAATCAAGTACAAATCGGTTGCTTCGATTTCCACCAGGACCAGTGTCCGGCGATAAAGTGCCAGGCCGATATCAGCATAGGAATTTTCGCCGTCGGCTTCGACTACCTGCAAGTTGGGATGAGTTGTGTCCCAAAGTCTGAGATCGCCGAAGTTCTTTGTGTTGCCATGTCCCATATCCTGGTAGGTGAAGAAGCCGACATTGTCTACGGCGTCGTCCTGACTGAGTTCGAATTGACCGTCGAAACGATTTCTTTGGTTGGTTTCATCGACTACGACCGTATTATGGCCGGCGGTCGAAGCATTCCAGGGACGGTTGCCGAAGTTTTTGTAGTCGCCCTCGCTTATCAGTTCGGCGCCTAAGGCCCACAGGACGATGTTGAGACAATCGGCGTGTTCGTGCCCATCGGTTCCGCCGAAATGCAGATGGGCCTGGACTTGCTCGCTGTCGGAAAAGCGACCCAGGACGGCGTGGCGCATTCCAAAATAACAGTAGGGCTCACTCGTGTCGTTAGCGGAATACCAGGAACGTTTGTCGGCGTGCGAGTCGTGCAGGGCCAGCAGGTAGTCGTTGGGCAGGGTCAGATGATCCATGGCGGTCCGGATCCGATCACAGGTCGGTTCGATGCCTTGCAAAACCACCAGGTCGTCGAAACGAGAACCGTCGTCAGGATGACTGTAGCCGGGAGGATCGCTATAGCCCGCCAGATCTTCGGGCAAAGTGCGAATCACCCTGCCGGTAATTTGTTCGTGATAAGCCGGAGAAGTCTCCGACCAGACGCCGTCCCTGAAGTAGACTGTCGTTGGAAAATTACGCAGCCAGCCGACTACCAGATGGATGTAGTCAGGTTCGCAGATCCGTCCGAACGGAATGATGCCGTTGATCCGATTGCCACCCATGTTGCCGTAGGCGTAAACACCGTTTTGGTGCCTGAGATTCAAGTCAACCATATAGCGTAGCAAATCGTCTTCGATAAGTAGTTTGACGTCGCGGCCAGTGGCTGTACTGCGCCGCTCGATAGCACCGCTTCCGGCGATGAAATCGTAGGCCAACGGAATTTCGACGCAGGTTTCAAGATCCTGGTGGAACCAGATGCCCCACAGACCGCCGTTGTCCCAGGCACCCCAGTTGACTTCATCCAGTGGGACCTGAGTTACTCCGTCTCTTTCCAGCAACGGCCAATTCGGAACCACTTCGGCGAAACGTTCGAGGAGAATGACGGCATTGTCAGCGTAGGCGTCGCTGCCGGTTTTTACATACAGGCGAGCCATGTCGTAGGCGACCTGTTTCATTGTAAGGTTGGTTCCCCGGCCACCTTCTTCGGTGATCAAGGCGCACAGTTCGGCCTCACTCATGCTCATGTAGTCAGCCACGACGCTCTCGTCGATGTTGGTATCGGCCAGGTAGACCGGGTGGCTGATTTCCCAGGCGGCCACCTGCGCGGCCAAGAGCATCAACAAGCTAAAGATGCCGGCTAGCTTCTTCATTCTGGACTCCATTAAGAAACTCTAAACCGGATTCACTGCTGTTGCCAAGCAAGAGATCCTGGTATCCGTGCATGGCAGTTCTTTTCCTTGTTTTGTTTTGACTTATTTTCTGACTTCGCTCAATCTTGAAGACAACTGGATCTGGATGAGGGGTTACAGAATGACAAATAAGCTTCGGAGTGTTGTCCTGCTGGTTGCAGTCTTGATGCTGCAAAGCTTGTGCGCCTGGGGCCAGGCCAGGCCTAAGACCGCCAGAAGGCTTTACTTCGTCAACCTGCAAAAAGCACTGCTCGAGACAAGGGAAGGCAAACATGCTCAGGCCGCCCTGCGTAAGCTGTTCAAGCAAAAACAGGCCGAGGTGGAACTGATTTTCAAAAAGCTTGAAAAGCTCAAGCTGGCGGTCGAGAAATCGGCCGATCCGGCTTTGCGCAGCCGTCTGGAACAAGAACAGAAATCGCTGCAAGAGACATTTGTCGAAAAGCAAAAGATGCTCAACGCCAGTTCGGAGCGAACCAGCCAGTTGCTGGCCGAGCGCCTGCAGGCTTTCGTCAAGAAGGCCAACGCTTCACTGTCTGGTAGCACGATCGTCGACGATCGGGACCACCGGCCGCTGGAGGCTTTGCCGGATTGCGATCTGACCGAGTGGTTGATCAAGTCTTACGACAGCCAGATAGTCCGGGCGCTACCCGTTCGCCCGGGCTGCTGGTTCGATGTTCTTTTGTTTGTCGATCAGAAGGCGGTTCTGGAGCGATCTCAGCTGGGCCAGGTCGCTAAAATTGTTGTTCAAAAGAAACACAAGGAGTTTCAGGCCGAACTCGACCGGCGAACTGAAAAAGTCAAACAGCTGACCGCGGCCGGTAAACAAGAGCAGGTTCAGGCTGAAACTCTTCGGCTGCACAGTCAATATACCCAGTTTCATCGGGATTTGGCCCGCGCGGAAACCGAGGCATTGTTGCGATTTCAAGACGAGTTAACTAAGAGCTTGAGCCAGGCGATCGCCGGGTACCAGCGAGTGCTCTTTCTAACTCATGGAGAAAAACCTATTGCCGAAAAACTAGGGCCGCACTGCGAAGTAACCGAGTGGGTGATAAGCTATCTAAACGAACAGGCTTCTCGTGCCGATCTTGCAACGGTCTGTCCCGCGCTTGGCAGCCCGGGGGGAAAATAATCGGACAACTCTCGATAATCGGCTCAATTCGCGCTAAAATCATTTATTGTTATGGGTATATTCAAAAGACTGTTTTCGAGTCGGCTTAGTTTCATAAGAAGCGGGTTCAACGAAACCCTGAGCTTGTCGGTTGGACAGGGCTGCCAGGTTGGTAGTCTCATGATCCACCTGACAAAAGAAGAGAACCCCGAAAGACGAAAAGAGCAAAAGGCGGTCGTCCGCCTGGATGACAAAGAACAGCAAGTTGAGTTGTCCGCCTTTCCGCTCAAAGTCGGCCGTTATCAAATTAAGTTGGTTAAGACCGACAAAAAGAGCTCGTCTTTTGTTGTTAGTGAAGTACCTTGTCGCGACACGGATTTCAAAAAGATCGAAAGCAACTCATCGAGCAGTTCGATTTGCACGCCGATCATTACCGAGCCCGACTGGCACGGCATAGCAATCAACGCTCCGGGCGAGATACACTACAAACATTCACTCGATACGGATTACATTGACCGCGATTACGTAATTCGCAAAGAGCCCAAGGTGATCATCGCCGGGACCTACACCTACGAGTGTGCCAAGCTTGGTCGGGAGAAATTCACTCGCGACGGCCACCCTCTTTTAATGATTAAAAACACTGCGACTGACCAAGCCTGGGGCCAAACCATCCAGGAAATTGAGCGCGGTTACATTCATCATGTCCTGGGCATGAACGTCAGCTACGACGACCGCGACTTCCACATTGACAACGAAGACGACGAGTCCGGCACCACGAAACCCACATCGGTCGGCGGCTGGTTCAACGCCGACATCGGCATGCACTTGGAACGCCCCAGCGAGCCGGTTGATTATGAAGTCTATATCGAATACGGGCCGTATCGTTCCAATACTGTTAAAATCACTGTCCACCCCTAGCTCGGTCGGGGCAGCCTCTTGTTTTTTCATCCCCCGCGCGGGAGGCTATCCGGCTCGTGCTTGAATGGATTGACAATCCTCACCGCACCGATCTGTTGGCCGTCTTGCAGATCTTCGGTGAGAAGTGTGTTGCAGCCAGTCGCTTGCGCCGCGGCGATGATCAGGCTGTCCCAGTAGGACAGGTTGAAGCTGCGTTCGATGTTCCAAGCTTCTTCGATAAGTCCTGGAGTCAAAGGCAAGGGCTGCCAGGTCATGAAGTCTCGGACTTCGTCCCGGGCTTCATGATGGCTCAAACCAGGTTTGAGCTTGTGGGTGACCACAGTGTAGAACTCGTTGAGCACCTGAACGCTGAGCCGGCCGGACTTGTTTTTCCACAGGGATCGGATCCATTTTTCGGCTTGCTTTTGTTTACTGCCGGCGGCGAGGTCTCTGCGATAGACGAGAATGTTGGTGTCAACGAAGATCAGATCGATCATGGATATCTTCCCGGCCGGGATAGGGCTGGTTCGAGCTGATGTCTATAGGCTGCTTGGCGAGGTTTTTTTTCATGGCCCGAGCGTATTCCCGCGCTCGATTCATGTGTTCTTCGATTAGCTCGCGGATGTACTTGGACACACTCATATCTTTTTCTGCTGCCTTGATGCGAACCCAGCGGGCGAGTTTCTCTTCCATTGATATGGTGACGTTTTTCATATCACTATTTTAACAAGTCACTGGTTTCGTGTCAACTACCTATCAGATAATATTCTTGAATAACCAATAATTATATCATTCATAAGACTTCGTAGTGTTGTTTTTGAGAAAAGTTATTTGCGCAAAAAGCGCCGTGCGCCAAAATGGTATAAATTCAGATAACTGGTGTGATATTAGATGCTTAGATTTTGTGCGCAAATAAGGTGCTACTTCTCCGGCCCGAGGTGTTTTTCCAGGTATTTCTTCCGCGATGAACTGCGTGCCGTTACCCTGCATGGCCAACTGCCTAAAGGCCAGGATATACCGGTCGAGTAGAGCGTGGGCTTCGGGGTAGCTCTCCTTGGTCTTTTCGGAGCAGGACAAGGAGAACAGAACAAGTGCAACGGCGGCAAGTCGGATCATGAATCTCCTCTAAAAGCGGCAACTACTACACTTTTTTGTTTACAGCAAAAGTATTTATTGCAGCAAGCTTATTCTGACCTTGACAGCGGCAGCCGGCCATGCGATGTGGGAAACCCAATGGACTACCGGACAGCTACTCTGGTGCTGGAAGACGGGCGAACCTTCCGGGGCATTGGTTTCGGAGCTAGCGGACAAGTCTTCGGCGAAGTTGTCTTCAATACATCGATGACCGGTTATCAGGAGATAACTTCTGATCCGTCCTACTGTGGACAAATCGTCACTTTTACTGCACCTCAAATAGGCAACTACGGGGTATGCGACCTGGACGACCAGGCCGCCCGCCCGGCCCTGTCAGGGGTCGTGATTCGCGAACTTTCGTTGATTGATTCCAACTATCGCTCGCAGGGCTCGTACGCTAACTGGTTGGCCGAAAGAAACATAGTCGCAATCAGCGAAGTTGATACCCGGGCTTTAACCAGGCATCTGCGTGAACTGGGTGCCATGCGGGCCGGAATTTTCACTCAAGAACCTAAAGGGTTTGACCCGCTCGAGAAAGTCAGGGAGTCGCCTGTTTTAGAAGGCCGCAATCTGACCGGGCAGGTGACCACAAAAGAACCGTATATTTATCCGGCCCAAGGCAAGCAGACCCACCGGGTGGCCCTGGTCGATTTCGGTGTGAAGCGCGGCATTCTTAATAGCCTGGCTCAACTGGGGCTCGAGGTCGAAGTCCTGCCCGCTGAAACCTCGGCCGCTGCAATTTTAGGGCTGGGAGTCGAGGGCCTTGTGCTCTCCAATGGGCCAGGCGATCCAGCCGCGGTGACCAAGGGTATCGAAACTGCACGAAGTCTAATAGGGCGGTTGCCTATTTTAGGGATTTGCTTAGGCCACCAGATCCTCGGCTTGGCCCTGGGAGCCAAGACCTACAAGTTGAGTTTCGGGCACCACGGCGGCAATCACCCCGTTCAGGACGTCAAGAGCGGTGAAGTCTGGATCACTGCTCAAAACCATGGATTTGCGATCGATCCGGCCAGCCTGGCAGGCCAAGATCTTGAAGTTACCCATATTAGCCTCTACGACAAAACTCTCGAAGGCTTCGTATCAGACCGGCAAAACATCATCGCCATGCAGTTTCATCCCGAAGCTTGTCCCGGTCCGTCGGATGCTGTCTCAGTCTTTACGCGGTTCGTATCGTTGATAGAACGGAGTACCTCGCATGCCCCGGCGTGACGACATCCGCAAGATATTGATAATCGGGTCGGGGCCGATCGTCATCGGTCAGGCTTGCGAGTTCGATTATTCGGGCACTCAGGCAGCTCGGGCTCTCAAAGAAGAGGGCTACGAAGTTGTGCTGGTCAATTCCAACCCGGCTACAATCATGACCGATCCGGAAATCGCCGACCGGACCTATATCGAGCCGCTGACCGTTTCCACGGTTGCCAAGATAATCGAGCGCGAAAGACCGGATGCCCTGTTGCCGACAGTCGGCGGCCAGACTGCCCTGAATCTTTCGGTCAAGCTGGCCGAAACGGGCATTTTGAAAGAAAGCGGTACTCGACTAATCGGCGCGCGCTTAGAAACCATCCGGGTAGCCGAAGACCGTCGTTTGTTCCGGGCGGCCATGGAGGCCGAAGGCCTGGACGTACCCAGCTCATTTCTGGCCTCGTCGGTTGATGTGGCCGTCAGCCAGGTGGCCGAGATCGGTTATCCGGTTGTAATCCGGCCCAGTTTTACTCTGGGTGGCGAGGGCGGCGGGGTAGCCTACAACGTCGAAGAGCTGCGCGAATCGGTCGCTCGCGGAATCGACGCCTCGCCGATTGGCGAAGTCCTGGTGGAAGAAGGTGTCCTGGGTTGGAAGGAATTCGAGCTCGAGGTCATGCGTGACTGCCGCGATCGCTTCGTGGTGATTTGCTCGATTGAAAATGTCGATCCGATGGGTGTACACACCGGTGATTCGGTAACCGTGGCACCCGCCATGACTCTGTCGGATGTCGAGTTCCAGAAAATGCGTGATCTGGCCAAGCGAGTCATCCAGCGCGTAGGCGTCGAGACCGGTGGCTCCAATATTCAGTTTGCCGTCGATCCCGAGACCGGCCGGATGGTGATCATTGAAATGAATCCGCGAGTGTCGCGCTCCAGCGCCCTGGCCAGCAAGGCGACCGGTTTTCCAATCGCGAAAATTGCGGCCAAACTGGCAGTTGGCTTGACTCTGGACGAAATCGAAAACGACATCACTCGCGAAACCCCGGCCAGCTTCGAACCTTCGCTCGACTACGTGGTAGTCAAGATCCCCCGATTCACCTTTAAGAAATTTCCCGGCGCAGATGATACCCTCGATACGCAAATGCGCTCGGTTGGCGAAGCCATGGCGATTGGACGCACGTTTCAACAGGCTTTACAGAAAGCGCTGCGATCACTCGAGATTGGCCGAGCAGGGTTGGGTGCCGATGGCCAG
This sequence comes from Deltaproteobacteria bacterium, assembly GCA_019307065.1. GTDB lineage: Bacteria > Myxococcota > B64-G9 > B64-G9 > B64-G9 > JAFDKH01. Next base: position 25,166 of record JAFDKH010000030.1, read on the forward strand.
GATTGGATCGATCCCAATCGAATTCATGAGCACTTGGTCCGGGCCCACCCGGCGCGGCTCTTCTGGGTGCGCGGGGCGCTATTGGCGGGTATGACCGTCGAGCAGGTTCATCGGGCCAGCCGCATCGATCCCTGGTTTTTGCATCAAATTCTTGATTTGACAAAACTCGAAAAAGAAATTGAAGAGGCGGACAAACCCTTGCCGGAAACCCTCTTGCGTCGGGCCAAGCGAGCTGGATTCGCTGACGCCCAGCTGGCCTATTTGACCAAGAGCACCGAAGAACAAGTGGCCAAACACCGACGCAGCAAAAAGATCGTCCCAACCTATAAAACGGTCGACACCTGCGCCGCTGAGTTCGCCGCAGAAACTCCCTATTACTACGCGACCTATGAAGATGAAGACGAAGTTATCCCGAGTGACAACACAAAAGTAATGATCTTGGGAGGCGGGCCAAATCGAATCGGGCAAGGAATTGAATTTGACTGTTGCTGTGTTCATGCAACCCAGGCCCTCAGAGAAGATGGTTATGAAACCATTATGGTCAATTGCAATCCCGAAACGGTCTCGACCGATTACGATCTTTCCGACCGGCTCTATTTCGAGCCGCTGACCGCAGAAGATGTGTTGGAAATTGTCCATCGCGAACAACCCCACGGATTGATCGTCCAGTTCGGCGGGGCGACTCCATTATCACTGGCCGGCCCCTTGTCCGAAGCCGGGGTCAATATTTTAGGGACTTCTCCCGAGGCGATTGACCTGGCCGAAGACCGCGTTCGTTTCGGAGCACTTTTAGACAAGCTGGGAATCGCCCGACCGGATTATGGTACCGCCGAAACACTTGAACAGGCGCGCCAGGTGGCTGAAAGAATCGGGTATCCGGTCCTGGTCAGGCCATCATATGTCCTGGGTGGCCGGGCGATGGCGGTTTGTTATGACGACAGCCGCCTGGCCGAGTATCTCGAAAATGCGGTTAAGGTTGCCAGGGGCAAGTCAATCCTGATTGATCGCTTTTTAGAAGACGCCTTCGAAGTCGACGTGGATGCCCTGGCCGACGTCCATCAGGTGGTTGTCTGCGGTATTATGCAACACCTGGAAAAGGCAGGCATTCACTCAGGCGATTCGATAGCAGTTCTACCCACCTGGAAAATCAAACAAGAACACCTGCAGACTATTCGCAGCCACACCCGGGCCCTGGGCATGGAACTCGGGGTGTGCGGACTAATGAACGTGCAATACGCAATCTTCGAAGACAAGGTATATGTTCTCGAAGTCAATCCGCGGGCTAGCCGGACAATTCCGTTTTTGTCGAAAGCCTGCCGGATCCCTTTTGCCAAACTGGCTGCCAGAATCATGTTGGGTCGTACCCTAGAAGAACTCGAGTTCACCAAAGAACCGGTCCCGGATGGATTTGCGGTCAAGGTTCCCGTTTTTCCGTTCGATCGGTTTGCCGGTTTCGATCCGGTTCTGGGGCCGGAGATGCGCTCAACCGGTGAAGCCTACGGGGCTGACAGCGAGTTCGGGTTGGCCTTCGTCAAGGGTATGATGTCGGCCGGTCAGACCCTGCCGGTCCATGGAGTAGTATGTATTTCAGTCAATGATCGCGATAAAGACGAAGTTATACCGATTGCCCGTGACTTTGCAGATTTGGGGTTCAGTCTGGTGGCTACCCGGGGTACGGCCGAACATCTGGCCCATGAGGGATTGCAGGTCGAAATGGTATATAAGGTAAATGAGGGTCGTCCTCACATAGCCGATCGCATTCATAACTCTGAGATTGACCTGATGATAAATACACCCCTGGGGGCTTCGTCTCACTACGACGAGCGAGCCTTGCGCCGGGCGGCCATAATATACCGGGTGCCCATAATTACTACCCTGTCGGCGGCCCGGGCGGCTGTTGAAGGCATCCGGCGCTTGGGTAAAAATGTGTTATCCGTCAACGCTTTGCAGCAAGGGCCTACTAAACGAGCCTGATTCTAGGCGCAGTTTCTCGAATGCTAAGAATTTTTGGTAATTTATTTGCGTTGAAGCAGAATTCCCGATAAATTTCCATTAGGTATATGTTTTACGTCGCAGGAGGAAACCATGCGCATTTCGGGCATTCGTTCATCTACATTGGTTGTAGCAATACTACTTACCTTCTTTGCCGCCCCGGCCTCAGGTCAATGGTTCGACACCAGCGAGGTTCCCGGCGGGGAAGGAGACATCATTCAGCCCTTTACGCTGATGGGTTTCAATTTAGCCAGCGGGGCCGGACTGTCCACCTGGATTGCTCCGGGCACTTCTGAGCCGGATGCCCTGGGGTTGTCTTTTCTGTTACGAGGTGGTTACAGACTTTCTTCGATACCGATTTATCTGGGGGTGGAGCTGCCACTCTCATTTGCAAGCTATATAAGCCCGGTCGATGGCTCTGACGCCAGCCAGTTCGTGATCGGAAACGCCGGCTTGGTGTTCAAGTACCGCCTGGATCCGTTTGAAGAGACCCTGGGCATATTCACCGGCTGGTCGTTGAATATCTACCTGCCGACCGCCTGGATTCCTGATGACGCCGACGATCCGTGGGGCCATGTGGTTGCTCATGGTTTCGGCCTGGGCAATTCGCTCATGGGTCATTTGCACGCACCCGAGTCGATGGCGATCGTGGCCACTTTCTCGGTGGTTTTACCCGGAAAAATAATTTACGGCCAGGTCGACCTGTCACCGGCGGTTTATATCCCGGTTGCTGATACCGCGGATCGCGAAACCGCCGGGGCATTCATCTGGGGAGCCGCCTTTGGTGTTCATATCATCGAAGAGATTGCCTTTTTGCTGGAGTTCAAGGGATTCACCCCGCTTAACATAGAGGGTTCGGATACCGCTATGGCCATCAGCCCGGGGTTCCGGATGAATTTCGGCATGTTCGAACCGGCCCTGTGGGTCTCGATTCCGCTAAACAGCCAGTACCGCCAGGGTCACCCGGATGTCGTCATCGGGCTGGACCTGTCGTTCTCTTTCTGATTTCTGAATCAGTCAATACTTATCATTGAAGATGTGGCCCTTCTCGGCCGCACCTTCTTGCCAGAGAATTTGTTCGACCGCGGCCAGGAAATCCTTGAAGCCTTCTTTTTTTGCGGCTGAAATCAAGATGCCGTTTTTGCGGCGGGCGATAATCGGTCCGCGGTTGTCGGTTAGCAAATCACTCTTGTTCAAGAGTAACAGGCGCGGCACTCGTGACAGCTCGAGTTGATCGAGGATGCGAATAACCGCCTCGGTCTGTTTTTCCATGCGCGGATCGGCCACATCGACTATGTGCAACAACAAATCGGCGTGGGTCAGCTCTTCGAGTGTGGCTCGAAAGGCATTGAACAGATCGTCCGGAAGATCCTGAATGAAGCCGACCGTATCGGTGATGATCACCTGGCGGTCACGGGGAAAGCGCAACCTGCGGCTGGTCGGATCCAGGGTGGCGAACAGCTTATCTTCGACAAAGACATTCGACTTGGTCAGCTGGTTGAGCAGAGTTGATTTGCCGGCGTTGGTGTAGCCGACGATAGAGACAGTCGGCAGCCGGTTGCGAATACGTTTGGCCCGTCTGACGGCGCGTTGTTTGGAGAGCTTTTTAATCTGGCGTTCGAGTTTGGCGATTCTCTCGCGTGCCCGGCGTCGATCGATTTCCAGCTTGGTTTCTCCAGGCCCGCGTCCGCCGATCTCGCCGGTTAAACGGCTCAAGCCGGAATCCTGAGCGGTCAGGCGCGGCAGGGTATATTTCAACTGGGCCAATTCGACTTGGAGTTTTCCGTCTTTGCTGCTGGCTCGCTGGGCGAAGATATCCAGAATCAGCTGAGTCCGATCGAGGACCTTCAGTTCGGTGAAATCGGCGATTGCCCGGGCCTGGGCCGCTGTGAGGTTACTGCCGAAGATGATTAGTTCGGCTCCTTTTTGCATGGTCTCGACCACTAGTTCTTCGAGGCGGCCCTTGCCGACTACGTAGCGCGGGTCGGGCTTGGGCCTGACTTGAATTACCTTCCCGCCGATATCTACCCCGGCTGTCCTAGCCAGCTCGGCCAGTTCGGTCAAGATGTCCTCGCCGGTCGATACATTCGGCGTGACGGCCACCAGGACAGCCCGGATTTCTCCGGCTTCGACTGCCGGCAAGTCGACCTTGCGGGCAAACTCTTCTTCGAGGGCCGTGACCATGGCCAGAAAATCCATCTCGAGTTCGAAGACATCTTTGAATACTTCAAGTCGCCATGGTTCTAAAGACGTGTCGCCGGGCAACAGGTGGGCGCCGAACACCTGTCCAGGTTTGCCTTGGTCATCAGCACAAATAGCCGCGACGTAATCGAGCCGCAAGAGTGCCAGATCGGTCAGATCATCACGAGAGAGTGGTTCGTTACGTATGTGAGTATGCACGAGTCGCAGTCCGCGGAAGTGCGTCCGACCTCCCCTCAAACGGCCGACGTCGGGCAGGTACATCCGCTGCGCATTGCCGACGATGACCCATTCGACATATCCGCGTCGATCCAATAAGACACCAAGTTGTCGGTTCAATTCACGCGATAGTTCGCACAAGGCTTTTGAGAATTCCGGACTGATCAGCTGCCAGGGCCGAACCCGGCGCCGGTACAAGTTCTGAATACGTTTAAGCTGGTTGGGTTTGAGGCCCTGAGTATTGCCGAAAGGATCTTTAATGGACAAACCTCCATGAGCGGTCAGATACCTTTATACTTGAGCCACTGTGAACGAGTTGAATGTAATATGCAAGTGCCTAACACCCTAATATTCTCCTTGAACTCCGGGGTCTTTGAGACGTAACATCCCAGCAACGAAAAGAAATTTATATCGATGGAGGAATCGATGAACAAGCGAATTGGATTGGTATTTGGTTTGATTGTCTGGATGCTAACTTTGTCCATAGCGGCCCTGGCCGATGAGGAAGAGAAAACAGAAAAGAAAGACGTTCCACCACCGATGAACTGGAAGCCAGCTGGGGAGATCACTCCGCCTTCGCCGACCGCCGGGGCAGAGTCAACATCAATAATTCCCAGCCCGATGATCAGTTACGGTCAGTTCGAGCTTGATCTACACGGCCGGGTTCAGGCCATGGTCGGCCTGGTTGGCGATGATTCCCACACCAACAACGGTGACGCCCTCAGCCGCGACGGGTTCCGTATCCGCCGGGCCCGGATGGGCCTTTCCGGACAAATCGTCGACAGTTGGGAGTACGAGCTCGAGCTCGACTTAATCGACGAGGATAGCGGCGGCAACGCCCTTTTAGATGCATTTATAACCTGGCGGCCATGTCAGTACGCCTGGATCTCGGCCGGAGCGGGCAAGCTGCCGTTCTCCCGCTCACTAATGATTAGCTCGGCCAATATGCAGTTCATTGAACGGAGCCCCTGGGTCGGCGTCGAAGCTGCTACCGGGGCCTATATGCTCGATCCCGGGCGCCAGGTCGGCCTGACAGTTGGCGGAGAAGTCAGTCTGTTCAACTACAGCGTAGGTGTTTACAACGGGTCCCCCGGAATTTCAGTCGGTGATTTGAACGACGGCTTGATGTACGTTGCTAGAATAGGCGTCGGCATGGGCGATATGGGTAAAACCGAAGCCGATCTCGAAGGCGGTGATTTTCGCTGGGCCTTTGGGATCAATGGTTACCTCAACCAGGCCCCGGCTGCTGAAATCCGAGCCTCCGGTGTGGATTTCGGGCTCAAGGTTATCGGCCTGAGTTTCTATGCCGAGGCACTCTGGGCCAAATCGATTCCGGCCTCGCGTCCCGAATCAACCGGCTCCACTCTTGACGAAAGTGAGCGCTGGGGCATGTCGGCCCAGGTCGGCTATGTCTTGCCTTTCAGCTTCGCCGACATCGAGTTGGCCTGTCGTTTTTCGATGATGGATGACAATGTGCACGTAGAAAACGAGGGTGATCTTTGGGAGCTAGCTGCCGGCTTGAACGCCTATTTCTATGATGGCCACATCAAGGTAATGCTGAACTACCTGCTCAAAGAAGAAATGGAAGGGGCTGATTTGTCGAACGACTCAGTCCTGGCGATGCTGCAGCTGATGTTTTAGCGCGTGAAGAACCCAATCTGTATTTCAAGGGCAGGTGAATCATGAAGAAAATAGTATGGCCCTTTTTGATAGTTATTTCGACCTTGTTTGCGGTTGTAGGCTGCAACGATGGGAAACCCTACGCCCGGGCCTTTAGAATTAGCGACCGGGCACAAATCATCGGCGGGACTGCGGCCCTGGCCGATCTGGGTGACTTTATCCTGGAAAACGACCGTATTCGTATCGCTTTGCCCGAGCAAGGTAATAGTACCGGTCCGGGTGTGTTCGGCGGAAGCCTGATAGATGCCGACGTGCAGCGTCCCCAGGCGATCTTCCGCGGCGGGCATGGCAAAGATCAATTTGGTGAGCTGTTCCCGCTTGGCAACTTGAGCATTCCGGCCCTGTGTCTCAAAGGCGATAAAAGCAAACACGAAGATTTTTGCGATTTGTTACCCAACGCTGACGAGCCATCAATCAAGATCTTGTGTGACGGACAATCTGCCTGCGAGCTGAATCTTACGAGACGGGAAAATGCCGATTATCGAACAGATGGCAAGCTGCCATCGGAGGCTGCGGCCATCATCAGGGTGACCGGACAGGCCGGCAACTACTTAGAAGCCCTGGGGCTGGTTTCAATCGCCAGCGTCAAGACAAATTTCCGGTTGCGCAACGATTTCATCCTTGAGCCGGGAGAGTCGCATATTCGTATCCGGACGTTATTGATTGAAACCCAGCCGCTCGGCCATCCGCAGGCCGGAGCGATCCGCAACCCCAACGGTGAGGTGATCCCGCTGCCTTCACTCAAGCGCCAGAAGGCCCTGTTCGGCATCTTGCTGGGCAGCGCGTTTTTTGAGACAGAGTTGGAGGACATGCAGCCCGGAGTGGCCGGCGGAGATTTCTTGTTTTTCGGCGAGCGTTTGAAAATCTTCGGCCATGGGATTGGTTTTGACGTTTATAAAGAAATTCGCAACAAGTTTGCGACCGGGCTAGACCCTTTCAATAGTCCAATCGTGTCCGAGTTCATGGCCGGAGTGGGCGAGAATGTCTCTTACGCGATCGCCAGCGCCGATCCTGAAGGTCGTTACTTGTTGCCCTTGTTTTCGGGGTCGGTCACAGCCGGTTTTACTCATGGAGCCCATTGTTACTCGGGCAACTGCTCCGGAACCGCCGAGCAGTGCGCCAACGTAATCGATTGTTCTAACGCACAGAGCTATTTTTTCGAGCGTATCTTTGCCGTGGGTGACGGGGATGTGGCCTCGGCGGTCAGCTCTATCTACGATGTCTGGCAAATCCCGTCCGGGCAGGTTTCCGGACACGTGCTTGATCTGCGCACTGGCGAGCCGGTTTCCGAGGCCGAAGTCTATGTATATGAAATCCCCGAAACAATGGTTGACTGCCATCGCGAGGGAAGCCCCGCTGAAGCCTATACACTTGGGCCAGCCGGGTTTAAGAAAAATTGCCTCGAAAAACGACACTACCTGGGTGCGGTCAATCATATGCGTTGTGATCGGCGAGCGACTGACATGCCGAGCGGGGCCTTCGATGGACAGCTTCCCACGGGCAAATATTATTTCCTGGCCAAGAAACCTTATTACGGCACCAGTAAGATTGCCGAAGTGGAGATCGTGCAGGATCGGCCCAGCCAGGTCAGTCTTTTGTTACTACCGCCTGCCAAGATTCAGTTTGAAATTCTCGATGAACAGAATCGGCGTGTCCCGGCCAAGCTGACCATTGGTCAGTGTTTTCCCAACTGTTCGGGTCGCTTCGAAGAAACTTGCGAAGATGATCTGGACTGCGGATCGCAAAAATGTGTAGAAGTGCCTGACGGACAGGGGGTCACGCGCTGCCTGATCGACAACTGTGCCGCGGATCGCATTTGTGATCTTACCCAGCTGCGTTGTGTGTCTACCAAGGTTTGCGGCAAGGACGAAGACTGCGAGCCGGTTGAACGTTGTGTGACTCAGCCGGGTTCTGCTGAAGCCCGCTGTGCTTGTCTGACGACTTTCAAGCGCCAGGCCTCCCTGGGAGAGGGCTCTTACCCACCGGGTACCGGACGTTATTTCTATACTGCCGATGGTTTCGGCGAACTCGAGATCGAAGCCGGTTCGTATGAGATCTGGGCCAGCCGGGGTTTCGAGTATTCGGTCGACAAACAGCAAGTTGCCGTTGAGGCCGGGCAGACCACGTTGGTGACGGCCCGGCTAATTCGCGAGGTGGATACCCCGGGTTGGATTTCGGCCGATTTTCATGTGCACGGCCAGTGTTCTTATGATGCCGTGGTCAAACACCGTGACCGGGTTATTGCCTTTGCCGGCGAAGGTGTTGAGATGCTGTCTACCTCCGATCATGATTGGATTACCGATCTGGCTCCCTACGTATTCGAACTGGGGTTGGAACATTGGGTAGCGACTCAAGTCGGGTTGGAGTTGACCACGGTCGAGTTGGGCCACTTCTTGGGCTTTCCTTATGATTATAAGGAATTCGAAGATGGTAAGCGCGTCCAGGAACAAGGTGCCATTGACTGGACCGGCAAGATTCCTGACCAGCTTTTTGATGAAATGCGAGAGCTTGGTCTTTACGGGCCCAAAGAAACCGCTGTGATCGTGGCCCATCCCCGAGATTCGTTTTTCGGTTATTTCGATCAGTACGGGATGAGTGCCTATAATCCCTCCGAAGTTACCGGCACTTTGTTCGAGTGGTTTCCTCCCTTTGTTCAGAACGCGATTGCCGACCCAGAGCTGTTTAGTGGTCGCTTCGACGGCCTCGAGCTGTTCAACTCGAAACGATTCGAGTTGATTCGAACCCCTTCGGCCGGCGAGTTGCGAGCCTATAACCATGCCCGGACGATAGTTCAGTTGCAGTCCGAGCGCGGGGCTTCGCCGGATATAGTTGAGCGAGGCCTGATTAAACTGGATCGTGAATTCATCAAGAGCATCATCAAGCGCACGCCCGAAGAGCAAGAGGCTTTGTGGTTTTCAGACGGGTCGGAAGAATGTGACTTGATGAGTTTTTGCACTCAGGACGAGGATTGCAAAACTAACGAGGCCTGTGACCCAGAAACCATGGCTTGTTTTACAGCCTGTGTTACTGCTGACGAGTGCGGCGGGGCAGATTGTCTGGATGGCAAATGTGATCCTGAGTGGACTGCGGCGGATTCACCGTGTACCTCGCACGAGGGCGTCATCGATGACTGGTTTCGTTTGATGGATTACGGGGTCGTGCGGGCCGGGATAGGCAACTCCGACACTCACCAGCTGTTCACCCAGACCGAAGCCGGTTGTCCGCGAAACTTTGTGCGTCTATCGGGTGAGACACCCAAAGCAATTGATCGAAGGGAACTGGTTCGTAACGTTATCGCCGGCAAAGTCGTGGCATCCTACGGCC
>JAFDKH010000359.1 GCA_019307065.1 Deltaproteobacteria bacterium
TCAAACGCGGGGAACTTCACTTGATTCGTGCTCGTGTGCCACCCCCGCGGGCAAAACGAGCCGCTCGCAAGTAAAGGGGTTTTGCAGCGGAATCATATGAGACCCTCCGACCCCTAGCCTATTTTCCGCCCTCACGTGCTTCGATCTTCTTCAACGCCTTGTACGCCAGGGTGGCAAAGGTATGGGTATCCGATTGGGAGTCGATCTCGGAGCCGCTGCGGCTGTCGATCGTGGTTCGTACGTCGACATAGTAGCCCTTGTCTCCTACGAACTTCTGTACCAGGGCCTTGGTCTCCGGGCCACCGTTTTGGCCCAGCTTTTCGAGCGCCAATAACTTGACCAGCCAGAAGACCCTGTCGGGCTTGCCGCCCGCAATCTTGAGCTCGTGCTCCAGTTGACGAGCCACCTGGGGAGCGGCCCCTTTTTTTTGATTCAGCGCAGAGCTGTAGATCAGGATCTCCTGGGGGTCGTATTTCTGTTTGCGGGGCATATTGACAAACAGGGCGGATACGAACCGAGGACCGTCCAGCCGTTCGGCGAGTGCCTTAACTGCATCTTCAGGAACCGTCGGCACCATCAACTCGTAGAACCGGTCGATCTCCGGGGAGGCTGGAGCCTCTACCAGCTTCTCTATGGCAACTCCATAGCCCCACTTTTTGTTCTTGGCCTCGATCTGACGGACCAGTTCCTTTGCCAACAATACCGGGTCGAGTTCGGCCAGGGCGGTGGCGGCGGCCGCGCCTACGTGGCCATTGTCGCCATTCATCTCTTTGATCAGCCGGGGAATGATCTTGGGGCCAAACGCCGCAAGCGACGCGCCTGCCTGGGCCACCAGTTTCTTACGATCATCGGCATCATGGTCGTGGCGCATCAACTGGTCTTTAAGATCGTTCAGAATTGGGTCGACGTCCTCGAGTGAGCCTGAGCCCAAGGCTGCCAGGAGCTTGGCGGCAGCGGCTTTGTCTTCACTCCGCTCGAGACTACTCGCGAATTTACGCAGCCTCTGGGCACCCAGAGGCCCCAGGGCACGAGCCAGCCCAACCACGCGGGGGACGGGCTGAGCCTGCATGGCTCGGACCAACCCATTGAGGTATTCTTCGGTGATTTCGGGCGGGTGCTTGAGCAACCTTGCATGCAGCCTGTCGAACAACCACTCTTCCATCTTGGGAAAGGACTTGCGCGCAAACAAGTAGGCGTATCCTTCGGAGATCCGTGGGTCGTTGTTGGGATCGACACTGTCACCCGACAAGGTCAGGACATCGCCGTTTTTCGGAAAACCCTTCTTCAGGTAGGCTTGCCCTTCTTTCGATTCACCGTGGCTCATTGAAGCAGCCACAACGTATTTCACCAGGTCGTTGGTAACCTTGACCTTGCGGGCCTCCAGTTCGCCGATCAGCATGCCCAGGTAGTCAGACGAGGCATACTTCAGCTGGTTGGTCAGCGCAATGGTCATCTTGGGATTGGTTTCGTAGTCTTCAACCCAGTTCTTGGCGCCCATGTAGTCGTGGATGAACATGACCCTCATCAGCGCCTTGCCCACCTCATCATCGACTTTCAGTTTGTGGGAGGAAAAGGCCCGATCGAAGATGGGCCGATGCTTGGGGTGCTTCTCCGACCCAATGTTGCCGTGGATGCTGATCAGGCGCTTTCGAAACACTTCCCGGACGCGAGGATCGTCCATGTAATCGGCCAGGTAGTCGGCTTCGTCGAGGGAGATGTAGCCGGTCGAAATGGCCTCCTCCAGGTAGCGATCCATTTTGGTAATCTGCAGGTAGACGAAAAAACCACCTCCCAGCACCGCCAGGATCACCGCAATTATCAATATCTTTTTCATGTCGTAGCACCTCGCTTTATTTTAGAACCACTGACACCTATTTTAATAAAGCCAGCAATCGATCCAGGTCTTCATTTGTATTATAGCCATGTGGAGCAATGCGCAGGGCTCCGGCCCGCAAAGATAGCTCGATTTTTTCGGCCTTTAGCCTTTTGCCGAGTTCTTCGGAGTCTACGCCCTCTTTACTTGCCAGAACGATGCCGGATTTTTCGGCTTTGGTTTTGCGCGGCGAGTGAACCTGCCATCCACGTGTCTTCAAGCCCTCGACAACATAATCGCTCAAACCAATTATTCTTTCGCTCAACTGATCGATGCCGATAGACAGCAGTAGCTCGAGGCTTCCCAGCATGCCGGCCAGGCCAACGCTGTTGTAGGCACCTTCTTCGTAACGCGCGGCTGTCGACTTGAGTGGCTGTTCCAAGTCGAAAAAATCGAACGGGTTCTCGACTGCCAACCAGCCCTCGAGGGCGGGCACGATTCTCTCCAGAGCTCGGGGCGAAGCGTATCCTAAACCGGCCCCCTCGGGGCCCAGCATCCATTTATGTGAACAGGCCGAGACAAAATCAACTCCGCAGGCTTCGACATCTAAATCAAAGGCCCCGATACCTTGAATGGCGTCGACTACGAATAGCGCATCGTGCTTGCGACAAAGCTCACCAACTTTGGCGCAGTCAATTCGAAAGCCCGAAAGAAATTGAACGAAGCTCACACTGACTGCCCGAGTGCGATCATCCATAGCTGCTGCCAGATCATCGATCAACACCCGGCCTTGCCTTTGAGGCACCAGGCGCACATCGACACCACGCCGTTTGAGCGGCATCCAGGGCCGCAGGTTGGCGGGAAACTCCTTCTCGACCAGAACCAGATTGTCGCCCGCTTCGAACGGAATGCCCGTGGCTGCAACTCCCAAACCTTGCGAGGTTGATCGAACAAAGAAAATTTGATCCGGCTTGGTATTCAGTAGCTGGGCGCCGAGATTACGGCCATTGGTTAACATCTCCCATATAACATCCGGGTAATGGGCTGCCCCGTGTTTTGTCCGTTCTTCCAGATACTGATCCATTTTCTGCTTGGCTAACAAAGGCAGAGGCGAAACGGCCGCGTGATTCAGGTATACATATTCATCACATACCGGAAACTGACCTCGAAAGGACTCCCATTTATCCATACCTGTCTCCCGTTGATTTGACTTACGTTATTGAATCAGGGTCGTGAAACCTTTTCAAGCTTCCACTAGACTGTTATTAGCGCTAGTATTGGTCTATGAAAAACAGTTTACTTGTCAGCTTAGGCCTACTTGCCCTGGTTTTAATTCTTACAGGTTGCGGGGGCAGCTCAGAAAACGACTACCTGCCTTTTTTACCGGCCGGTCCCAAGGCCGCACCTGATCCCATGTTGGCGGGTCCATTTCCGGTCGGAGTAGTCACATACGAATTCGTCGACGAATCTCGAATTGATTCCGAAACCGGACAACCGCGCAGTTTCCTGGTCGAAGCCTGGTACCCGGCGGTCCAAGAATCCCGCGATTTGACCAAGTGGACCTACGAAGTGGACTGGGAGGCCAGTCCGGACTACCTTGGCGACGACTACTATCAAAGGCTGGTCAATGCCGGTCTGCCGGGGATGGAAACCAAGGCGGTTCGTGATGCCGACATCGACAACTTGCACGGCCCATATCCGCTGGTTCTCTTTTCACACGGCTCGTACGGTATTCGCTGGCAGTCGGTATTCTATACACTCCATCTGGCTTCGCATGGCTATGTAGTTGTATCGGCCGACCACACCGGCAATACGGTCTGGGAGTTAATCCGGGACGGTTTCGATGAC
>JAFDKH010000164.1 GCA_019307065.1 Deltaproteobacteria bacterium
ATGCTAACGTTTCTCATTGGGCCCACTCCTTTTTGTGGAAAAATGTTTTTACATTTTTGGCTCATTACGAAGCCGAATGTAAAGGAGCGGGTCCATTTCATTATCCCCGAATGCCTTAGTCGGGGACCCAGTCTTCGCAGTATGGGTTCCGTCCAGAACCTTGACGGAATGACGTGGCTTCTAGTAGGGGCACATGCCACGATCTTTATTCGGCCCCTACAAAAACTCCTCTTTTATTGCCGCCGCCGCAATATTGGGCGAATTTGGAATGCATTGACCCTCACAAGAGTCTGGACTATGGTGAGCGGCAATTGAGACAGATCACGTGGAGGTGTTTGATGCGCATATTTAAAATGAGTTTAATGGTCTTATTGGCTTTGTCCCTGGTCTACTGCCAAGAGAAAGCCGATGAAACCGGCTCGAAGACCGACAAGAAAATCGCCAAGTCCTCTGACGGCACGCCCAATCTGTCGGCCGAAGCCGGTTCGGACAAGATTACGGTCAAGCTCGAAGAAGCCGGCGCCGAGCCGCGGACGAAGCTGCCAGGCCGGACGCAAAGACAAGCTGGTGATGGACATGAAAATGTCCATGGCCATGTCGATGGGTGCGATCAAGCAGCCCGAGACGGTTCTGCCGGTGGCGCGCACGACTATGGAAATCGACAGCAAGAGTGTATCCAAAGAGGGCAACCTCAAGTACACCTTCATAGTCAGCTCGGCCGAGGTTGTCGACGAGAAGGGCGCCTCGCCCCTGGTTGTCCAGACCATGCAAACCGAACTAAAAAAGACAGTCGGAATGTCCGGCTGGGCGATTGTGACCCCGCGCGGATTCACCGAAGATGCCGAAATCAATGTTCCCGACGGAGCCAGCCAGCAGCTGCAGCAGATGATTGACAATCTGCGCCAGCAACTCAAGCAGCTTTCTTCGCCCCTGCCCGAAGAGCCTGTCGGAATCGGGGCGAAATGGAAAGTAACCATGCCGCTCAACACCGACGCGCTCAAGTTAATCCAGACGGCCGAATACGAGCTTACCGAAATAAAAGGCAACAAAGGCAAGCTGGCAATCAAGGTGTCGCAATTCGCCAAAAAGCAACAGATGAAATTGCCCAACCTTCCCCCGGGTACCAGTGCGACCCTCAACTCGCTCAAGACTAAAGCCAGCGGATCGGCTATGTTCGATCTGACCTTGCCGGTACCCAAGTCCACTCTGAACCTGGAGACTTCGATGGCCATGACGATCAAGGCCCAGGGCCAGACCCAGGACGTAACCACCGACATGAAAATCGATATTGAGATTCACCCCTAGGCTCAGCCCTTAGCAGTTTAGCTCAACTACTTTACAGGCCTCTTCGAACGAGGCTTGCTCAATCCAATGAATTTCTATCCCGCGGCGTTCCATCCGCCTGAACCAGCTTAGCTGGCGTTTGGCAAACTTGGCAATCGCAGCCGATAGTTTTTCAAAGAGCTCATCGCGGCTATTGATTTTTTTCTGGATCAAGTCCGCCACAAAGCGATACTCGAGCCCCAGAGAATCCAGGCGCTCAAAAGACACCCCCTGGGCCCGTAGACCTTCGACCTCTTCTATCAGACCGATCTCTAGACGCTGCGCCAGTCGTTCTTCGATGCGTTTGCGCAACTCGGCCCGTTCGAACCGGGTTCCCAAGACCAGGGCTTTGATTTCGGGGGCCGGTTCAGGAGCGCGGCCGTGTGAAAACACGGCAATCTCGATTGCCCGCAGCAGGGTCTCGCGGCTGACCAAATCGGTCGTGTTGTGCAGATCGCTTTTCAACGAGCGCAGCTTGCTTTCCAGTTCGGCCTTATTTAGCCCGGCAAGTTCTTCACGAAGTTGCTTGTTTTCGGGGACGGCCACCATTTGGTAGCCCTCGAGAACCGCCTCGACATACAGGCCGCTCCCGCCAACCATAACCGGCATGACTCTTTTATCGATCAAGGCTTCAAATGTCTGGTAGAACTGTTGCTGAAAATCAAAAACACTATAGACCGTATCCAGTTCGGCCACATCGATCAGGTGGTAAGGGATTTTTTTTCCGGCCAGCAAATATTCATCGAGATCCTTACCGGCCCCGATATCGAGCCCGCGATAGACCTGGCGCGAGTCGGCCGAAATGATTTCTCCGCCAAACCGGTCGGCCAGGTTGACTCCCAAAGTTGTTTTTCCGGAAGCGGTCGGCCCCAGTACGACCAGCAGGTTTTTTTCCTTCAGCTGCATGGGTTTATTATACCTGTCGGCCGCACAATAAAAAATCTTTGTGCTGCCCGGTGGGTCTGCTAAGGTTCACCCAAATAAGAGCAATTATTGCCACTAAAAGTACATACTGGGAGGTCTAATCATGAAAAGCGGTCTATCCATACTGGTCACTTGCCTGCTAGCAAACTTCACTCTTTCCGGATGCATGATGAGCAGCACCCACAAACAGCTCATGGACGACGAGAGAGCGGCCGCGACTGATTTACTTGAAAGCGCCAAGAAGAAACTCACCAAGGAACGCGACGAGCAATCCGAACTGAAAAAGAAATGCGAGGGCGATCTTAAAACCACGCTCGGCTTGAAACAAAAGATCGAAGCCGATCTGGCGGCGCGCGGCATGCAAATCGACACGCTGCTCAACGAGAAGGGCGCCCTGACCAAGGAACGGGCCAAGATGTCGGAAGAGCAGAAAAAACTGGCCTCCCAGATCCAGGAGCTCAATCGCATGAAAGCCGCCGCCGAGAAGCGGTCGGCTGACTACCGGAACCTGCTGAATAAACTCCGTAAGATGATCGATGCCGGCACTTTGCAAGTCAAAATCAGAAACGGACGCATGCTGGTTCAGATGTCTTCGGATGTCGTCTTTCCGCCGGCCAGTACCCGGATCAAGCCCGAAGCCAAAGTAGCCATCGAGGAGCTGGCCATGACTATCGCCACCTTCGCCGGGCGCAAGTTTCAGGTGCTCGGCCATTCTGACTCCACCCCGATCCGCTCGGCCCGTTTCCCCTCCAACTGGGAGCTTTCCGTCCAGCGTGCTACCGAAGTGGTCAAGCTGATGGTCGAGGCCGGCGTACCGCCCGAAATGCTCAGCGCCGCCGGAGGGGCGGAGTTCGATCCCCTGGTTGACAACGAGACTCCTGAAAACCGCTCGACTAATCGGCGAGTCGAAATCATCTTCATGCCCAAGATTGACGAACTGCCCGGGTTCGACGAAGTCTTGAACAAATAAAAAACTTTTAGCACCTGCACGGATGCCCAAAAAGCCGAAGGAATACGACGTAGTGGTTGTCGGTGCCGGCACGGCCGGCTCGGCTTGCGCCCTTTTTATGGCCCAATCCGGCTACCGGGTAGCTCTGATCGAAAAACGGCCCCTGACCCAGGCCGGGGCCCACTGGATAAACGGGGTGCCGAGCTGGATGTTTTTACAAGCCGGCCTGACTATACCCGAGCCCCCCGAAGATCACGGCACCGCCCGAACCTTCGTCTTGACTGGTAAAAACGAAAAAGATCGCCTGGTCATTTCGCCCAGCCCGATCATGAGTGTAAATGTCGAGCTTCTGGTTGCCCGGCTGCACAAACTCGCCCGCCGGGCCGGGGTCGAGTTGTTCGATCGTGTTTTCATAAAAGATCTACGCCTCAATAGCGGCCGGCCGGTTAGCCTGACCACCGAGCGACGCTTAAAGCAAGGTCGCCCCAGCCAATTGACATTCAAGGCGCGCCTGTTCGTGGATGCCAGCGGCCTGGCCGGGGCCCTTCGAAAACTGGTCCCTCCCCTGTCCCGCCATTGTCCGGCGGTCGGGTCGCAACACCTCTGCAGCGCCGCTCAAGAAATTTGTGCGGTAAAAGATCGGGCCGGGGCAGCTGCTTTTCTCGAGAAGCACGATCTAGGCCCGGCCGATAATTACTCGCGCATCGGAGTGGACGGCGGGTTCTCCACCTTGACCATCATGCTCGGGGCAAATCTCGAAACTGTCGATCTGCTGACCGGTGGTATCGCCGACGGTAATCATCTGAGCGGCCCCGAATTGATGCAACAACTAAAAGAAGCCCAACCCTGGATCGGTCAACGCATCTTCGGCGGCGCCGGTCTGGTTCCACTTCGCCGGGCCTACGACCGTTTGGTCGCTCCCGGCCTGGCCCTGGTCGGCGATTGCGCCTGCCAGGTTTTTTCCGCACACGGCTCAGGGACGGGTGCCGGCCTGCTGGCCGCGCGCGCATTGACCGAGGCGGTCGCCGGTCACGACGATCCCGGCCATGAATTAAGCTTGCTTACTTACCAGGCAAACTACCAGCGTGAATTCGGCGCGGTCTGTGCCGCCTGCGATGTCTTCCGCCGCTATGCCCAAAGCTTGTCTTGTACAGACATTGAAAGCCTGCTTTCTTCGGGCATAATGTCGGCCGATATCTACCGGGCCGGTCTGGACCAAGCTATACCGCTACCAAAAATGACAGACATTCTCATAGCCCTGCGCGGGATTGCACGGGTTCCACGTCTGGCCGAATTGGTGCCTCTTTTTGCGCGGATGTCTGCGATTTTTGCACTCTATCGACGTTTTCCGCGACTCAAGCAACCTGCTCAAAGCTACACCCGGGTACTGCAACAACTGGCCGGCAAACCGGCAGAATCGGAATAATACCGGTTTCACCCAATCGTCACTTGCCTGTAATCCGCTTGTCACATTCGGCGTACATCATCTGCTTAGATGAGTCCATTGTTTCCAGTCAGAAGTGCTGCACCCTTGAAAAGAGTCCTCAAAGTACTTCAGTTCATCGCCGTTTTGTACCTGTTCTTCCTGTGCATCGAGCTAATGGGTGGATCCTTCAAGCTGATCGGCAAAGAGACAGCCAAGGAACTTCTCCAGGTCACTGACAACCCGCTGGTGGGTCTGTTCCTCGGCATTTTGGCCACCAGCATCATACAGAGTTCATCGACCACGACCGCTATCGTGGTAGGTATGGTAGCGGCGGGCACCCTGAACATCGAGCAGGCCGTGCCGATGGTCATGGGAGCCAACATTGGCACCACGGTCACCAACACAATCGTCTCTTTGGGCCACATTAGAAAACGCAAGGAGTTCGAGCTGGCCTTCTCCGGCGCCACGGTCCACGACTTCTTCAATATTTTCGTTGTGATCATTTTGTTTCCGATTGAAGTCCTGTTTCATCCCACCCAGAAATTGGCCACGTTTTTCTCCGAGCTTATGGTGGGCGTGGAGGGAACCACTTTCCAAAGCCCGCTCAAGGCGATCGTCAAGCCCACCGCAAATGCGATCACCTCGGCCGGCCAATACCTAATCTCCAACAACCAGGTTCTGGGGGTGATTTTGATCATTGCGGCCCTGGGAATGTTAATCTTCGCGCTCTCACGCATGGTGAAGATCATGCGCGGGGCCGTGGCCAAGAAGCTCGAGCTGATCGTCGACCGTTACCTGTTCACCAGCACGGCCCGATCCCTGGTGATCGGTACCCTGGTAACCGCCTTGGTTCAATCCAGCTCGGTCACAACCAGTGTGGTGATTCCGTTGCTGGGCACGGGCATCGTCAGGCTCGAAACCGTTTTCCCCTACATGCTGGGAGCCAACATCGGCACCACCATCACGGCCATCCTGGCTGCCCTGGTGACGGGAAATCCGGCGGCCGTGACCATCGCCCTGGAGCACCTAATCTTCAACCTCTTGGGCACGTTTCTGTTTCTGCCGCTGCGCGGGATACCCATCTGGGCAGCCAAGACGCTGAGCCGCGCAACGGCTAAGCGCCGCTGGATCGCCCTGGTGTACGTGGTGCTGGTGTTTTTCGCTTTTCCGGGTATATTGATTTTGTTGTTCTGATTGAGGGGTGTCTTGATGCTGAAGCAAATCCTGCAGGCCTATCGAACATACGGAGTGATGGTCGAGGCCGAAGAGAAGATCCGCGAGATGTTCGAGCTGGCCAAGAACATCTTCTCGGCGAGTTCGCTCGCCATCCTGGAGCAACGGAACGTCGAGTTCGACCTCTACGCCCGGGACCGCGAGATCAACGAGCTGGTGGTTGACATCCGCAAAAAGATTGTCGAGCACCTCAGCATCTCCGCCTGTCACAATGTGGGCGGGGAGCTGATTTTCATCAAGGTGACCACCGACATTGAGCGAGTAGGGGACTATTCCAAGAACCTGCTCGATCTCGCCAAGCTGCTACCGAAACCGCTAATCAACAGCCGCTATTATAGAAAACTGAAGGGTATATTCCCCAAGGTGGAAAGCTTTTTCGACAAGGCTGAGAGGGCTCTCTTCGACGGTTCGGAGACCGATGCTAATGACGTGATCGAAGGCCACCTCGAAATAAACCAGGCCTGCGAGGAGATCCTGGCGTCTTTATTGCAAGACCCCAAGCTAAGCTCCCACGAGGCCGTCGCCTATGCATTGACGGCCCGGTATTTCAAGCGCATCTCCAGCCACCTGAAGAACGTGGCTTCGACTGCGGTGAACCCGTTCTCCCACATCGGTTTCATGAACCCGGAAGAACCGGTGATCAATGAAAAGGGCTGAGACTTGGCGGAATTGATTCTGATTGTCGAGGACGAGAAAGACCTGGTCAAAACTCTCGAGTACAACCTGCAGCGCGGGGGCTATCAGACCCGGAGTGCCCTGACCGGCCAAAAGGGACTGGAATCGGCCTCGCAAAAGCCCGTTCCCGATCTGATCCTGCTCGACCTGATGCTGCCCGACATCTCCGGCATCGAAGTCTGCCGACGCCTGAAGCAATCCGAAATCACCAAGGGCGTGCCCGTTCTGATGCTGACAGCCAAGGGAGAGGAAATTGACCGGGTGGTCGGCTTCGAGGTTGGGGCCGATGACTATGTGGTTAAACCATTCAGCGTCCGTGAGCTAATGCTGCGGATCAAAGCCATCCTGCGCCGCGTTCATCCTGAAGATAGTCAAGATAAGCAACTTAGCTTCGGAAATCTCAATGTCGATCCGGTTGCCCATCGGGCCTGGGTGGAAGAAAGGGAGCTTCGTTTGACCGCCCTGGAGTTCCGCCTGCTGACGACGCTTATGTCCAGGAAGGGCCGGGTGCAATCGCGCGACACTCTGCTTTCCGATGTCTGGGGGATCGACGCCGAACAAACGACACGAACCGTCGACACCCACGTCAAGCGACTGCGTGAGAAACTGGGATCGGCCGGTAAGTATATCGAAACGCTGCGCGGCGTCGGCTACCGCTTCACTGTGCATTCGGATGGAGACCAGTCTTGAGATTCGGAATCCGGATTAAGCTCTTTTTAGTGTCCGTCATCTTGGTGATCGCCGTCGTGGCCACCAGCGGCTTCTACCTCGAGGTAAAGCTTAGCGCCGAGATCGAGTTGGTAAAAGAAACCGAGCTATATCGGCACGCCAGAACCGCGCGTGAGTTGATCCAGTCTCACCCGGAGGCAAGCACGATCGAGGCAGTCGATGCACTGGCCGACCGACTGGGTTCGGCTACCTCCGCGCGGGTAACCGTAATCGCCCAGGACGGCTCGGTGCTGGGCGACTCCGAGCTGTCGCCCACACAGATTCAAAAAGTCGAGAACCACGGGCTGCGCTTAGAAGTCCTCGAGGCCCTGTCAAGCGGCCGGGGGTCTGCAAAGCGCCACAGTGCCACCTTGGGAACCGACATGGTCTACGTGGCGCTGCCCTATCCGCTCGATGACGGCCGGGGCGTGGTGCGCATGGCCATGCCGCTTACCGATCTGGACCGCGCCATCGCCGGGCTCAAGCTGCTGTTGTTCGTGGCCGGTATCCTGGGTGTCGGTGCGGCCGTCTTCATGAGCGGCCTGGCCTCTTTTCTCATGTCGCGCGCTTTGATGCGGGTCGTCAAGAGAGAATTGACTCAGGCCGACGAACCTGAAAGGTTTGTGGCGGCCCTAGTCGAGGAGCGCGACCGCTTCGAATCCATACGACAAGAGTTTGTCGCCAATGTCTCCCACGAGCTGAGGACGCCGGTTAGCATCATCCGGGCCAATGCCGAGACGCTGATGAGTGGAGCCATGGACGATCCGGAAACCGCCCGGGAGTTTCTTAGTGCCCTGCAGCGCAACGCAGAGCGGCTATCGAACCTGATCAACGATCTGTTGGACATATCCAAGATCGACTCCGGCGAGTATAATTTGAGACCCAAGGACATTTCCGTCGAAGCCGTGGCGCGCTACACAGTCGACACCGTCGAAAAAGCCGCGGAAGCCAAGAACCTGACTCTGAAAATAGACCTGCAGCCGGGCCTGCAAGTGCACGCCGACGAGAAGGCCCTGGGCCAGGTGTTTTTTAACTTGCTCGACAACGCCATCAAGTACACCCCCAGCAAGGGCCAGGTGACCGTTCGTGCGCGCTGTTCGAACAAAACAGTTCGCATCGAAGTCAGCGATAACGGCCCGGGTATCGAGCCAAAGCATCAGGCCCGCATTTTCGAACGCTTCTATCGGGTGGATACCGGCCGATCGCGTGAAATGGGCAGCACCGGCCTGGGTTTATCGATCGTCAAGAACCTGACCGAGGCTATGGGCGGACAGGTCGGCCTGGACACAGCCTCCCCGCATGGTTCTATTTTCTGGCTCGAGTTCCCAATCACGAAGGTAACAACTTGAAAACAAAAACTAGAGCGAAAACCTTAATAGTGTTGGCCGCACTTCTGACTGGTTATGGAATTACCTCAAGCCCGGTCCGGGCGCAGGAGACAGAGCGCAAGGTCGAAGAAAAAACAGACGACACGCCTGAGAAAGAAGCAGATTCGCCGGCCTGGAAAGAAGTCTGGGACATGGTCAAGGTCGGGACCCAGTGGTACATCTCCTACGGCTGGGGAGAAGATGCCGGCGCCCCTTACAACCGCACCCATATCGGCCGCGGCTATGTGAATATCAAGCTAGTCCCGGTCGAGTGGTTCACTCCGCGGGTGACAATCGATACCCATCAGGAAGACGAAGGAGACTGGAAGATTCGGCTCAAGTATCTTTACGGCAAGTTTCGATGGCCTTTAGAAACTTCGATCATCACCAATCCTTATCTAGAATTCGGAATCGTCCACACGCCCTGGTTCGACTTCGAAGAACATATCAACTGGTATCGCATGCAGGGCACCATGTTCATCGAGCGCAACGGCTTACTCAACTCGGCCGACTTAGGTCTAACCCTGGGCGGGCTGATTGGTACCAAGCTCGACAAAGAGTACCGTGACAAGGTCAACCCGAAATATCCCGGCAAGTACGGCAGCTTCGCCCTGGGGATGTACAACGGCGGCGGCTGCCATGCCAAAGAGAACAACCAGAACAAAGTTTTCCAATCGCGCTTGAGTGTGCGCCCGCTTGGTTTTGTGCTGCCCGGTTTGCAGTTTTCTTACCTGTTGATCTACGGCAAGGGCAACAGCGCCGAGGAGCCGGCCTGGCTGGTTCATACCGCCATGGCCTCATACGAGCACGAGTACTTCGTCATCACCGGCCAGTATGCCGCCGGTCAGGGCAATCAAAAGGGCGACATGCTCGACGCCTCTGGGGCTGCGCTCGACTTTCAGGGCTTTTCAGTTTTCGCAGAAATCAAGCTGCCCTGGATCAAGTCGACCCTGATTGGGCGTTATGACTGGTTCGACTGGGACAAAGACGGCGGCGATCCGACCGCCACCCGAATAATCGGAGGCTTTGCCTTTCATTTCTTGAAACACAATTTCGTGCTGCTCAGTTATGACCGGGTTTCCTACGCCGACGACACTCCTGAGGCCTGGGAAGTCAAGCTCAGCCTGCAGGTCAAGTACCCGCCCAAATGACATTCCTCGTCAATTGAAACATGAAATCAAGGGGAGAAGGAATATTAGGCGATATCGGCGATTTGGTGCAGGGATGCGGCAACTTCTTCCTTGCCTATTCGCCCTTCTGCAACCGCCATGGTCAGATCGTATAGAATCTCGGAACTATGATCGATGACAACACCGTTAATATCGAGAAACACAAGCGCAGCGAGCAAACCGGTCCGCTTGTTTCCATCGACAAAGGCGTGGTTCTTTACGATGTGGAACAGGTAAGCGGCCGCCATGCCGAAGGGATTCGCGTGGACGAATTCACCGTCGAACGCCGCCATAGGCTGAGCCAGCGCAGATTCGAGCAAGCCCTGATCTCGAATCCCGGACAAACCGCCGTACCGTGTGAGTTGGAGTCTGTGAATCTCTAGGACGTCGTCGAGTTTCAAGAACTCGGGATTCATTCAGCGAGCTTTCGCATGGTTTTGTCATGTTGATCCATCATCCGCTTGGTCGATGCCTTTACATTTTGCCCGTGCTCGGCACGATTGGGACGGATAATGAGAGCGTCTCCGTCGGTGCTCACCTCTAGCAATGTCTCCCTGTCGATGCGCAGCAACTCAAGGATCGGGCGCTCGATAATTATGCCAAGGCTGTTACCAATAGTCGTGAGTTTCTTAATCACGTTCACACCTCCGTTACACCATTGTTATAACAACAGTATAACAGACATAAAACACGTTTGCAAGGAGACGGGCACCAACCGAGACGAAGTGCCCCTAGACGGTTCCTAGACGGTTCACCTGGCAGCCCGCCCAAGCACCCCGCCCAGCAGGTCAAGTACCCGTCCAAATAGGATCCTATTGCCAAAAAGACAGGCCTTGTACTATGTTCGAGGCATCGGCCATAGAAGAACATTGCGGCCGGGGTGGGGTTCAAATCATGCAAACCGAGCGAGAAATCAAGGCCCAGCTCATTAAAGAGCAGCAAGAGGCGAGAAGACAAATCGTCACCCGAACCAACCCAGATCGAGCACAACATCCGGGCAGTACTGGTTGAAAAGCAACGAACTTCCTGCGCAAGGAGAATCGCCATGAGAATCGCCGTCGCAGCGTCGAGCCATCCCAACCCGGAACAGGCCGCCTCGGAAAGCTACGCGGCTCTTTTGGAGAAGCTGGAAGGTACTCCGCACCTCCTGTTGGTGCACAGCTCGTGTGACTACGATAATGAGGCGCTGATCAACCGCCTGCATGCGCTGGCGCCGGATGTTCCTCTTCAGGGCGGCACTTCGTGTTTCGGCGTGGCGACACAAGCGGGCTTTCACTCTCGGGACGAAAAGGGTCTCGGTATCCTGGGAGTCTTCGATCCAGCGGGCGGCTACGGCACGGGGATCGCCGATTCCGGGGACGAGCCAAAAACCGCAACCAAGGCTGCCCTGGAACAGGCGCTGGCTCAGGCCGGCCGCGCAGGTGAAATGCCCGCGGCCGTGATCACGACCGTTTACCCCGGAGATGAAGAGATAATGATTCGTTCTATCGAGCAACATCTCGGGCGAAGTGTACCGATCATCGGGGGAACCTCGGCCAACAATTCCATGCGCGGGCAGTGGCAGCAGTTCGCCAACGGCAGCGTGCATCGCCAGGCGGTCTCCGTCGCGACCCTCTTCCCCTCCGGCGGCCTCGGCTTCGCCTTTCACTGCGGCTACGAACCCACCGCCCACAGCGGCCTGGTCACGCGCGCCACGAAAAGGACCCTGCACGAAATCGACGGCCGCCCCGCGGCTCAGGTATACAACGAGTGGACCGGCGGTCTGATTGCGACACTCCTGGCCAAGGGTGGAGATCTCGTGCCGCTAGCCTCATTTTCACCGCTGGGAACTCCCGTCGGCAAGGTCGCCGGAATTCCCTATTTCCGGCTGTCTTACCCTGTCGAAGCCCTGAAAGATGGAGGGCTCCAACTGTTCGCAGAGATCGCTGAGGGTAGCGAGATCGTCTTGATGACCGGCACGGCCGACAGTCTCGCCACGCGCGCGGGGAGAGTCGCCACCCAGGCCATCGAAGCAGCGCCTTTCGATGCGAGCGCGGTCCAGGGCGCTCTCGTTTTCTACTGCGCCGGATGCATGCTCTCGATCCAGGATCGCATACCCGAGATCGTTTCGGGTCTCAATGGCGCTCTCGACCAGGCTCCTTTCCTGTGCGCCTTCACGCTTGGTGAACAGGGATGCTTTATCGAGGGTGAGAACCGGCACGGCAATCTCATGATCGCCGTGCTCGCTTTCGGCCCGAGGGACGAGGAGCAGC
>JAFDKH010000165.1 GCA_019307065.1 Deltaproteobacteria bacterium
GAATGTAACCGCAGCCGGAGGTATTGATTAAAAGTACAAAAAGGATACCAACAGCAAATGTTTTTAGTTTGAGGAAATTCATTCTTACCCTTTCTTTGTTTTAAACGGCACGATATACTACAACATATAAGTACAATGGCAAGACCGTTATTCAGTCCTGTGTTAGTTCTCTTTCTGTTTTCGACGGTTTGGGCCAAACCCTATCCGGAAGTTGCCGACCAGAAAGAACGCCAGGCCCTCGATCAACTGGCCTTGGAAATTGACGGGATCATTCTTTACTCCCGTCCGCCTAATCTTAATCAAGGTGAAAAAAAATGGATGATCGACACAATCAGAATAGGTGAGTGGAAAGCTGAGACTCTTGATGAGGGTATGTGCGGGCGCTGGAGTCCGGATGGCAAGCGGATTGCCGTGCTCAGGTCAGATGATGGAATACCGGGCGACGAAATAGTCGGGGAAATTTGGCTGGTTAATGCCGATGGTAGCGGGGAGAAATACTTGTCTGGCGGAGTCAAGGCTTTCGGCATGCGCGGGGCCTGCCCGATCGATTTTCATCCCAACAACAAGGAAATACTCTTTATCCGGGAAGATGGCGGCATAAGTTCGGTCGACATCCGGACGGCCCGGGTGCGAGATTTGCAACTGCCGGGCAAATTTACCGAAGAACTGCAGCTGACTGGTAACGGCAAGCTGCTGGTCGGACGCTGGAAAGGCAAGGGAAACTGGGCTATGAATCGGCGCATGGTGGTTGTCGATCTGGCTACTAAAATCCACCGTGTTTACGGAGCCGGTTGTTGTCCGGCTGTAAGCCCGGATGGAAACTGGATGACCGTAAACCACGATGGTCATTATCGCATGTCAATTTGTAATAAAGACATCAAGCATCGTGTCAGCATTAAATCCCGGGGAACCATTTATCCGCAACATGGCTGGCACAACTGGCATTGGTCGAATCATAACGATTATCTGGCCCTGAAATCGGAAGTCTACAGCATCCGGAAATACAACGGTCAGCCCGACGGGTTCATCTTTAAATTCTCGGATCGCGTTGCGACTCGAATTACCTTTGGTCAGGAGGCGGAATTTCCGGACCTGTATGTCAGTCGCAACAAAAACAACGGGAGAAAGATACTCAGATCGGGCGGCAAATCGATATCGATAGAAGCTGTTAACGCCAAGAAGTACGACTTGGGCAAGGTTTTCAGAACGAGCGGCGAAACAAAACCTGACCCGGGACAGCCCAAACAAATTCCGCGGATCGTTGTCGAGGCAACCCTTGAGATCGTTACTCCGCTGAGTAAAAAGCAGGCACGCAAATTCAGGGACTGTCTTGTTGAAAACGTCTACAAAGTGAAGAAAGTGCTGAAAGGTAAACTTGATTATGAGCGAATCATAATAGCTCATTGGGTGATGCATAACCGAAAATACGTGACCTATTCGAAAAAGTTCAAATCAGGACGCACCTATCGGTTTGAAATTGAACCCTGGTATTTGTTGCCCGGCTTGAAATCCGTAGCAAAAAAGTCTGTTACGCTTGAAAACGCAGATTTCATCCCGCGCTTTTTCGATGCCGGCTTAAATGATCGCCTGAAAAGGCGCTAGAGAAAACGTGCCGAGAATCACCTCAAAAGAAGAAAGTCAGATCAGGCTGTCAGAAAATGGCAAGTGGTTTCATCAAGATCAACCCTTCGAGAACAGTAAAATCATCGAGTTTTTTCATCGGGCCATTCGAAAGGACGAGCAAGGTGAGTACTTCCTCTTTAATCGGATTGGAAAAAAGACCGAACACGTATATTTTGAAGTTGCCGACACAGCCTACTTCGTAACGAGTTTGGGTTCAAAACCAGAATACAATCTGCTCGAAGGAAGACTCAATACCGGCCAAAAAGTATCAATCGCTATCGAGTCGCTGGTAGAAGATGATCGGGGAGTAATGTATTGTCAGGTGCTAAGCGGCGATCGGGCTCGTTTTACACAACCGGCCCTTGAAAAACTGGCTGATATGTCTAAGATGGATCAGGCCGGTGTCTTTCTGGAGATTCAAGGCAAGAGACGCTACATAAGTAAGAACAAATAATAACGTGTCTGATTATATTGCCGTGAATGAGAATCATAGAAGCTGGGTAGAATTCTATGCTACTAACGAAAACATTTACTGGAGACACAATATTGAAGTTAAGTTTGTTTGGCATAGTTTCACTGAGTTTGCTGTTCATTTGTGCTGGGTGCGGGGGAGGCGGCACATCCGATAGCTGCAACTTAGACGACGATTGTCCGAGATACGCAATCTGCATTCATGGCGAGTGTCAGAAGACCGCCTGCATGGAAGATGACGATTGTGTAGGCACGCTCATCTGCGTTTACAGCTACTGTGCAAAACCTGAGTGCAATTACGATGACGATTGCCAGGCAAAAGAGCATTGTGACCAAAACCGCTGTGAACCCGGGCAATGCCGTCAGGACAGCGATTGTGATCAGGAATTTCATTGTGAAGCCTACGAATGCGTATCAGATATCTGCTACTCGGACTCCGATTGCCTGGAAACTGAAATTTGTGTTGACGGTGTCTGTGAGTTGGTAATTGAGTGTGTTAAGGATCAGGACTGTCCCCAGTGGCAGGTATGCTATTTTGGCGATTGTATTCCCAGTTGTTTTTCGACTATGGATTGCGAAGAGACTTACCTTTGTCAAAATGGGCACTGCTACCAATGGTGTATCGATGACGATAGCTGCTATGATAATCGGACAATCTGCGAAAATGGAGTCTGCATTCCGGCCGAATGCATGCAAGACCAGGATTGTGAAGGTCAGCAAGAGCGCTGCATTGAACGCAGATGTATCGAGATCATCCCCTGCGAAACCGACCAGGATTGCGGTTCTAATTTTGTCTGCCTCGCAAACATCTGTGTGGAACTTCCGATTTGCGTAATTGACGATCACTGCAAAGATAGCTGTTCGACTATTGCCTGCGTATGCCGCGACGAACATTGTCATCCGGTGGAAACTTGTAACAACGAAGAGGAGTGTGGCGCGGATTTCGACTGTATCGGCGGTGTGTGTGTCGAACACTATTGCCGCGGCCCGGCGGAATGTGAGCAATCCGAGGAATGCGTCTTTGGAATCTGCCAGTCAAATACAAACCCGTCCGCGGTGGTCCAGGTGGTTGTTCTGTCCAAGGGCGGCCCGATCAAGCCTGCACAAGAGATACAAATTCATGCGCTCGCCCTGGATATTAATGGCGAAGATGTACCGGCGGTTACAATCGATTGGAGCTCGACTCATCCGCTGGTTGCCGGTGTTGATGACGTAGGTCTATTGACCGGCGGCAACCAGGTCGGCAGCACCCAGGTTACCGCTCAGGTGCAGGGTAGCAGCATCATTAGTGATCCGGTGACATTCAGTCTGGTGAACGAGGTTGCTCAAGGTACCTTGCGTGTTATTGTCATCGACTTCTTTAGTCGGCAACCTGTTGCGGACGCCACTGTCAGGCTGGAATATAACCAAACCTCGCAAGAAGCCCAAACTGACGCCGTTGGCCAAGCCGCTTTCGACGACCCTGAAATGCCTGCTGATCTGCACGTATTCAGTTCGAGTCACGATTATGTTTCTGTCTTCCGGACTACCGCGAAAGATTTATTGGTTCCGATATCACCACGAAGCGGGCTGGGACAGGCCGGCGGCATGACGGGAAAAATGGTATTGCCAGGCGGGAATAATACTACACTGGGTCTGGCCGGTTGTTCTTTGTCCGGCAATCTCGCCAGGTTCAGCTATGCCCAAATCATGGGAGAGTTCTTCGGAGTTGCCATCAATATTGGTTCAGAGGTAATTAGAGTCTTGGTAAACTCGCAGGTTGTCATAAATTACAGTTATTTGGGATTTCCACTTAGTGTAAAAGACACATTTTATTCGCTTGGCAATGAAGGCCACCGAACAGTCTGGGCTTTCGGCGGCGGGCTGGATTCCACCAAGATTGCCAGCCTGTTCGACACAACCGACACAGATGAAATATTGCTTGCGCTTTTACCGTATTTCTCTACTTTCGAGCACGCTTTGGTGCCGATGTTCGAAGTCGTCTTGATGCCCAGAGTCCAGGATATCGACGACATAAATGGAGATCAGAGTACAGAGGACATTCGGCCGGATTGGGCATCTTTCGACTACTTCGACCTCGAACCGACAGTCCCATTAGTCATGGGGACAATGGTAACGCCCCCCCTAACCCCGCATTTCGGCGGCCTGCCTATTCGCACGACCTTGATTTCTGTCAATTCACTTACCGAGTGGGGTCTGACACCTTTGGGCCTCAACTCTTCAGAGGCATTTGACGGCATAGTGGCTCCGACATTGGTCAAGGCGGCACCGGTCTATGGCGGTTTACAGCATGGTGCCTATGTCGTTTTAGCAATTGCGCTTCCAAAAGGTACGACGATTTTCATCCCGAATGACATGGCCATGGTGGCCTATGGCAGTAAAGATCTTCCAATCGAAGTCTCCTTCGATTCAGACTTCCTGGCATTTCCCGAGGATGCTCAGTATAACAGCGAGCAACGCCAGATGACTGCTACCGCAATTGATCAGGCTACTCTTTACCTGGGAACACATATCGGCACCCAGGGGACCTGGGAAGTCTATTTGCCCGCAACCGGCCCGGTCGACTACGTTCTGCCGAGTGTCCCCAACGGAATGGACGATTTATCGACTTCTCACTCTTTTATTTTGAGTCCGATTAAATTGAAGCCCGGAATTAGCTTCACTGATTTGCTATCGTTCAACGGTCAGGATCTGGATAGAATCAACCACTTGATTTTAGCCGCCACCCGATTTCAGTTATAAACGTGCATGAGAGTTATCATTCCTATGGCACCCGGAGAAGTCTAGTCAGGTAGGAGTACGACATGAGTGAAGATTCTGCAAAACAGCGATTGATGAAAGGGACCAGTTGGGAGGAGTTTTGTGACACGCTCAAGATGGCCGGCCAGACGATCTTGAATGAAAACGCTCCCGATGATCCGCTAACCCGCGCCGAGGGCTTTCGTTATCTCAGCCGGATAACCAGAGCGGCAATCGAGGCGTTTGTTGAATACTCAGATCCGCTGGCGCCGGTACTTTTTCGGCCGGTGCACGAAACCGCCAAGATGGGAGCCGACAATCCCGATAACTACTATCAGTGGGCCTCAGTCAGCGGCAAACATGTCTATCGAATAACCGGAAGTCGCGGAACAATTCATTACTTGGGAATGGGAACTTATGCCGGAAACTATGGCTCCGGCGGCCGAAGCGCAAAAACGGGTTATTTGGAGGGCAAGAGTCTGCAGATTGAGGCCGATGGATCATTTGAGATTATCTTAAGTTGTGAAAAGCAGTCCGGCAACTGGTTGCCCATGGAGCCGGATACTTCATCGCTGATTGTGCGCCAGATGTTTCTCGACCGCCAAGCCGAGACTATTGCCGATCTAAAAATTGAACGCATTGACGGTTCTGGTAAACCAAGTCAGCTGACACCCGAAGCAATTGATCAGGGTCTCGGTTCGGCCAGTCGCCTGGTGGCGGGTGCCGCGGCAATATTTGCAAACTGGGCAAAAGATTTTCAGAACCACACTAATCAACTCCCCGAATTCGATCAGAACACATCTCTGGCAGCTCACGGTGATCCCAACATCTGTTACTTCCACAGCTATTGGAAATTGGATAAGGGCGAAGCGCTTATCATCGAGGCTGCACCTCCCAAGTGTGACTATTGGAATTTCCAGCTAAATAATCACTGGATGGAATCTCTTGACTATCGCCATTTCAATATTGCGATCAATAAACATTCCGCCAGCTATCGCGACGATGGCTCGGTACGTATAGTTGTTGCCGACCAAGATCCGGGAGTTGATAACTGGATCGACACCAACGGACACATGTTCGGAACCATGTGTTTTCGTTGGGTTCGAGCTGAAGCGCATCCGCAACCCAAAACTCGCGTTGTGAAGGTAAAAGAACTGGACAAAAGTTGAAATGACAATCAGATCTACATCACGCAGATACGATCGGCCTCATCGCCCGCTGCCGATCCTGGTCGCCAATAAGGCAGGCAAGCTTCTTGAGCATCTGGGCATCCGGACCGATTTGGACGAAGAGTCACTGATGGAAGCCGCCCGGAGAAAGACCGGGTTGGCGGATTTCGGAGACAACTCATTTAGAGGACGGATGAGAATACTGCTTGAATCAGTTAATGACGAAGCTCGGCTTCATCCACTCGGACGATTCTTGGTTCGACAGAATTTCATTCGGCTACTTGTCAACCGCCTCAGAATCGAAGAGGCCTTCAAGCGAAATCCCGAGATTGACCGCCAAGAAATTGAATCTCCACTTTTCATTGTAGGTCTCCAACGGACCGGCACGACCCTATTGCACAGGTTATTGGCTTCTGATCCGGGCTTTCGGTACCTGGCCTCCTGGGAGGCAATCAATCCGGCACCAATTCCCGGCAAGAAGAACGGCGGAACGGATCCGCGTATCCGGATGGCCGAGATTGCCCAATTCAGTCTGAAATATCTGGCGCCGGATTTCTTCGCTATTCACCCAATTGAGGCCCGGGGACCGGAAGAAGATTGCCTCTTGTTTGATTTTTCGTTTTGGTCGACGGTCCCCGAGGCCACCCAAAGGGTCTCGCGATTCTCAGCCTGGCTTGAACAACAAGATTACTTCGAAGCCTATCGAGACTACAAAAGGATCTTGAAGTTTTTACAGTTCCAGAACCCGCAAGGCCGCTGGTTGCTCAAGACACCGCAGCATCTCGAGAACCTTGATTCGTTATTGGCAGTTTTTCCCAAGGCAATGATCATCCAGACTCACCGTGACCCGGTTCGTACTCTGGCTTCGTTCTGTTCGATGATTGCACATAGCCGTGGTGTTTTTAGTGACGAAATAGACACTGATGAAGTCGGACGGCATTGGCTGGCGAAGTCGATCAGAATGATTCAACGCTCCTTAGCGGTCCGCAACCAAATGCCTGGTGTCAAGATCCACGATGTTTCTTACCACGATTTAATTGCCGACCCGATCAAGGAGATCCGGCGCATTCACCGCTGGCTGGGCAAAGAAATCTCGCCGGAACTCGAGCGCAAAATGAATTCGTTTATCAAAAATAATCCGCAGCACAAACATGGTCGCCATCGATATTCATTGGGAGATTTCGGGCTCGACCGCCAGAAAGTAAAGGACGCCTTTGCCGAATACTGCTCCCGGTTCGAAATTCCAAATGAAGACTGAACAAAACCAAAACGTGAACCTCAAGGGAAAAGTAAGTTTAGTTACCGGCGCGACCAGCGGACATGGGCAAGCTGTTGCCCGGGCACTGGCAAAAATGGGCTCCGAAGTAGTTCTCCTGGGACGTAGCCGCGAAAAGTGCATTATGGTCAGAGATGAAATAGCTGCCCTGACCGGCCGCCCGCCCGACTATTTGCTATGTGATCTGTCGGTCCGCGATGACATCGATCGTGCCGCAAATGAGTTTCTGGCTTCCGGCAGACCGCTGGATATCCTGGTGAACAATGCCGGGATTGTCAATCGTACCCGGCAGGAAACCACTGACGGAGTTGAAATGGTTTTTGCCGTGAATTATCTGGCATATTTTCAGCTTAGCCTGAGACTTATCGAGAGGCTGCTGCAAAGTACTCCGGCCAGAATAGTAAACGTTGCCTCCGATGCTCATCGGGTTGTTTCGCTCAAACTGGACGATCTCGAACTCAGAAATGGTTACAGCTGGTGGAGCTCATACGGACGATCGAAATTGGCGGTTGTCTATTTTACTCAGGAGCTGGCCCGGAGACTGGCCGGCAGCGGGGTGACCGTCAATGCCGTAGATCCCGGGCCAGTCGCATCCAATATCGCTATGAACAATCCGGGTATCCTGGTAAGCCTGACAGGCAAGATGATCAAACATCTTTTCCCAGGTCCTGATTGGGCTGCCCGCACGGCTGTATATCTGGCAACTTCCCCGGATGTCGAACGCGTCAACGGTGCTTACTTCAAGTACCACAAGTTGCGTGCGCCCCGGATCGATACCGGCGATCGGACTCTCCCAGGCCGCTTGTGGGAGATTACTGCAAAAATGACCGGGGTCGACTTCTTGTCAGATCAGACGACTTAAATCTAT
The DNA here is from genome assembly GCA_019307065.1 of Deltaproteobacteria bacterium. GTDB lineage: Bacteria > Myxococcota > B64-G9 > B64-G9 > B64-G9 > JAFDKH01. The sequence continues at coordinate 8,147 of JAFDKH010000165.1, forward strand.
CTCAAGAGAAGATAGCGTCCAGGATGCCCAGACCTTCGCCTTTTTGTTTGTAGGCTAGTAGGGGACATTCTGTCAGCCTAATCAGACGCTCGGTGACGCTGCCTAAAAACATTGCTGCTCCAGCACTTCTGCCTCTGGCCCCGAGAATAAGCAAATCGAAGTCTTCTTTGGTGACATATTCGGCAATTTCTTTTGAGGGGCGATCGCCGAGTAATAGAACCGGATGGGCCGTCAGGCCCTTGAGATCAAACTTGGCAATGAATTTGTCAAATTCTTTTTTTGCATTATTTTTCATAATCTTGGCAAACTCAGTGTAACTCTTGCCTGTTCTTGAATAGCCTGACGGGACATCGTAAACATGGGCGCAATAAATTTCGGAAAGGGCAGCGGTCTTGGCCGTTGCGATTGCAATCTTGACGGCGTTTTCTGAATGATCAGAAAAGTCCAGGGTTGTCAGGATCTTGGTGAGTTGCGGCTGCATTCCTTCGGAGATGATCAGAACGCTGCATGGCGCTTTGCGGGCTAGTTTTTCTGAAAGCATACCCGATGCTTTTTCCTCGCTTTTCTTGCCCACAATCACCAGGTCGATTTCATGTTGCCTGATAAATTTCAGGATTACTTCCAGCGGCTTGCCGTTTGCAATTTCGCATTCTGTTGTTGTGTCGGGTTGTCCAAAAAAGTGTTCCTTGACTGTTTCTTTTAGTTGTTTTTCGGAAAGATTGTGGGTTGATTTGAGTAGTTCAGGAAACTCCTCGCCGATTTTATCCGGAATATCCGGGATGCTGGCAACATTCAAAAAGATTACATGCTCGGCCTGGGCCATTCTCGTAGCCAGGCCGGCATAGCGAGCCAGAACCTTGTCCTGATCGCTTAAATTAAGACCAACAAGGATTCTCTTGAATTGATACATATTGCTCTCTCCTAATTTTACTTAACCCATGGAAGTTCATCGAGGTTAACATTTCCTCCGGATAAAATCACGCCAATACGAATATTTTGCTGCTTCCATTGACCCTCTTGAATAGCAGCCAACGGTACAGCCGAAGAAGGCTCAATGACTAATTTCATGCGTTCCCAAATTTGGCGCATTGCACTTATGATGGCTTGCTCACTGACGGTCACAATTCTTTCGAGATGTTTGTGAAGAATTGGAAAAGTCAGCGAACCCAGAGAAGTAAGCAAGCCGTCGGCTATTGTGGTTGGGTTCTGGGAGGGAATAATCCGACCGGCTTGTAGAGAACGGCAGGCATCATCTGCTCCGCTTGGCTCCGCCCCGATGATGCGTACTCTGGGTGCCAGCGCCGAGATTGCCAAAGCCGTACCGCTCATCAGGCCTCCGCCGCCGACCGGGGCGATGACAGCGTCCAGGTCGGGTACGTCTTCAATCAGTTCCAGGGCGGCGGTACCTTGACCGGCAATTACCAGGGGATCATTATAAGGATGTATGATGACGGCCCCGGTCTTTTCTACCACTGCGTTGAGTCCATCTTCCCGAGCTTTCAGGGTCGGCTCACAAAAAGTTATCTCGGCGCCGTAGCCTAAGACGGCAGACTTCTTAATCGCCGGTGCATTTTGAGGCATGATAATATGGGCCTTTGTTCCGCGACGAGATGCGGCCAGGGCCAGAGCGGCGGCATGGTTGCCGGAGGAATGGGTAGCAACCCCCTGGGCTGCTTCTTTGTCTGACAGGGAAAAAACTGCGTTTGTAGCTCCGCGAAATTTGAATGCGCCGACCTTCTGCAGATTTTCAGGTTTGAAAAATAATTTACAGCCGGAAATACGATCGAGGCTCTCGCAAGTCAAAATTGGCGTGCGGTGCACGTGCGGTTTGATACGCTGGGCTGCTTGGCGAATGTCGTCGAATGACGGAAAATCCTTCATATTTAACTTAGGGCCTCATTTTTATGTTCGACAAGTCTCATGTAAATGATTTATATGTTTTCAGACAAAATTCCAAGAATGAAGTATAAAACGTATACTTGCAGCCGTGGCTCAATAGTAGGTCAGCTATTACTTGACAGCCGGGCCCTATTTGGAAAAGGTACGGCACATGGAAGCAGAACAAAGCATTCTAGAGAAGATCATCCACGGCCTCGAAAATATAGTCTGGGGTTGGCCAGAAGCATTACCCTTGATAGTTGTGCTACTCGTGGGTACCGGTCTGGTAACGACTTTCAGGCTTGGATGGGTGCAGATTAGGCGTTTCCGCCATGGTATCAGGGTTGTCAAAGGTGAGTATGACGATCCCGATCATAAAGGAGATCTATCTCATTTTCAGGCATTGACCACGGCCTTGTCGGCCACGGTTGGCATTGGCAACATCGCCGGGGTGGCCACCGCAATTCACTATGGCGGGCCGGGAGCCTTGTTCTGGATGTGGGTGACCGCAATTTTTGGCATGGCTTTAAAATATGCCGAATGCACCGTGGCGATGCGATATCGCACAATTACTCCGGATGGCACCGCTGCCGGCGGGCCGATGTATTCAATAGAGAAAGGTCTGGGCAAGAGTTGGAAGCCTCTGGCAATTGCCTTTGCCGCCTTTACGGTCATCTCGTCATTCGGTTCGGGTAACGCAGTCCAGTCGTTCACGGTTGCTGATCAACTGAGGCAAGATCTGAGTGTACCAACCTGGATCACCGGCCTGTTGTTATCCACGCTGGTGGCGGTTGTCATCCTTGGAGGAGTAAAAAGAATTGGCCGGGTAACATCCAAGTTGGTGCCATTTATGGCACTTCTATATGTGGCTGCCGGGCTGATTGTCCTGGGTATCAACTATGATCAAGTACTGCCGGCTTTGAATCTGATAGTTAGCAGCGCTTTTCAGCCTGCCGCTCAGTTCGGAGGTTTTGCCGGAGGCGGTTTCATCTTCATGCTCACTTGGGGCATCAAGCGCGGCCTATTTTCAAATGAGTCTGGACAAGGTTCCGCGCCGATCGCTCATGCCGCCGCCAAAACCGATGAACCGGTGCGCGAAGGCATGGTGGCGATGCTGGGTCCTTTCATCGACACATTGGTTATCTGTACAATGACCGGTTTGGTAATTGTAACGACCGGCGTTTGGCACGATAAACAGGACCAGCGACTGGTCTGCAACAAGCAAGCAGATATCAAGGCAATTATCGCGGGAGCCCAGGTACAACCTGACGGAGAATTGCGCGAGCAGGACCTGGCCGATGGCACTTGGCAAATAGTTGAAGGCCGGGCCAAGGGATTTGGGTTTGTCTACAACCACGGAACGGTAGACGCGACCCAGGTGCTGCTGGCAGATGATCCTTTAATTCACTCCAAGACTTCAATTTTCACCGGTAAAATTGAAATAAAAAAGGGCAATCTGGCAAAAGCCGTAATCCTCGATCAGCAAGGCAGCCAACTCGAGGGTGTCCTGGTGTTAAAGGGTCAGGCTATGCAGAACGGCTCGCTACTGACATCCTGGGCCTTCCAGAAGGGATTGGGCAACCTGGCCGGTGGCTATGGTTACTTGATTGTCACTCTAGCGGTTTTCTTGTTTGGATTTTCGACAGCGATTAGCTGGTCATATTACGGAGATCGGGCAATCTACTATTTGGCTGGTCCGCGTTGGATTTTACCGTATCGGATTGCTTTTTGCGGCATGCATTTTCTAGGCGCTGTTTATTCACTCGAAATTGTTTGGGCGTTCGGTGATACAGCTCTGGGGTTGATGACCATACCTAATCTGTTGTCGATCCTTTTATTGACCGGGGTTGTCAAGCGGATGACTAAAAACTACGTAGACCAGGGCAAGCTACAACCTCCAGTTAGGGGTTACCCCAATGAGCACAAATGATCACGCAACTAC
>JAFDKH010000166.1:0-13963 GCA_019307065.1 Deltaproteobacteria bacterium
TGCCCAACCTGCGAAGCGTTCCACACTTGGCCATGCAGTGCGGCCAGCATGCGCAGAAGCCGGTCTGTGGTCTGCGGCTTGGCAGGCAAACCCCATGTCGGCAGGTCGCGCTGGGTCAAAAGCGCCAGGTAGTCCAACTGCCAGCGTGGAAACCGTTTGGGTTCCAATACGCCGCCGTCAGGATACCCACCATACAGCCAACGCCGCCTGCGCGACGCCTTGGTTTCCAGTTCGGATAGCAGAAACGGCGTCAACTCAACCAACGACAAGCGCCCCGCCAGCGACTGAGAAACATGAATCATCAGTGAAGGCGACACGGAACCCAGGAGCAAAAAGCGGCCCATGCGTTTGCGATCCTGGTCGATGGCCCCACGCAGGCGCGTAAAGACTTCAGGCCAGGATTGGGCTTCATCCATGATCACCAGGTCTTTTCCGGCCATAAGGACGTCCCACTCGAGGTCCAGACGCAGGCGCTCGGATTGCTGTTCCAGGTCGAAATAAACGCCGTCAATGTATTGAGCCAGAGTTGTCTTGCCACACTGGCGGGGCCCGATCAAAGCCACAGCTGGATAGTTTGTCAGACGGTCCAGTACTTGTTCTTGAACCAAACGCTCAATCATATCTTGCATTATAGAATCTTATTTCTATTTTGCAAGAAAAAGCATGTCTGCTATTGTAAGTTACACCCTACCCTGTCCCCTTTAGTTCTTCAGGGGAGTGTCGCATCGACTCCGGTCCAGCGGGTCAGGGCGTCGCTGGCCGTCGCCTTGTCGGCCGGGGTCATCATGGACAGGGTCGAATCGTGGTCGCCGCCGGGCACGATGAACAGGTAAGAATCCAGGCCCGGGTCGACCTGGAAGTGACCTGTGGAGTAGGGGTCGACCTCTCCCAGGACAATCATCAGCTGGCTGGCCTGGGTGCGCACCCAGTCGTCTATGTCCAGGGCCACCGCCGGGTCATACACCGGTGAGGTGCCGTCCGGGGGCAAGCCCTCCTCGCAGATGACGGGCACGGTCAGCAGATCGGCCAGGTGGGCCTGGGGCACCAGGGGGTAGCCCAACTGGGATTGGGCCTGGTAGTACCAGGAGCCGTAATGTTCCAGGGAACTGTCCGAGGTCAGTGCCAGGGCCCTGGCGGCGTCCAAAAAGTCGTTGAACAGGATCACGTCCGTGGCGTCAAGATCCGGCAGCCCGGTGCAGCCAGCCTGGCCGCTGTACTGCCAGTAATCGAACTGCGCCTCCACGACAGCGCTCTCGAAGGCCACCACTGGGCCCCCGATGCGGTCGTATTGGTAGCCGGCGTTCTCCACCAGGGGCAACATACTGTCACGGCGGGTCAGGATCTCGCGCTGCAAGGCGCGCACGTGCTCCCGGCAGTCGGATTCTCCCACGGTGTCGAAGAAGGCCTCGTAGCGGATGTCCGGCGCCCCGAGCAGGTTGGGAGACACATAGGACACTGTGCCCACCACGTCGTCCGGGTAGAAGCGCCGGTGGTGGATGACGGTCATGCCCCCCTTGCTCTTCCCGGTCGAGATCCAGGGTCCGGTGTAGATGGGCCGCAGGACTGTTACGACGGAGTGGAAGTCCGCCGAAGCCTGCTGGGTGGTCAAGAAGTCGAAGTCGGTCGGGAAGGGCACCGACTCGCCATAGTAGCGGTATTCGACGGACAGCTGGTTGGCCTCCAGCAACCAGGCGAGCCCCACCTGCTGGCTGCCGATGGCGTTGTTGTAGCCGGTGGTGACCAGGACGAAGGGCGCATCCTTGGACAGGTGCAACAGGGTCATGCGCAGGCCGAAATCCTGACCCTCGGGATCGCCGTGATCGACCGGCAGCCGAAAGACAAGGTCAAAAACCCGATACCCGTCGCTTGAGCCCCGGTCATACACGGTCATCCCTTCGATGGCCGCCAGGGCCTCGTCGATGGGCAGGTCAGGGTCGGTATCGGTCTGCCCGTCGCCATCCCCGGGGGCGCCGCCGGCATCGAAGGCATCAGCACCGTCCGCCTGACCTCCGTCGGCGTCGGCCACCGTGGAGCCGTCCTGTGAGCACGCAGCGAAGCAGAGCCCCAGGAGAAGAGCAAGCAATTTGATATGGTGCATTTTGGAATTGTATCAGCGCGTATAAATAACGGTCAAGCCTGAGAAGTTACACCCTACCCTGTCCCCATTAGTTTTTGAGAGCAGTGTACTGCCTAAGTGTCAAGTTCTAGTGTCTGACCTCTGTCCCCTGAAGATAATTGCTCGAAAACCGTCTTGTCGACGGCTCGCCTCAGCGCTTCTTCCGCCGAAATCGCACCGGATTTGACCAGGGCCAGCAATCCGTCGTCCATCGATTGCATTCCTTGCTTCCGGCCTCCTTGTATGACCGACAATAGCATGGAGATGTTGCCCTCGCGGATGATATTGGGAATGCCGCTGGTCCGGATCAGCACTTCGATGGCGGCTACGCGGCCAGGGCGATCAATCCGGCGCATCAACAACTGGCTGACGACGGCCGCGAGACTCTCGGCCAACATGGTCCGGGCCTGGCCTTGCTGGTCTCCCGGAAAGGAATCGATGATGCGATCGATAGTCTTGATTGCGTTGTTGGTATGGAGGGTTCCGAACACCAATACGCCCATTTCGGCAGCGGTGATAGCGAGATGAATCGTCTCCAGATCCCGCATCTCGCCGACGAGGATCACATCGGGATCCAGTCGAACCGCGGTGTGCAGGGCGGCAGTAAAGCTATCGGTGTGGGAACCGACTTCCCGCTGGGTGATCACGGACTTCTTGGGTTTGTGGACGAATTCGATCGGATCTTCGATGGTGATGATGTGCTTGGCATAAGTACTATTTATCCTGTCGAGGATAGCGGCCAGGGTAGTTGACTTGCCGGACCCGGTAGGTCCGGTGACGAGTACCAGCCCTTCGGAAAGGTGGGCGAGTTTTTCCACGGCAGGCGGGAGGTTCAGGTCCTCGATGGGTATTACTTCGCTGGGTATGATGCGAAAAACAGCGGCCATTCCGTTGTGATCCCGGAAGTAGTTGGCCCGAAATCGGGCGACACCTTCCAGACCATAGGCGAAGTCTAAATCATTTTCGGCCCTGTATCTGTTCCATTGCGTTTCATTGACAAGCTCACGGAGCAGATCGGCGACGACCTGGGCCGACAGCGCCGTGGCCCCTGCGATTGGCTCGAGGCTTCCGTGCAGGCGGATTCGCGGCATTTCGCCGACCGCGATATGAAGGTCGGATCCGTCTCTGTCGTTCAGCAATCGGAATAGTTTGTCGAGAGTGGCCATGGCCTCACTGAAATCGTTCGGGGTTTCCCGCGTTCTGGCTTGCAGTCTCCCTGGTGATGATGCCTTGTTCCACGTATTCGGCGAGGGAGTCATCCAGCTCACGCATGCCCAGGTTCTTACTCATTTGCATGATGCCCGGTATCTGAAACATCTTTCCTTCCCGGATCAAGTTGCTTACCGCCGGGGTAACGACCAGTATCTCTAGTACCGGAACGCGACTCTTCCCGTCGGCGGTCGGTAGCAGCCGCTGGCTGATGACGCCGCGCAAGCTAGAAGACACCATCGACCGGATCTGTGAGACTTGTTCTGGCGGGAAAGCGTCCAGTATCCGGTTGATCGTCCGCACCGCGTTGTTGGTGTGGAGGGTTCCATAAACCAGATGCCCGGTCTCGGCCGCAGAAATAGCCAGTGAGATTGTCTCCCGATCACGCATCTCGCCAACAACGATGATATCGGGATCCTCGCGTAAGGCGGCGCGCAATGCCCGGGAAAAACCCGTTGTGTGATCGATTACCTGCCTCTGGCGCACCAGGCAGTTCTTGCTTGGATGGATATACTCGATGGGATCTTCAATGCTGATAATGTGCTCCTTGCGCTCGGCGTTGATCGCGCTTAGCAAGGCCGCCAGGGTAGTGCTCTTGCCACAACCGGTAGGGCCGGTGAACAGGACCATCCCCTGGTGAAAAGTGGTGAACCTGGCGATCTCCCTTGGCAGACCAAGTGACTCGATCGTAGGAATCTCGAAGGGGATAATACGAAAAACACCATCGACACCACCACGCTGCTGTCGACAATAGGCAGCCCGGACTCGCAGCTGGCCGGGCACCTCGTGGGCGAAACCGATTTCACTGTGCTGGTTGAAATGTTCCAGCTGCTCGGGTGTCAGTATCTCGAGTAGAAGACTCTCGGTTTCCTCGGCCGTGTAAGGCGGGGTCGTACTTGTCTTGAGCTGGCCGTTCCACCTGAGGAGCAAAGGGTGACCCACATGCACGTGCAGGTCACTGGCATTGTATTTTGCCGCCGTGACGAGAAGCTCTTCGATTTTCTTGGGCTGGTTGGTCGAGACGGCTATTTTCTCTAAGGCGATCCTGCCAATCGCGGCTTCCGGACTCACCTCCGGCGCGGCCGGGGCAGCCTTGGCCTTATGTGTCTCTTCGTATTTACGCTGAAAGGCAACTATCTGTTTGACCTGTTCCTGATCAATCCAGCCCAGTTCGAACAGGATATCGCCGATTCGCTTGGTATTGCCGTAGCGGCCAGAGTCCTCTACCGCCTTGTTGAGCTGGTCCGGTGTTATGAATTTCAGATGAACCGCAATCCGACCAAAAAGCCCGCAGTGATATTCTTGCATGTTGCTCGAAAGATAACCCATGACATGGTCTGGATCAAGCAGTTAGCAGGCCAAGTGATACACCCTACCCTGTCCCCATTATTTTTAACACTGTGTCCGGGTTCAGGACACGACCAATGCAAGCCCGGGCAAAATGATGTATGATGTGCTCTGACTTTTCACGGGAGCCCAATGAGCAATTCCAAAACTACTACCAGCACGACCGCCACCACGACCAAAAAGAAACAGTACCCCTACCACCGGCGCCATACCCGTTACGAAATCCGTCTGGGGATCAAGATTAAGGCCGACGAAGAATACGAGACCGAGACCAAGAACATCTCCCTGGACGGGGTCTGCTTCGAAGCTCCAAAAACGCTTAACGTGGGACAGAGCCTGAATCTGAATATCGATTTGCGGTCCAAGGCTTTTGCCGGACCAATAAACTGTGAATGTCGTATCGTCTGGATCGAAAACACAGAAAGCGGCCATCGCTACGGCGGACAGTTCACCTCGTTCGAGGGAGCCGGCTTCAGGAAGCTCAAGAATTACCTGAAGACGGAAATCAAGCTCCAGAGGAGTGAGTAGGAGGTTATTCTATGACCCACTACGTTCTGACTGTTATGTTCCTGGTTATGCCCCTAAACGGAACAGACGAAAAACCAAAAGCCCCCTCGATTACATACAAAAAATTCGGTGAAATCGAGGTAAACAATAAAATTATCACCCACGACATCGTCATCGAAAACGGCGAGGTCCGCAAACGCAAGAAAGGTCCCTCCCGGAAACAAAGAGCCAAGTACGGGCATACTCCCTTGACACCCGATGAGAAAATTCCCTGGGATTGCAAAACCCTCGTAGTCGGGACCGGCATGTACGGCCGGCTACCGATCGTCAAGGAATTCAACGAAGAGGCCAAGCGACGTGGTGTTACGTTGGTCATCTTGAAGACCAAGGCAGCGGTCGAGTATTTCCTCAAGCACTACAGTAACGATATCAACGCAGTCTTTCATATCACCTGTTAGCTATTATGATTAGCCAGTCTAGATTAATCCTGTCCATTGTCGTCCTCATAGCAAGCTTAGCCTGCGTTACCTGCCAAGACTACGGGAACTCAACTTGCTCCAACGGGCCAACCGGAGCGTCTTTCAAGGTCATCAACGACAGCGGTGCAACTCAGTACGTGTATCAACGCTCTCATGGTTTTTACTTCGACTTCTATGCTCAGAAAGGCGACGCCTGGGAGATTTTTCTGCCGGAAATCGGCTGTCATACCAATTGCGACGGCTGCACTAATGAATGCTTCGGTGGATGTACACCGGTGCTCCCGGAGTTTTGCGCACCCCATATCGAAACCATCGACAACGGGGCCTCAAAAGATTTCAAATGGGACGGCAAGCGAACCGAATCTCAATACAATGAGTTTCCCGAGTGCTACTGCTCAGAAACCAGCGAGAACGTCCAATGCTTGAACGAATGGGCCGCCCAGAGCGGAAGTTACATGGTCAACATTTGTTATTCCGAAGACTATATTGTGCTGGACGATGGTTGCGGCGGCGACCACCGCAGAGGCGACCTCGACAATCCGACCTGCCTAGAAGTCGTGTTCGATTATGACTTGTGTGATCGGGTGCCGATAGAAATACGCATACCGTAGGTGAGCTGATAGAAAGTCACTCGGTCCCCATTTCTTTGAATCCCTGTTATTAGAACTTTAGCATGTGTTATAATTCTTTAATCAAGTTAGATATGAACCGGCTCTGGGGAGTATCCCGTGCGACGAATTCTATTCCTGTTCATTTTCCTTGCAGGCTGCGGCCAGAATGTTTGCGAACGGGCACTGACTGTCCGGCACAGTGGTTTGAAGATCATTTGTGAAAAAGCAGAGGCACGTGGCGACTGCAAGTGGCTCTGTCCCTGCCTTTGCGTGGACATCAGACAAGATATATATATTGTTGTGGACGCTCGTGGGCTGCCGGATCTGGATCACTCCGGGTGTCATAAACCAAAACCATGCGAGGGTTATGTAGCCGAAAGGGCCGAGGCATGCCTCGCAGACGAGGCCCTGTGCGCTCAGCTTGTTGCCGCTTACTTCGATGAGGATTTCAATTGGAATGGTATCCCGCTCTGCGGCGACGAATCCCCGCTCGATCGCACAGTGCCCATAGAGGAATGTCCATACGAAAACTGAACGCGGAAAAAGTTACCCCGTCCCCATTTCTTTCAAAGGATAAGTCATCTTGAAAAAAAGCTCAGCCATCATCCTTATAGCCCTGGCTCTCACCTTCTATTCGGTTCCTACCCTGATCGCCTTTGAGGCCCGAGGTGGAGCAGAAATCGTGAACCAGTACCATGACGAATACAAAGGCGGCGGGTCCTGCAAGTGGAGATTCCTACCCCAAGAGCTGCAATCGAAAGATAGTCGCTATGCGATCTACCAGTTTATGAAAACCTGGTGCGTCTGGATGTATCCAGTGTCCTTGTTGGCTCTAATGTTGTCCCTGGTGCTGCTGGCTACCTCAAAACTCGGAAAGCTGACGATCGTACCGGCAGGCATTGGCCTTGTGAACCTGGCCATCTTAATCCGCAGTATGTGGATCGGTATCCTGTCGGCTGCTATGGGCTGGTGTTGAAAAAGTTACCCCGTCCCCTTTTCCCCCGTTTCTTTTATTAACTCTTACCATTGACACATCAACCAATATGTAACATAATAATGTTACATGCTTTAGGGGTTATTATGAAGAAGCCGCAGATCAGTGTGCGTATGGCAGGAGAGTCAAAAAAGCTATTAAACCGTGAGGTTGTGCGCCTGACTATCAATCCGATTCTGCTTTTTCTATCAAATGAATACGTCGATTGGAGTGGGCGAGAGGGTGGAGATAAGATTCGAGCTTATGATTTAGTATTTAGAGCCCACCGGAGATTTCCCAAGCTGCCTCTCAGCTGGGCCGTTGAAGGTTATATCGCTTTACTTGCAGCCGAAAAACAAACAAGCCTTCATCCGCCTCTCTTGGCAGAAGATGGAGTCGAACTTGGTAAAAATGTAATTAATTTTATGAATCTATCTCCGGCCGAGAAAATACGTGTAGGTCTTCGTTGGAAGGCAGAGCTGCAAATATTACGGAGAGCCAAATGAAAGACGAAGTCCAGTTTGATTTGATTGGTTTTCTGCGCAATATACATAAAAATAAAATCCGTTGCCTGTTGATTGGCAGATGGGCTGTTGCTCAGCACGGAGCACCGGTGGTCACAGCCGACTATGATTTCTGGGTAGATCCCAAAGATCGAACTAAACTAATACGTTTGCTTGACGAAGAATACCAGGCCGAATTACCTGCTGAAACTGATTGGAACAAACCCCTGCTTTCGGCATACATCGGTCCGGATAAAATTGATTGCTTCTCATCAAAAAACATTATCAATGAAGAGGGCCAAAACTTGAAGTTCAATGAGGTCTACCGACGGGCTGTGGAAAAAAGAGATTTGGAAAATGATTTAATATTTAAAGTTCCGTCGATCGAGGATATGATTGCACTAAAAAAATTCAGCCACTCAGACCCCACCAAACATGCTCGCAACCTCGAAGATATTCGTTATCTGCAAGCCCTTAAGAAAAAATAATCTCCCCTGGTTCCTCCGCCCTATTTCCTTAGCCTTGCCTCGGCGATGCCCTAAAGGCTAATATGCGCCCATCGGCAATCACAACTGACAGATCGGCTGGAGCGATCAAGGGAGATTGATTTTGCTTTTGGAAAAAGCAGCACAGATGCCGTACATCGCAGGCGCAGTCGTCTCCCTGATCGTTTGGGCGATTCTTTTCTACCCCTTCTTTCGTGGACCGGCACGCTTCTTCGAGGCGGTCAAGCTCGCCTTCAGGCCTGACGTGATTAACCTGTTCAAAGGGTACGAATTTCAGGAGAACTTCAACAAACAGGCCGGGCCGCCACCTGTACGAAATTGAAACTCGAAGATCAGATTGGAGGTATGACTCTTGATCCAGAAAAAACTTACAGTGTTCGCGTTGGCGCTTTTTATTTCTGTGTTAGTCGGAAACTGCGGTGAAGGAGGATCGACTCCTTTCGTAGTGAGCGACTCCAACTTGTCCGGCGTCATCGGGGGCCTGGACTGGGAATTCGTTCAGGGAGATACGGATGCGTTCTTCGCCGACGAGGAGCACCACGCCAAGCTATACTCCTCGAGCTACACGGCCTGCGAGCCTTTCGGGCCTTCCGAGCCCAAGGTACTCGTCCGCCTGCCCAAGACCCCCGGCGAATACTTGCTGGGCGCTAACCGATCGGCGACCTTTTTCGAGCCGCCCGGGGAAAACACTATCGTCATGGAAGGCAGGCTGGAGGTCTACGAGGTCAGCGACACGGTGATCAAAGCCGGCCTGCACGCAGTTTTCGATTCCCTGTACACGGTAAACGGCAGGTTCGAGGTCGAGATCTGCACCGAGTAGGGCCAACCGGCCAGGCAGCCACCCATCGATCAAGGAGAACCAGCCATGCACTCACGCCGCTTACAGTGCTGTTTCGCGTTATTGATGCTGACGGTCTCGTCGTCCAGCTTTGCTCGGCCGGGCAATCCCGAGCGGTATCCCGTCGGCGCCGGCGCCACCGGGATGGGTGGGGCGGCCATCGCAGATGGAATCTCGGCCTGGTTCAATCCGGCCGGACTAGGCGAGGCTCATGAGCACAGTATCTCGGCCAGCATGAGCGCCTTCGGATACACCCACGACAGCGTGATGGAATACGTCCGCTTCGGCGAAGGGTCGGGCCTCTCCGGGGAACTGTCCAACGACGCTATCGACGTGTTTCCCGCAAGCTTCGAATACGTCCTGCCGCTGGGCAAGCTAGGCCCTCTGCAGCACGGTCTGGGCCTGTCCTTCATCGTGCCCGACTTCGACCAGTTCGACGGCGTGCTCGACGTCCCGTCCGAAAGCCTCCAGCTCGAAGTTCGCGCCCGGATTCTTTCCGAAGACCGCACCTACTGGGTGGTGTCCGGTTGGGGAGCTTGTTACGACGGTTGGTTTTGCTTCGGCGCCGGACCGGCGGTGGCTGTGCGGGTGCAGGACCGGGTGCAGATCCTGACGCTGCTCAGCGAGTTCGCCGGCTCGCGAATGGAGATCTCCAGGAGCGATCAGTCCCGGCTTGTAGTACTCACCCTCGGCGGCCAGCTGGGTTTCAAGCTCCGGGCGACATCCTGGCTGCGGTTCGGATTGACGGTTCGTTCTCCGATGTACGCCGTCGCCAGCACCGGTGAGCTGTTGAGCGTGGTCAGCCAGGCGGACAACACCGGCGTCAGTGAATCGTTCGTGGATCGTGTAGAAACCCAGAGCCCCCAACTGGACTTCCAGTTGCCCTGGCGGTTCGGGGTGGGCCTGTCGATCGAGGCCGCCGACTGGGTCACCCTGGCAGCCGACGTTCGGGTGTTTTTAGGTGTTGACGACTACACGGTCGTGGCCGGCCCGAACGGCGAAGGCGCGTTGCAGCCCGAGACGCCCAGCGGGCCAATCGCCGATCCTTCCCGGGCGATCGAGATCCAGCAGCGCACCTCGATGAAACCGACCGTCAACTTCAACCTCGGTGCCGAGTTCAGGTTTCTTCAGGATTTCGCCCTCCAGGTCGGCCTGTTCTCTGACTTGACTGCGACACCCAGGAAGAACGTGCTCGAATACGGCGAGAGCCGGTTGTCACGTATCGGCGGGTCGCTCAGCTTCGCCTGGGCGACTGGGCCGATCACAACCTGGGTAGGGCTGATCTACTCTGGAGGGTGGGGAGAGGTTCCCGGCCTGGGTGCCACCCTGTTCGACCCGATGGAAGCGGATCTAACTTCCCACACCATCCTGCTCATGCTGGGCTCGACTCTGGAGATATGAACGGGGACCGATTTACCCTTTCCATTTCAGAAAAAGTCACTCCGTCCCCATTTCTTTATGTGATACCATCGTTGCCGAACTCGACCGAATATCATAATCGGAGAAGACCCATGCGCGCCCACACGCACATGTTGTTGATCGCAATCCTGTCAGTGACTTACTTGGGCGGATGTCCGGCAGGAAATTCAACTTCATTTACTCTAGATGGATTGCCGGCTTTGCATGTTCGCGCCCCTTACCTGAGTCAACTCGAAGTATCGGGAACCGACCAGGAGGTTGAATTTGCGGTGACTGCCGGGCGGTTGCCCTTCGGGCTGCAACTGGAACCGGACGGGCGCTTGCATGGTGTCCCGATCGCCGTGCAACAGGCTGCTTTCACGATCACGGCCAGCTCTACTTCCGGATCCGGTCAATGGGTTGCGGACAGCGCGCTGACCGTCAGTGACCCGGATGGTATGCGCTTGCTAGTCGAGGAATTGCCCGTGGCCGCACCTGATCAAGCGTACTCACACACGTTTACAACTGTTGGAGGTACACCGAGCTCATGGGGCCTTCTACGCGTACGGACTTTCAGTGCAGCGGCGGCTGAGCCAAACCAGCCTCCACCATCTTCCGACGATATTCCGGCCTGGCTGTCTCTCAATCCGGCTACCGGCCTACTGTCCGGCACGGCCCCGGTCGACGAGCAGCTAATCCTGCTGCTTGTCGAAGCCACCCAAGGTAATGACTCAGCCCAAGAGACATACGCCCTTCGCATCCCCGGACGGGCGTATGAACACCGCGAGAACATCGACGGTCCTTGCGGGCACTGGTACATGAACCCCGGCGCCAACCCGGAACAACATCAGGGTAGCGGTGAGTTCTCGGATTATCGCTTCTGGGTCGAGACCAGCCGCGACCAGATCACCGGTAACCTTTGGGGCCACGCCATCGTGCATGAGACCCTGGTCAAGCGACCCGATCTGCGCGCTTTAGCCTCCGAGAACATAGTATCTGTAACGGAACACATCTGGGACAACGAGATGAAGCTGATCGACCTCGACGGCTTGACCACCAACTATGGGATGATGTCGGGGTACGGTTTCGACGGATTCGATCCTTACGTGGTCGGCACAACTCTGGCCAACGGTATGAACGCGATCATGCTGATCAACTGGTTCCAGATGACATCCCAAATCGCCGCTGATGAGGGCACCCGCCAAGACTTTGCCGAACGCCTGCAAGACTTGATCTCGGATCAAGAAAACCCGGAGCCGGGTCGCGAGTTCGAGCACAGCTATCTCGACATTCTCGAAGACAGCTACGCCTATGCTGCCTACCCGCCAGGTGACTATTTCGTAAACATGAAGTGGTACAACGCGCATATGGCCTTCTCCAGCTTCTTCCACGCGGTTCGCCGGGCCGAAGATCCCGGTTTGCGCCAGACCCTGCTCGACGCCTTTAGCAACATCCTTTGGGAAGACGTCGAGCCTATGGAGTCTGGTTGCGACAAACCCGAACTGCGCCGCGCGCGACGGGAGTTCAACCCGCATTTTTCATGGCAATATCTAGCTGCCTATGGCGACCGCGATCCCGAGGTGATCTTCGAAGCCTTATCTCAGATGATGTACTGGCTGGCTATACCGCGGACTGACTACATAATCGTAAACCCATTGAACGTTGAGACCGTTCCCGGTCAGCCTGGCTGGGCCTGTGAGGTTTTGCCGGTGCATGTGCGGCCGCAGTCGAGCAACTATTTGTGGCACCGCGATCCATACCGGCACACCGGCGGCAACGACACCCCCGGTCGCGAAGATGGCGGCGGCGATGGGTTCGTGCCCTACTGGATGGGCCGTTACTTCGGCTTCGTGCCTTCTAATATTTAGTTATTAATCTGGAGAAGCTCATGTCTAGAACCATCACAAGCGGACTCTTAGCGATTTTTCTTGTGACTGCCTGGACCGGTCTCGCCCAAGCTCAAGTCCATCAGCGCAACGGGTTCACCCTCGAACTGGGTATCGGGCCGAGCGCCTTTC
The DNA here is from genome assembly GCA_019307065.1 of Deltaproteobacteria bacterium. GTDB lineage: Bacteria > Myxococcota > B64-G9 > B64-G9 > B64-G9 > JAFDKH01. Next base: position 12,506 of record JAFDKH010000166.1, read on the forward strand.
AGGTATTCCCGTCTGGACATGATAAGCGATATGAATTTTGTCCCGGTGTGACCATCAGCCTGGGCGGTTTCCTGAACGAATCTATGGCGCTCATGTTCCATATGCATATAGCCGCCAGAACAGACGGCTTCAGCATGGAAGCCCTGAGTGTCGCTCAACTCCATTTTCAATACTGGTTCAACGACTGGGTTTTTCTGAGCAGCGGCGCCGGTATGGCGATCTATTCCATCGGCGACGCGTTCCAGGAAGCCTTTCTGGGTACTAAAGGCGAAGAAAAGACGGGCTTCGGCCTGAGCCTGCGAACCGGTTTTTCATTCGGCAACTGGGAAAACCACTCACTCAGAGTAGCCCTCGAACTGGTCTGGTGTGTCTTCGAAAATATGAACGCCCTAGCCGAGACGATCACCTTCGAGTGGCAGTGGTTTTAAGTAAAACTTACTCCGTCCCCATTTCTTTTATCTAATAGTTAGGGCGAGATCTGTAATTCGATATTCATCGCTTTTAACGAATCGAGCAGCCGGCGGTACTTGGCCACTCGCTGCTGTCGGGAGACCAGCCTAGCCAGCCTGGGGGCGAACAACTCGCGACCTTCGATGGGACGGATCAAGTAATCGCCGACTCCCACACCGATAGCATTGACCACGTTGGCTAGGCTTGCCTCGTTAGCCACTACGAAAACGCCTGCATCGGGATTAGCCTGGTTCACTCTTTTAACTGCAATGGAACAATCCGGCCCTTTCGCCTCCTCGACGAAGACCACCACATGAATCTGTTGGGTCTGCAGGATGGAGACAACTTCATCGAGCGTTTCCGCTTCAATGACTTCGTATTCCAGTTGCCTGGCGGCATTTGCCAGGGCCGTCGGGCCCAGCAGTACGATGCGTCCACTGTCAGCCTGGCTGCGGGTATGCAATATCTCGTGCAGGCGTTGAATATAAGCGGTCTGACGACCATCGGTCAGTTTGGCTAGCAGGATCTTGCAGGTTTCGGACAGGTAACTGAGCATGGTATTGATTCGAACCTCGAAGTCGTGTCGGGCGAGTGCCCCGCGCACCTTTTCGGTAGCGTATGCCAGACTGGGAAACGGCTTGGGAATGTAGTCGAAAGCCCCGGCCTCGATGGCGTCCAGGGCCGAATCCACCGAGGCGCAGCCAGTGATAACAAGCACCTCAGTCTCGGATCTTTTCCTTTTAATTTCCTTCAGCAGTTCGATACCGTCCATCCCCGGCAGGTTCTTGTCCGCAACAACCACGGCATAGTCGCGTTCTGATATTCGCTCGAGGGCGTCCTCGGCAGTCGCAGTCACATCGGCCAGGATTTCTCGTTGGGCCAGATACTCGGTTATTACGCGCAATATGATCGGCTCATCATCCACAATCAATACCCGCTGGGTAACATAAAGCTGACGAGCGAATGCATCAAGCTGCTGGTTCAACATTTCATGCAAGTCTTGAACAG
>JAFDKH010000166.1:13974-25925 GCA_019307065.1 Deltaproteobacteria bacterium
CTTTTTCCGGCGGCGATTTCGACATTACTCTCGTAATCCACTTTTTCGTTACGATAGCACATTCCTGGGCAGTGTCTTTGGATAAAAAAAACCTACCCCGTCCCCTTTTCTCCCGGTGAGATGTGTTATCATTATCTGAGGGGATGTTATGGGTACCAGAGCAAGGCAATTTATAATTCTAATGTCTGTATTTATGGCGGTTTTGGCAGCCGGTTGTTCCGAAGATGACGAAAAGACATTGTACATTGCTTTTGCCGCAGCGCCTACCGACAACTGCAAGGTAAGCGTTCAAAAAAGTGAGCCGTACGACTATTTGTCTTACGGGACACTCGACCTGGGCCACCCATATTTCGACAACGAGCCGGTCTACTACCTTTATCCTCAGATACACAACTATGTGGTATCGGAATTCGATAACATCCGTGTGGATCCAGCAGGGGATTTTCTTCAAATAGAAAAGGCTATCGTGACCTTTGAGTGGCTCTCGGGTCGAGAAGTTCTAGAGGCTTCTCCCGACCTTGCCCCGTTATTGTCGATGGAAACAGATTTCGAACTGAAAACCTACCCGAATATCATTATCTTTCTCCCTAAAGAAGCGGGAGACCCCGATCAAATTGTTACAATTGTTCGCCTGATTACTCCTGATGTGGGCAACATGCTGACCGGCTTGCAAAACCAGACTCCCGAGAACTTGTCCAAGCTGATTCTGGGCGCACATCTCAGGTTCGAAGGCCACACTTTTGACGGACGTGAAATTGTGTCGAACGATTTTGTGTTTCCGATCGAGTTCTGCTGGGGCTGCCTGGATGTGGCCTGCCGGGATGAAAACAATAACTTGATTGGTTACCCGGCCTGCCGCCCGGGCCAGGACAGCAATCCACTGGGGTGCGAAAACTAGGTCCTATTTTTTCTTAGAAAAAGTTACCCCGTCCCCTTTTCACCTCCAGTTTTTTGTATACCAAAACCGCTGAATGTGGGTCTGATATAGTATGTGTAGAACGATCTCATTGCTTGGCGCTCTTCTATTCTCAATGGCGGCCTGTGACGCGGAGATTTCCAGTGAGTGGGCCAACTCCCCGATTATAGTCGACGGAAAGGGTGACGACTGGAACGAGCTTTCGCTGTGGTACTTCGATGATGAGGGAATCTCGTTGGGGGTGGCCAATCGGACTGACTACCTGTATTTCATTATAGAAACTGTGAACCCTCGCCTGGGAATGTCGCTGAAGCAACGCGGGTTCACTATTTGGCTGGACCCCAGCGGAGAAAAGCTAAAGTCGTTCGGACTGCGCATCCTGGGACTTCAAGCGTCGGCCGGCCATTTGGAAATGGCGCTCCTGATTGAAAATATTCTTACCTTCGTGCCGGTCGGCGGCAAGCTGGGCCCGGCGGCGCAATTCTCTCAAAAGCAAGGGCTCTCGACCTACGAGATCAAGATCCCGATCAAGGCCTCCGAGTCGGTACGCTATCATCTGGCATGCAAGCCAGGTGACGAGATGTCCCTGGGATTCGAGCTGGAGTTACCTGAGCAAATAGGTAAATCCGGCAAGAAGATGAAGAAATCCAAAGGCGGCCGGGGGATAGGCATGGGCAGAGGCGGCCGGGGCATGGGGCGCATGAATCCTGGAAACGATTTGAAACCGGAAAAACCCGGCAAGCAGTCCCCCGAAAAAGACCGCAAGCAAAAACCCAAGCTTGAGAAAAAAGAAATCTGGCTAATCCTGACGCTGGCCTCAAACGGCTAATGCCACTTTGAGCAAAAAACCTACCCGGTTCCCATTTCTTTTGTGTTATGACGTTGGCTTGTTCGATCTCATAGGGGCAACTCCGATGAATTTAAGTTCCAACAAGCAAAACACCTCTAAACCAGCTGGACAGACGGTTCCTCTTAGTGAGGCCGTGGGCCTGGTACTGGCCCATGACATAACCGAGATCGTTCCCGGCAAAAAAAAGGGCCCGGCTTTTTGCAAGGGTCACGTGGTTACCGAACAAGATCTTCCTCATCTAAGCCGCTTGGGAAAACAACATCTTTATGTTCTGGATATCGGACCGGATCAGATGCATGAAAACGATGCGGCCGAGTTGTTGGCCCGGGCCCTATGCGGCCCCGGGGTGCAAACTGCCGGCCCGCCCAAAGAGGGAAAGATCGAGTTGCTGGCTGCGATCGACGGTCTGTTTTATGTCGACGTAGATCGACTGACGGATTTCAACCTCGTCCCGGATGTAATGTGCGCAACAATTCACAGACATTCTCCGGTCAAATCAGGCCAGCACCTGGCCGGCACTCGCGCGATACCGCTGGTGATTGGCCGCAGCCATGTCGATCAAGCCTGTGCAATTGCCGGTAGTAACGGGGGTCTCCTGGTAGTAAAGCCTTTCCGCCGACTGAAAGTCGGAATGGTTGTTACAGGCAGTGAAGTAGCCAGCGGACTGATCGATGACAAATTTGGTCCCATTGTCAGTAAGAAAATCTCGACATTTAAAAGCACTATGATCGGTGTAAACATTGTTACTGATGACCGCCTGGCCATTGCAAACAATATAAAGGGATTTCTGGATCAGGGGGCTGAGATGATCATCGTCACGGGTGGCATGAGCGTTGATCCCGACGATATCACCCGCCATGCGATCTCGGACGCCGGTGGTCGGGATTTGGTCTACGGTGCGCCGGTATTACCGGGGGCTATGTTGCTTTTAGGAGTTCTGGATGGCCCGACAGGCACAGTACCCATCTTGGGAGTGCCGGCCTGTGCAATGTACTATCGTACAACTGTGTTAGATTTGATACTGGCAAGAATCCTGGCCGGTGAGCAAATGAATCGGCAGGATATAGCCGCGCTGGCCCACGGGGGATTTTGTTGGTCATGCGAGGACGGCTGTCACTTCCCTGCCTGCGGTTTCGGCCGAGGAGCATGACCATGCGTTTCCCAACCGGCTGGCTATCGTCTTTGTTCGTGCTGTTGTTGTCAACCTGGTTTCCATTTGCAAAAGCCCAGGCCGGTTCCATGACTATCGGCCTGGTGGCCAGCGATTCAAACGTGAAAACCGGGGCGAGGATTGCTCTGACCGGTAAGGGTCACAAGGTCCAGGATGTAACCTGGGAATTCGAAGAGTTCCACGGTATATCCCGCCTGGGTACCGGCAATCTGGATACTCCGCGTCCGAATTTCTGGCCAAAGGAGCTCAATGGCAAGTGGGATCAGGGTCTCAAAGCCTGCAAGTCGCAGGCCGGCAAGCCGCCTTACGGTTTTAGTAATAGACTAGCGTTCTTGTGCGGGCGGAGGATTGCCAGGACGTTCTGGCAGCTCTGGCTCGACTACAAAAAGTTTGATCTGGTGATCGTAATCGACGCGAGAGGCGACCGGAGAAAGAAAGTGGTCAAGCTCGAAGCAGTTGCCTATGGGCGAGATGAAACGGTTAGGCGAAGTATTTCGCTTGACAAAGTGCCTCTCGGGTCTCTGCGGCAAAAAGCCGGCGCGGTTGTCCTGGATCTGCTGGCCGGCAAGGGCCACAGTGAGACTCGCAACATCAGCCGTGAATTGCCTGAAGTAGTCAACCCAATCACCAGCGAGCCCGATAAGGAATATTCCGAGGCGAAAGTCAGAGAGATCAGTGCCGTTGCAGTCCCGGCCGGTTGTAACCCCCGCGTTGTGGCCCTGAGGGTCAACCCGGCCTCTTCTCCACTTGCCAAGACCATTACCAATCTCTGGGTCAAATCGACAAAAAAACTGAAGAAATCAAAAGTTATGTTCGTCTGTAGCATCAACGTGTCGCCCGACTCACCGGCCTCCGCCGACGATCTGACCGATTTTACTGCAACTCTAAAATGCCGGGATTTTAAGCTGAAGGAAACCGTGATGAGTATAAACGCAGCAGCCTGTCACGAAGGGTTCGCTATCGGCTTAGTCACAAAGCTCCTGGAAAAATTCTGTAAGTAGTCAAGGAGACAAATACGATGAAGATGTTCGCAGCAATAATTGCCGCTATGGGGATGCTCACGACATACCTGAGCCCGGCCAGGGCATGTATAGTGCGTGAGGCAAAAATGGAAGAGGCGGTCGAGTACGCCAGAGGACTGGTGATCGCGCGGGTGGAATCGGTGCGAGAGATTGCCGGGCCCGGTCGCTTTTTTGACAAAACAATCCAGGTCAAAGTGCTGGTCGAAAAAATAATCGGCGGAGCTGGAAAAATCGGCAAATTAGAACTGAGTTACAGCCGCCCGCATGCTCACCAGCGCGGGGATAAGACCGTCTGCCCGCTTATTTTGGGTTCGGGCCTGGAGTACAAACTAAAACCGCCCGAGAGATACCTGATGCTGCTGGATAAAAAGAGGCTTGTGCGGGCTGAACCCCTGGAACATCAGGTTTCTTTAGCAAAAGCCTTCAAAGAAAGAGACGGCAAAATCTTGTCGGATGTGCAGAGACAGCAAGATAACACCAAGCCGAAGTTGGTCTCGCGTGCCACGGTAGTCATGAGAGTCAAGCTGATCAAGGCCCAGGGCGGCAGCAAATACCACTGGGACCTGGTAGAACCGATCGAAGTGTTCAAGAACGTGAGTGGGCAGTCTTTTGATAAGCAATTCGCTGTAGCCCACTATGGTCATGAGAAGGGTATTCCCGAAGGTGTCAGCACCATTTATCTCGAACCGTATGGCAACCCAAAGGCCAAACACTGGAAGCTACTCGAGGGCAAGGCCGAATCCGGCGTGAGTCATTCGGAAATAAACTCAAATAAATAAAGCACTTAGAAGCTAGCCTGTCCCCAATAATTTGCTTGCCAGATTGATCAAGATCGGGTATTCAAAATCGATCTGTCCCGGATATTTCCCGGGCCGGCTAACTGGAGGTACAAGAGGTGGTCGCGACATACGTACTTCGTCTTTCCCCGGAGAACGCCAAGAGATATGAGCCGGCTCTGGACGAACTAGAAGAGCGTCTCGAAGAAATGAATATCGGAGAGGTATCGGGTAAAGTCAGCATGGCCGGGATGGAGGTTGTGTTCTTTATCGACCTGCTCTCGGATCTGGATAAGCCGCGCCTGGTAAAACTATTAATAGAACTTCAGCTTCGCGAAGTAGCCCGTTTGGAAGAAGCCGAAGAAGCCGATGACGATGACTGGGATGATGATGACTCCGATGACTGGGACGATGATGCCGAGGTAAATACCAGCGACGATACTGAAGAAGACCCGCTAGACCCAACCGATGACGAAGAAGAACGGGAAGATGATGACGAAGAAGAAGACGATAAGGAATAGGATTTATGAAAAGCTAACCTGTCCCCTCTGTATCAACTGTTTCTTCTTTATTGACTATAGAACGAATAACTAAATAGGCGATCAGCGCAAAGCCGATCACAATCGCGGCGATCAGCGACATTTTGTAATTTTCCCAAAAACCCAAAATTGGGCCGGCTCGCAAAGGCGACAGCGCCAGGTTTATGGCAATCGCGATTAACATGCCGACCAAGCCGATGATGCCACTTAGTTTTTTCTTGCGATTGATCAAAACCAATGCAACCAGACCCAGGCCAAGATATAAAAAGAACTCGTAAAGTTGCAGCGGATGTACCGGCAGGCTGGTCACGGGTGTCGACGCGATTCTTTCGGCTTGGAATTCGAAGGCCGCCTGAGTTCCGGCCGGAAAAGAAAGACACCAGGGTAAATCACACGGTGTTCCATGACAGCAACCGGCCAAGAAACAACCCAGTTTTCCGATAGCATAACCAACGCACCCGGCAGCTAACGCGACATCCAGTGTTTTAAAAAAAGGAATCAATTTCAATAGCGCGAAGACAACCAGCATAATCAAAATTGCAATGTAAACCGCCCAGATGTTAATGCCCCCGGAGAAAAAGCCGTAGGCAAACGGCGACTGGCCGTAATAAACAGCCGCAAAAATCCGACCGGCCGCAAAGGCGACGAAAAGAATAAATGGGTACGCCCCGAAATAAAAATGGTAGCGATTTTCACGATCGCGCACATACAGAACCACGTAGACGATAAATGCCAAAGGGGCCAAGAGGATTACGAATATTGCCTGGAGCGCGACAAGTCCGAATCCATATTTGGCGCGCAAGTCAGGTTGCCAGTCTTTACGGGCAGTTAGAACGATAATTCCAACAATGACGACTAGTTTGACGAATGTCATCAAGCCATAGCTGTAAATGGTCAGCGAACCTATTTGAAACAAGATCGGCTGCATCTCATCTCCTGAGCTTATGCTCCATTGAAAAAACCTCTTAGCTTATGCTAGGTTGTACTACCAAATTTTGATGTGGTCTAGAACTTGATGAAAGGAAAATCGAATGAAAATGAGGCCAAACTTTGCGTTGATCTGGTGTCTGCCCATCTTGCTGATGGCTGCTTGTCAGGACCAGTCCACTGAGCCCGATCTTGACTCTAGAAAAAATCTGCTGTTCCAGCAGTCGTCCTTCAGACAACCTGTGGCTGGGTCTATCAAGTTACTTGCAAATAGCCCCCAAGGTGTCAGCCTGTTGGTCAAACCCGGTAGCCTGAATATCGGCACCAAACTCGATCACAAGCAGCTCTTCTCCACCCTGGATTGTGATTCTTGCGGTTGGACAAACGAGTTAGGCAAGCCGCGCCTGCCGGTAATCCGCCGTTTTGTAGAAGTCCCGGCCGGGTCGGAAGTTTCCGCACAGTTCAAGGCTTCGGACCGCCAAACGATTAAATTGGCCGATTTAGGCGCCCAGCATGTGATTTTGCCCGTTCAGCGGTCGATTGAGAAATTACCCGGAGCGGCCGAACGAACACCGTTCGAGATGAACACAGAGCTCTATTCCCAAGACGCTTTTTATCCTGACCAGGATGTATCTATCTCAAAACCATTCGTTATTCGCGGTCACTGGCTGGTCATGGTTGAAGCTTATCCGTTGCAGTACAACCCGGCCCGGGCCGAAATCCAGCATATCTCCGACGCCACGCTCGAGTTGACTTTCAGTGGCAAAGCAAGCGGACCTGCCAACCAGAAGCGCTTCTCGGCGACCTTCGCTGCCTGGTTCAAGGCGAATGTGATTAACTATCAGCCGCCGGCCAAAATGCGCGACATCTCGACCGACAAATATGCCGATGGCTTTTTGTACGTGGTCGGAAACAATTACGCCAGCAACAACGACCTGCTGAACTATATCGAAATCCGCCGGGCCGAAGGTCACTACGTCGAGATGGTGCCCATGTCTGATATCGGCACGACCGACACACAACTGCGGGCCTACATTCGCACCCAATACCTGAACTGGTCTGAGCCAACCTTGAGTTATGTAGTCCTGGTCGGCGACGTGGCCGACGTACCGACTCACGACGGCACCGCCAATAGCAATAATCAGGCAACCGATTTATATTATGCCTCGATCGACCCCGACAACTACACTGCCGACTTGCTGTACCCCGACTTGTTCGTCTCGCGAATCAGCGTCAACAACGTAACAGAATTAACAACCTATCTGACTCGGGCCGGCACCTATTTGTATGCCGACTATCAGACCGATACGAGCTGGATGAATAAGCTCTCCTGGATCGCCTCTTGCGATAACGACGATATTACCGAAGGCACTCACAATTACGTGATCAATACTTACACATCGGCGTTCGGGTACACCGGCACCCATCCGAATAACCCGCAGCCTGGCGGTGATCTACTCTACTGCGGCGATGGTGACGCCACCCAACCGATCATCCAGACCACCATCGGAGACGGGCGCCTGATGATCAACTTCTCCGGTCACGGGGGAGAAACCTACTGGGCCGATCCAACTTTCGAGGAGTCATATCTCGACGGGGTCTTGCCGCCCGACGCGGCTCCCTTTGTAATCAGCAACGCCTGCGTGACCGGCTCGTACGCTTATTCCAGCGATTGCTGGGGTGAGATCTGGCTGGCCCATTCCGCGGGAGCGATCATCTTCTGGGGTTCGTCGAACAACTCGTACTGGGACGAAGACGACATCCTCGAGAAACGACTCTGGGACGGGGTCTTTTTCGACGGGATCACCAGGTTTGCCGACATCACCCGCAATGCCAAGCTCGAAACCCTGGCTCACTACGGGGCCAACGACACGATGGAATACTACTTCGAAATGTACAACAACTTAGGCGACGCCACGATTGACTTTTATACCGGCATCCCGTTTGTTCCCAACGCAGTTTACCCGACCGAACTCCCGGTCGGAATCGGCAGCATCAGTTTCACCGTCACCAACAGCGGGCCGGCAGTCGAGGGCGCCCTGGTTTGCGTGCGCGGCGGGGTTGTTCAGCAGGTCGGCTATACCGACGCCTCCGGGCAGGTCGAACTGATTCTCGATCCGCCCCCGGCCGATGTCGGCAATCTCGAAGTAACCATTACGGCCCATAACTTGAAGCGTCACGAAGGCACTGTCCTGATTATTCCGGCTGATGGTTCTTACCTGGTACATGACAGCCACGAGGTCACCTCGGACGGCTCGACTCCGATCGTTCCTAATCCTGGCCGGCATGTGGTCATGCCTATAACCGTTCAGAACATCGGCACCGAGGCCGCCACCGGTATAACTGCAACCCTGTCCAGCGACAGTCCGTCTGTCACCATCACCCAAGACACGCCCGTCTACGGCGCAATCGATCCCGATCAAACCGGCCGGTCGACAACGCATGCCGAGTTTGACATTAGCGCTACTGCCACCGACGCTGAAGTTCTCAATTTCAGCCTGGATTGGACTACCGACGGGGGCTATAACGGTTCGACCCGCTTCAATGTCACCGTCCAGCGGCCGATTCTAGTCTATGTGTCCCATACGGTCGACGACTCAGCCGGCGAATGCGATCAAGACGGCTTTGCCGACGAGAATGAATTAACCCTGTTCGATGTCACCATCGAAAATCAGGGCAGCGGCGACGCCAGCAATGTAGCCGTCGCCCTCTCCGCGGCCGACTGTAACAGCGACAGCCCGGTATCTTACGGCGACATTCCGGCCGGGCAAAAAGTCGCAGCTAGCTTCACCGTCACACCCCAACCAGGTATCGCCTGCCCGGCTTTAAACCTGCTCTTCAATCTATCGGCCAGCGCCGACGAACTACCGGCCCCCGACCTGTCATCGTTTACTGAATTGCTCAACGCCGACGTGGTCAGCGGTTCGTACTCCGATGATATGGAATCCATCGAACCCAACGGCTGGTCGCACGGTTCGGTTACCGGTAATGACGATTGGGGCTATGTGACAACTTCGGCCCACTCACCGACTCACAGTTGGTTTGCAGCCGATGTCGATGATGTGACGGACATATATTTGGATACCCCGCCGATCACGATTGGCGATACCGCCCAGCTTTCTTTCTGGCATCGTTTCGAAACCGAAAGCGGTTATGACGGCGGCGTGCTCGAGATCTCGACCAACGACGGCGGCAGCTATTCCGATCTGGGCAGCTTTATCAGCCAGGGCGGCTACAATGACACTATCTGGGAATGGTCGTCGAGCAGCCCGATCGCCGGGCAGGAAGCCTGGACGGGCACCGGCGCCTGGAGCGAGGTCATCGTCGATCTGTCAAGCTTCGGTCCGGCCGATGTGATTATTCGCTTCCGCATGACCGCCGACAGCAGCATTGGTGACATCGGTTGGTGGATCGACGATCTGCAGTTGGACGCCGAAACAGTCGTCTGCCAGCAGCAAGAATGTTTGATCGTGAACCGTCCGCCAGTCGCCGACGCCGGGGTCGACCAGCAAGTCGACGAGGGCATCGAGGTCACCTTGATTGGCAGCGCTAGTTACGATCCTGACGACGATACAATCGACTTTAGCTGGAACCAAACCGCCGGGCCCAATGTAACTTTATCAGATCCGCAAGTAGACAACCCGACCTTTACCGCCCCGCTGGTAGAAGGCTACGTCGACCTGGTCTTCGAACTAACCGTTTCGGACGCCGAGTACGACGACAGCGACAGCGTGACGGTGACAATCTGGGGCACCTGTGATGATGGCAATGCCTGTACCGACGACACCTTGAACGGCAATAGTTGCGATCACACTCCAACCGATTGCAATGACGAAAATTCCTGCACGGCAGACAGCTGCGACGTAGCAACCGGTTGTGTAAACGATGGGCCGGCAGAGAACGGCAACGCCTGCGACGACGGCGACGCCTGTACCCAAACCGACGCTTGTTTAGACGGCGACTGTCTGGGCAGCGACCCGGTGGTCTGCACTGCCCTGGATAGTTGTCACTTGGTCGGCGTGTGTGATTCGCAAACAGGAGTCTGCAGCGATCCGTTGGCAGACGACGGTAGCGCCTGCGATGACGCCGACGGCTGCACGCAAACCGACAGCTGCCAGTCGGGAGTCTGCGTCGGGGCCGACCCGGTTGTTTGCACAGCCCTGGATGCCTGCCATGACGCCGGGGTCTGCAACTCGGAAACCGGTGTCTGCACCGATCCGGCTGTGGAAGACGGCACAGCCTGCGATGACTTAGACGCCTGCACCCAGACGGACACCTGCCAGACCGGAACCTGCACTGGCGGCGACGCTGTTGTCTGCAGCGCCTCAGATACTTGCCACGTAGCCGGTGTCTGCGACCCGCAAACCGGCAGCTGCACAGACCCAATAGAAACCGACGGCACAGCTTGCGATGACTCAGATGCTTGCACTCAAACTGACAGCTGCCTAAGCGGCGTTTGCACTGGCAGCAACCCGGTGGTCTGCACAGCCCTGGATGTCTGCCATCAAGCCGGTGTCTGCGACTCGGAAACCGGGGTCTGCACTGATCCTCCTGTGACAGATGGTAGCGCTTGTGACGATCAAAGCGTTTGCACTGCAACCGACACCTGTCAGGCAGGTGTTTGCGTAGGCGGCGACCCAGTCGCGGACGGTACCGCTTGCGACGCTGAAAGCGCTTGTACAACGACCGCCACCTGTCAGGTAGGTGTTTGCGTAGGCGGCGGCGATCCCCTGGCGGATGGCACCGCTTGCAACGATGGAGACGCTTGCACAACGAGCGATACCTGTCAGACGGGTGTCTGCGTCGGGGCCGACCCGGTGGTCTGCACAGCATCAGATGCCTGTCATGCTGCCGGGGTCTGCAACCCGGAAACCGGTGTCTGCACTGATCCACCTGTGACAAACGGAACCGCTTGTGACGATCAAAGCGTTTGCACAGCGACCGACACCTGTCAGGCCGGTGTTTGCGTAGGCGGCGACCCAGTCACAGATGGTACCGCTTGCGACGCTGAAAGCGCTTGCACAACAAACGCCACTTGTCAGACGGGTGTTTGCGTAGGTGGCGACGCCTTACCGGATGGCACAGCCTGCGATGACTCCGACGCCTGCACCCAGACAGACACCTGTCAGGCGGCTGTCTGCGTTGGGGCTAACCCGGTGACCTGCACAGCCCAAGATGCCTGTCACCAGGCCGGCGTCTGTGATCCGGCCAACGGCACCTGTTCGAATCCCGCAAGCCCCGACGGGACAAGTTGCGACGACTCAGATGCCTGCACTCAAAGCGACAGTTGCATAAGTGGTGTCTGTCAGGGCAGCGACCCGGTAGTCTGTACAGCTTCTGATGAATGTCACCAGGCTGGTGTCTGCGACCCGGTCAACGGTACTTGCTCAAATCCCGAAAGCCCGGATGGAACCGCCTGCACCGACGGGGCCTGTCTTGAAGGCGTATGCATCACTGAAGATTCAGCATCGGGCTGCGGCTGTTCGCACACTCAGACCCCGCTGACTCAAAACATCCTCTTGTTCGGCTTGCTGTTCGGCTTGAGCCTGGCTGCAGTTCGACGCAGAAAAAGTAGTTAGAATAACGGGGTCGGAGGGTCTCATATCATTTTATTCTTTGTTGAATCAAGGGGGCGTGAAAATGAGATATGAGGATTCGACTGCAAAACCCAGCATACGGAAGAACCAGCGGCCTGGATCTGAGCAATGTTCGGTGACCTCGACCTCCAATGGAGGAGAGGGGTTCGGCGA
>JAFDKH010000360.1 GCA_019307065.1 Deltaproteobacteria bacterium
TTACACGTCGCATATATTTTAGCATTCGCATCGTCTTAAAAGCATCTTCGTGGGTTTCCCCAGGGATGCCAAGCATAATGTTGGACCAAAATACCGGCGGCTTTTTGCCCTCAAGTTCCATTTCATCGCCAATCCGGTGTAAGAGGTCAATGGCGAAGTAGTTGTCCTCTTCCGTACATTCTTTGTTCAGGATGCGCAATACACGATCGCTTCCTGACTCGAATCCGATCGAAATTGTGTTCCAGTTTGTCTCTTTAACGAGGGCTTCGAATAGTTCTGGCCACTGGCGGACCGTGTCAGCTCGACCGGCAGCCCAATAGGGCCAGGTCTTATTGGCCTTTCTCGGATATTTGTCAATCCATTCCTCTAGCCAACTGGGATTCTGAAAAAACATCGAGTCGTGAATTACAATAGAACCCAGTGGGCCGTAAGTCTTATCCAACTGATTAAGCTCGTCGATGACCAAATCTACAGGCCGTCGCCCCATGTTAGGAATAAAAGAGTTCTCATTGCAGAAAACACACTTCCAGGGGCAAACACGACTGGTCAAAATCGTGGCAACTGGGCTGGGACCCCAACCACATTCCGGCTCCAACGGCCAGTTAAATCCTTTTTTTAACTTTCGATTGGCAGGTTTTGGCCACAGCGTCCGGTCAATCATAGGCCATTCGCTCATGGACTTGGCGCCAACGCCAAGGACCACTCTGGGAAAATCCTGAGGTCGGCTGACTAAATCGACGATGATATTTTCGCCTGGACCCTGACATATCTTGTCGAATTCGGGAATAGCCTTCATCTCATCAAGGGCTACGGTAGCGTGCATACCTCCTGCGATGACTAAACCACCAGGGTTCAAGGCTTTGAAAATCTTTGCCGAACGGAATGCGGCCGGAAAAGTATAGCTCCGTACATTCATGAGAAGGATCTTGTATCCGGCGAGTTGACTCGTTAATTGCTCCCACGAAGTGACAGCACGGGTTGAGAGGATGTCAGTCAATATCCCTTGTTCGTGCAAAATAGTTCGCAACAGACCCAAACCATGATCCTGCCATTGCTCATGTGGACCATGAGGATTGACCAGGTCGCCCAAATCCCCTAGATCCAGCCAAACAACGTCGGAGGTTCGTGTATGTTGTTTTCTAAATGGCCAAAACTTAGATAACATACTGCCTTCCCCCTGTGTCATATGTGTTGTCGCCCCATGAAACCAGTATGAAGTTCATGATAAAATTCCACCTGTGGTTCGCCATGACGCCAGCAGAGAAATACCTCCCGTCCTTCGCGATTTGCCGGAAAGTCGACAAGACCCCTGTTTAAATCCCGAATGACACATCCATGGGAGCGAATCTTGTTTACCAAATTTTCGATGACAATGAATTCTCGAACTAGCTTGGACGCGGCCGGTCCACCAATGTCACTATAAGGGATACTTAAAAACTCGACCATGTTATGGCGCGAATCTACAACAATGGCCCGATGAGCCATCAAATCGTCCATCAAGGGCCGAATGACGGATAGTAGAGTGTTGGCTTCCTCAACTGTGAAAAATTGTGTTGCCATGTGCAATTGACAAAGAAAACGGGACGTCTGGCCCAGAACAAGACGCCCCGCCTATTGATGGATCAGTAAGAAAGGTCTAACCGCAGCCGCAGCCTCCGCCACCGTTATAACCTGCTCCGGCATTGCTGTCTGCGCTACCGGACGTCTTGAATGAATGGCCACAGCCACAAGATGAAACAGCATTGGGATTGTCGATGCGAAAGCCGCCACCCATTAAGTTGTCTTCGTAATCGACCACCGCACCTGTTAAATACATCATGCTAACGGAATCGACAAAGATCCTGACGCCGTTTCTTTCAATGATCTGATCGTTCTCACCGGCATCGGCATCCAAAGCCATGCCATATTGCAGACCCGAGCACCCGCCACCGGAGACGAAGATACGTAAACCGTGGTCAGGGACATCCTTCTGAATCAGCAAATTACGCACCATTTCGGCGGCTGAATCAGTGAGTTGAATCGTGTCAGTTTGTTCTTGGGTAATCATAAACCAGTGATCCTCTTTAGGTTGAAGTCAAGACGACCTCATTAATTTCTGCATACTCGGATGATTGTAGCAATGAACAAATTGCCTGTCAATTTCTATCAATATTCTCTTATAAAGTAGCCCATCCTCGTTCGCTTGTAGGTTGCTCTTGTATGGTGGGCAAGATAAAATCATCTCTTTGACTTATTGACCGAAGCAGTCCGGCGGCAACTTAAATAGTATGCTGCCTAATCTGACTAATCCGTCGGAGGAAACATCATCATGTTGAAGACTCATAGCTGCGGCGAACTTCGTGCCAAGCACAATGGGGAGCAAGTAACATTGGCAGGCTGGGTAAACCGGCGCCGAGACATGGGTGGCATAGTCTTCATCGATCTAAGGGATAGGGACGGTAAAACTCAGGTTGTAATAGACACAGGTCGATCCCAGAAGGCTTTTGATAAGGTCGAAAAAGTGAGGTCCGAGTACGTTCTTCAAATTAGTGGAACCGTCTCTCGTCGCCCCAATGGACAAGAGAATCCCGATATGCTGACCGGTGACATCGAAGTGCTAACCGATCAATTGGTTATTCTGAACCCTTCAAAAACACCACCATTTCCGATTGACCGTGAGGAGAACGTCGATGAGGCGCTGAGGCTCAAGTACCGGTATCTCGATCTACGGCATCAACGCTTGCAGCGCAACATGGTTATCAGGCACAAAGCAATAAAGTTTATTCGTGATTTCTTGGATGAGCGAGGGTTTCTTGAGATCGAAACACCTATTCTGTTTAAGTCTACGCCAGAAGGAGCTCGAGATTACCTGGTACCCAGCCGGGTCCATCCAGGTAAGTTTTTTGCATTGCCACAAAGCCCGCAACAATTGAAGCAGTTGCTTATGGTTGCCGGGTATGAGAAGTATTTTCAGATCGCTCGATGTTTTCGGGACGAAGATCAGCGAGCCGATCGCCAACCAGAGTTTACACAGCTCGATTTGGAAATGAGCTTCATCGAAAGGGAAGATATTCTGAGCCTGACCGAAGAATTGATGATTGGCATGATTCAGGTAGCAAGCCAGGTTCCTTTGGCCTACGAAGATTTTCCCCGCTTGAGTTACGCCGAGTCCATGGATCGATTCGGGACGGATCGGCCCGACGTGCGTTATGGGATGGAGTTGATTGATCTGTCGGATATCGCCGGTAAAAGTTCGTTCCGGGTATTTACCCAGAACGTTGCCGGAGGGAATCCGGTAAAGGCGATCTGCGTTCCCGGTTGTGGTGGTTACAGTCGTAAACAGATCTCCGAACTTGAAGAAATGGCCAGGGATGCCGGGGCGAAAGGTTTGGCTTGGATGGCTGTGGATCCAGAGACGGAAGAGATTCGCGGTTTCATAACCAAGTTTTTCACAGTCGACCAACTGATCGCTATCATGGAGCGCACAGCGGCAAAACCCGGGGATCTTCTTTTATTTGCCAGTGGCGAGCGACGTATTGTGTATTCAGTCTTGGGTTCTCTGAGAGAGGAGATGGCTAACAGGCTTGACTATAAGCAAAAGAACGAACTGGCCTTTGTTTG
>JAFDKH010000167.1 GCA_019307065.1 Deltaproteobacteria bacterium
GTCTGATCATCTCGGTAGACAGGCACTCAGGCAAGGAAAGATGGCGAATAAACACTAGTCACAGCTTCGGAGGTGGACGGGGCCTCATACGCTCAAAAAAGGGGCGGGCGTTCATCGTCAGAAGACAAAATAAAAATACGACTATTCTGACTGCTATAGACCTTACGGATGGAGAGTTCTCCTGGAAAAAGAAGGTCGATGGCAATTATCTAGCCGCACATTCCGGCTTGGTGATGTTTACTAGCCACGGCGGACACAAGTGTTTCTCTATCAAGACGGGTAAGGACGAATCCTGCCCCCCGAAGCCTGCCCGCCGAAACCGTTTTACTTTGACGCAAGACGGAACAGTCTACTCTTACGATTACGAAGGCTATCTGTGCGCTAAGGAAGAGAAGTCAGGAGAGAAGAAATGGCAAGTGCCCGTAAGAGGGCTCCCTCGTTTTGCACCAATGTATCACGACGGATTGTTGTACATCTCCACCTACAACGGCCTTTTTTACGCCATTGATCCCGAAAAAGTGAAGAAGTGAAGTTGATAGTTTCAATCTACCTGTTCAATATCCTCTTCCATATTCGTACAGATCACCCTGTTCGGCCCCTTGTTCCATGAGCTGCAGTAGATTCTGTGCAAGCTCCTCTTCCGGCAGCAGAGCCTCATTGCCGGCGACCGCTGCATCGGCCGAGATGCGTGCAACAACAGCTTGCATGATTGCCACAGCCTTCTCCCGTTCGCTGCTATATTTTTCCGCCGCTATTTTCATGTTGGATACCAATATCGCCAGAGCCACTGCCTTGCCCACACTGAATTGCTGAAAGAACATCCCGCTATCATCCAGGGGCTCGTTGTTGTAAGCAACATGTATCTCGTCGGTCACGGACTCGTTTTCCGGGGTCTTGTACGAAAGATTTAATGTTATACCCAATTCCTGTAAATTGGATTTTGGTAATGGAGAGAGCCCGAGTAGCAGCGCACCCTTTCGTTTGCTTAGAAAGACGGTTGCCACTTCTAGGCCAGGATCTTCTCCAGGAAATCCGTACGACTCAGCAACCTTGAACGTGCTCGGCAGGCTAAGCTCAACCGAAAGATCGTAGGCGATCGGGCTGACCAGCCAGGGCCAGTCGTCCTCCATTATTTGCTCAACATCCTCATTTTTAAACAGGCTGAACGCGTTTCCGCCCCTCAGGTTCACCATAGCGTTCAAGACCTCCTGGCCGAGCCCCACACCAACCGCCATTACCGTTAGACCAATACCCGCATCGGCGCCGTCTTGAGCCATCTGCTTAAAGGAGTCCGGCGACGTTGCGCCCACGTTGGGCTGGACGTCGGTGAAGAGCATCAAGCGCACATCGCCCATACCAGAGCCTACGTTTCTGGCGATACTGTAAGCCCGCGCGAGCCCGGCTTCCATGTTGGTCGAACCGTTTGAGTCGAGACTGTCTATTGCGTTTTCGATAGCCTGGCGATTGTTGCCTGGTGTCAAGCTCAACAGAGTATTAACATTGCTGCCGTATGTGACGATGGCAATGTGATCGGCTGATCCCAACTGGGTGGCAACGGCGGTGAGCAGCGATCTAGAGAGGGCTCCCGGCTCAGGATACTCAACGTTCGGACTGGAGTAATCCCAGCCCATGGATCCGGACACGTCAACCACGGCGATAAGCGTTATCGGCGGGCGCTGGAAGTGATCCGGGTTGATGGTGGAAGACATACCCACCTGCAGCCATCCTCTGGTGTTGCCCTCAAGAGTGGGCGCGATACCCAGCGCAGCTCGGAGGCACAGCAATCGCGAGCAAGGTGGTCCGTTCAGGGGAAGATCATGCTCGGAGAACATACCTTCCACCGTAAACGCCTCGGCGGGCGGAACCCTGCCGTTTTCAATCAACTCTCTGGCCAGCCCCATGTCCTGCACACCACCCTGGGTGGCGCCAAATTCACCGCCATATCCATTCATAGAGCTGCTACTACCCATACCACAGCCCAGGCAGGACAATGCGATGAGTAACACCAAGATAATTTGCATATAGTTTCTAAACAACGCGCGTCTCATGGAATACCCCCTTCTTCGAGACCATTGGCATTTAAAATGAATAAAGTTTCAGAACTCGAGTTTTATCCTCCCCCTAGTTCATCGATACATCTCTTACTACTCTGGGGTGGCGGTTGGTTTCTGTCAACCGCCTTCAAGATTTCATTATTTCCATGTTCATTGCCCAACTACGTTGATGCCGCTATAATTTAGCAATTGGGGGAACCATGATCCGCTTGATGCTTGTCCTAATTGTTGCTTTGACGGTGCTCTCCTGCGGCAGCAGTGGGGGTTCGAACCTATGCGATGGCGTTGTCTGTTCAGACCACGGCACCTGCAAGGTAGAAAACGATCAAGCCATCTGCGAATGCGAGACCGGTTTTGTCGCCGATGGTCTGGAATGCATTCCCGAAACTACCGTCGAGAGTTTCACCGACGGTGCAGACCTCGATACCTGCACGTACAACATTCCCATCTGCCAGACCGTCGTCGGCTGCGTCCTGGGTGAGAAAAAATTCTTCGAGGGCCAGTTTCCCGGCTTTATCAGCTTCCTAATCACTACCCCTGCCGACGCCACGATAGTGGTCAAGATGTTCTTCGAAACCCGCATGCACCCCGGGCAGGACACTGCGATCAACTGGTACGAGCCCGGTTGCCATGATTCCTATTCGTACCGGAGCATGGGGGCAAACATCTTCGAGATGGCGGGGGAGGATCGGGTGTTTACACAGGAGCAAAAGATCCGTAGAGAAGGAGACCATCTTGTCGAAATCTACTCAGACGCCAATGCCCACTACTACCTACGCACCGAATTGAGGTAGAGGATCTCAGCGCTCGACCTGAGGGAACTTCCGTGAACCTCGTAGATGATCGTCAGTATGCCCAAGGAATTTGTAATTGCTATGTTTTGTTAGCTGTTGGCCCTGGTTGCCGAACACCTGCAGGACCGAGTTGGCCAGGAAGGTCCGCCATTTCGGATACGCGGACGGGGTAGCAGTAATTTTCTTGCTTAATTTAGAAATAGAACCATGAAATCTACTGAAGATTATATAGTTAAGAGGATACAGAGCAAGGGGCATGGTTTCGTGTTTACACCCAAGGATTTCCTCGATCTCGGAAGCCGAGGCTCCGTTGACATGGCCCTTTCCTCACTGACAAAAACCGGCAAGATCCGCAGGCTTTGTCGCGGCGTTTACGACTATCCAAAACACAGCGAGCTTCTAGGTGAAATGCTGGCTCCCGATTTCGATCAGGTCGCCCACGCTATTGCCAGGAAAACCGGGGCGCGTATCCAACCCTCGGGCGCTTTGGCTGCCAACTTGCTTGGCCTTTCGGAGCAGGTGCCGGCCAAGATTTTATATCTGAGCGATGGTCGCTCACGAACTATTCGAATCGGTTCACAAGCCATCATCTTCAAGCAAACAAGTCCGAAGGATCTGTTGCCCAGTGAAAAGAGTGCCATGGTTGTTAATGCACTTCGTTTTCTGGGTAAGGCGGCTGTCACAGACGAGATAATCAAAAAACTCAGCCAGTTCCTCTCCCCGGCTGAGCGCAAGCGATTGCTCAAGGACGCCAGGTACACATCTACCTGGATACCGGAAGCTGTACGTCGAATAGCCGGAGAAAAATCCGATGGATAAAGTTGCATCGCTTCCGCCTGAGCAAAGGCTAGAGCTATTCTCCGAAACGGCGGCCCGCATGAACCTGCTGCCCGGATTGATCGAGAAAGATTTCTGGGTTTGCTGGACACTAAAACAATTATTTTCTATCCCGCGAGCGTAGCCCGATGAATGACATGTCGAAATCCAAGCTCAACAAGTTACTAGCGGAAATGCTTCAAGCCTGTAAGGAATACATTGCTTCGGACTTCTTAACGGCTCTGAATGAGCGCATCACCAGGTTATTGCCGGACAGACAAGCCTGGAAACTGACCGTTGACCCTGAAGACGGACATGTCGTCAATTTCAGTTATCCGGTTACTACACAAAAAGTGGACTACCTACAACACGCGGTGCGTCTCGAACTCGGTACACATGCTGATTTCATTCCTAACGACAGGTACAGCATCCGACCATATGCAGCCGATCACTTTCCGGATATCTTCGAAGGCGCCGATTGCCCGGTGCAGGCAATCAATGTCGAGCGAACATTCTGGCGCCAAGAAAGGGATCGTGGTTGATGAAGATGAGAATGTCTTTATCGTTGTAATGGGAGGCCAGAGTAGCAAAGTTGTGAAGATCGATCCTGAGGGCAAAGACTCCCTCTTTGCTCAGGTCGGCAACTCTCTTTACCTAGCGATAGACAAGGAAAACAACCTCTATTCGCCTGCTGCGTCAGACCGGTCGTGGCTTCATCCTAGTAAAATCAGTCAGTTATGTCCAGGTGTTTGTGATAGTGACAGATTTCCGGAAAATTAAGTTGAAACCTTGAAATTAATGTTTATACTTAATATTGAAGTTAAAACTAAACACGAACTCAAGGCGATAAAAATACGTGGAAAAACAAGATGTTATTAAGTATTTAGAAAAACACGCGAAGATCGACTCAAAGTACGGCCGAGATCTATTTCGGGTGAAGAGGAATCTTCGCTCTATTTCAGCATTGCGGGCCGAACTGATTTCCCTAGCAATGGTTC
Organism: Deltaproteobacteria bacterium; assembly: GCA_019307065.1. GTDB lineage: Bacteria > Myxococcota > B64-G9 > B64-G9 > B64-G9 > JAFDKH01. The sequence goes on from JAFDKH010000167.1 coordinate 4,663, forward strand.
TGCATCTGAACGAGGAAACAGTTGCCTATTTGGTGCTCTGGAATACCCATATTTCGACCAAACGAATCCTTCTCGAATTCGAGGCTGTTAGGATGTCGTTGAGAAAGGAAATAGCTGGGCGTTTTCGCCTTTTGTCACTTCGAGGAGGAGAATGGAGCGGACACCCTACTAATCCTAACCAAGCTCTGATCGAACGAGTTTCAAAACTGGTAACTACTGACGTCGTTTCGGGGATTCGGCTAGGCAAGCCTGACTACTTTTTTGAGATAGTTAAGCTTCTCGTTTTGCGTTCCTTCAATCTTCCAATCTTATTCGGCAACGAAAACCTAACTCCTGTAACTAGGACTTGGATTGAGAAAACAATCAATTGTTCCTATCCAACAGTAGCCGAAGGCCTTCGGAGACTAAAGCGAGTAATCACAATTCACTCCGACCGTAGAGTCAAGTTGAAGCGATTTCCTTCGGATGCTTGGGCCGAGTTGCTCTTGACAGCTGATCGCGTTCGCCACACTGTGCGCTATGCCGACCGCTCTGGCCAACCACGATCGATCGAAACCCTATTGCGGCGACTCAAGAAGATGTCTATGCAGTCAGTAGCAGTTGCCGGCACTTTCGGCGCCCGATATTGGTGTCCAGACCTGGATCTTCACGGAGATCCGCGCTTGGATTTATCAGTTCACTGCCCCACGGAATCATTGGACCTTGATTTTGTCCAGAAGCTTGATCCTGCGCTTGGGCCTGTTAACGATCAGGCCGAACCGGCCTTACTCGTGATACACTCCATACGACGCGCAGAGAAGTTTTTTGCCATTAGCGATGAAAAGGATCTGCTCTTTGCAGATCCTGTAGAGTGCCTACTGGACCTTTATGATTTGCGATTTGCAGAGCAAGCGGCTTTCCTGGCCAAGTCACTCTCGTCTCTCCATAAGCAGGGTAAGTTACTGTGAGAGAATTGGCCCCAAGGAGGATCTTTCAGGAGGTGGCTGAAGCAGTACCACCCCAGTACCACCGAAATATAATCATCGTAGGGAGCCTCGCTGTCGCCTACCATTTCTTCCACGAAGGTCGTGAAGTAAGGACCAAGGACATCGACTGCCTTCTCTCCCCTTATGAGGATGCTGCGAAATCGGGCGTGGCCATGGCCGAGGAGATGTTGGACAGTGGTTGGCGGCACCGAACTGAGGACGGATTTGGTCAACCGCAGCCAACACCAGAGCCGAAAGAAACACTTTCTGCTGTTCGTCTGTATCCTCCGCATACAAATGATTGGTTTGCCGAATTCCTTGCCGTGCCTGCCTCGGAATCTGAATCTGGTAGACGCTGGATGGACATAAAACTGAATTCCGGATATTTCGGCCTGCCTTCCTTTGAATTCTTGTCGCTAGCAGCATATTGCCCGCTTCAGTCCGAATTTGGTATCCAATACGCTAGGCCAGAGTTGATGGCATTGGCCAATCTTCTGTCTCATCCAAGCATTGCGCCTTACACTATGAGTGCCACATACGCCGGCCGGAGGATAAAGCGAAGCAATAAGGACCTCGGTAGAGTTATCTCTTTGGCCAGGTTGAGTGGAGATGAGTCAGTTGAAAAATGGGTATCGATGTGGATCATGTCCCTTCAGGATCGCTTTCCGAACAGGTGGTCTGATCTGGCAGCTTCAGCAGGCGACGGGTTTCGCCAATTGCTATCAAGTGAAGAGGATTTTGAGGAAGCACACCACACCTGTGTCTTTGGTTTGTTGTCTAGCGAGCGTCCTACAATTGGCCAACTCAAAGCAACGAGCCTTCGTGTTGTCCAGGATGCAATCAACCCCTTGGAATCCCTGGCCACATGACGTCTGAAGGAAATCTCATGACGAAAAATAAAGGAAAAATAAAGGAAACGGCTACCTGGTCCGCATCGGAAACCCGAAAGGGGTAACCCGATGATGAACGATCAGGGGAAGTCGGACAGGCCCATAGTACCGGAGAAGCCGGCGAACAAAGCCAATGGTGCGCCATTGGTGGCGGAGCAAGTGGAGGGAAGGGGCCTGGCCAAGGGAAACCTGAGCCAGCAAAACAGGGACCGGACACAGCGCCGGGAAGCCTTGCAAAGCAAGCTGGAGCGGGTACGGCAAGCAGCGCGCCGGGTAAGGATGCGCGCGTGATGCATCCTTATCCGGAACAACGTTTGCGCGTTTGACCCAAGGCAGGAGCCCGGTGCGTTAGCAGCGCTCGCCGGGATCTGTGCGGGGGGCGCCATTAAGGGGTGTCTCTACCGCGACCCTTTTTCTCTTTTTCTCCCAAGATTTTATATCTGAGCGATGGTCGCTCACGAACTATTCGAATCGGTTCACAAGCCATCATCTTCAAGCAAACAAGTCCGAAGGATCTGTTACCCAGTGAAAAGAGTGCCATGGTTGTTAATGCACTTCGCTTTCTAGGCAAGGCGGCCGTTACAAACGAGATAATTAAAAAACTCAACCAGCTCCTCTCCCCGGCTGAGCGCAAGCGGTTGCTTAAGGATGCCAGGTACACATCCACCTGGATACCGGAAGCTGTACGTCGAATAGCTATACAAAATTAGGAGGAGAAGAGGAGATGAATTGGGAGATAAGTGGAATCACTGATGGAATCAGTTATCCCTTAAATTCCCCGTCCTTGCTTCGATGTTCAACAAATATATTGCCGAGCAGGCCGGCATTATACTATGTTCGGTCATCAACAAGCATTTTTGGATCGTGTTGCGTCGACAAAAAACACTATTGATCTGGATGAGACTCACTAAAAGACAAATCGGATACTCACGCTAGCTTCTTGACTCATTACATAAGAGGCCCGAATCATGAAAGAAGAGCAGAAAACCAAGGACCAGCTCATTCAAGAGCTGAACGAGGCAAAAAGGCAGATCGCCACACTCAGAAGCGTTCCGCAAAACCAGAGTATCAGTGGGCAGGGCTACGAGGAGTTACGGGCGGAGCGAGATAAACTGCAGTCCCTCATGGACGGACTAGCCGCCACGGGAATAGGCGTCGATGTCATCGGTGCTGACTACAGGATTAGAACCCAGAACAAGTTACTACAAGACACCTTTGGCGATCAGACCGGAAAACTTTGCTACAAGAGTTACATTGGCCGGAGCAAGCCCTGCGTTCCTTGTTCTATGAAAGCCGCAATCAAGAACGGAAAGATGGAAAGCATTGAGATGAGAGGTATCAACGGTAGACTCTACGAAGTCATCTCGGCACCTCTCCTGTATCCTGATGGAACCGCGAACAAGGCCATAGAAGTGATTCAGGATATAACAGAGCGCAAGCATGCCGAGATCGCCCTAGGAGAAAGCGAAGGGCGTTTCAGGGCGATTGCGGAAACGGCAAAGGACTGCATATTCACCAAAGATCTTGAGTGTAGGTACACCTATGTCAACGGGGCAATGGCAGAGCTGTTTGGGTGCCGCCTGGAGGATCTGATCGGAAAAACCCCTGAAGAGATATTCGATCCAGAGTCCGCAAAAATAGTCTCTGCTGTGGACAAGATAGCACTAGATGGCGATACAGCTGATGAGGTTCGTACCCTGTATTTGGGTGATCATGAATATGTTTTCCACACTATCCAGGTTCCACTCAGAAACATTAATGACGAAGTCAGCGGGATCTGTGGCATCGTACGAGACATCACCGACCAGAAGCGGGCCGAAGCAGAAAAAATCCGGCTTGAGCAACAATACCATCAGTCTCAGAAGGTAGAGTCCATCGGCCGGCTGGCCGGCGGAGTGTCCCACGATCTTAACAACCTGCTTTCCCCGATCATCGTCTACGGTGAGCTCCTGATGCGCGATTTCGGTCCCGATGATGAACGCCGGAAATACACAGTCGAAATAGTGCAGGCGGGATTCCGGGCCCGTGACCTGGTGCATCAGCTTCTGGCATTCAGTCGCAAACAAACCATGGAATACGTGCCGGTCGACATGAATAAAGTGGTGATCGACTTTAAGGAGCTGCTGCGGCGCACAATCCCTGAAGACATCCAGATCGAGATCTGCCAGTCAACCGATATTCGGACCATCATGGCGGATGTCGGCCAGATCGAGCAGGTGATAATGAACCTGGCTACCAACGCCGCCGACGCCATGCCCGAAGGCGGTCGGTTGACCATCGAGACCGCTCAGGCTGTCCTGGACGAAGAATATGCTGCGACTCACTCTGAAGTGCAACCCGGCGAATATGTCATGTTGTCCGTTAGCGACACGGGATACGGTTTTGACGACGAGACCCTCGGGCACCTGTTTGAACCTTTCTATTCGACCAAAGGCGAACTGGGTACTGGTTTGGGCCTGGCCACGGTTTTCGGCATCGTCAAACAACACGGTGGCAACATTTGGGTACACAGCGAGTCGGACATGGGCACGACTTTCAAGGTTTATCTACCGGTTACCGACAAAGCACTAGTCAAAGACGACACCTGCCAAGATACAGCCACTGAACTAAAAGGTTCCGAAACCATCTTGCTGGTAGAAGACAACAAGCATGTGCGCGACCTTGCCCATACCATCCTCGAACTGCATGGTTACACGGTCCTGGTGGCCGAAAACGGAGGCGAGGCGTTGATGATCTTCGAAGAGCACGGCGGCGCGCCAGATCTTCTGTTGACTGACGTGGTTATGCCCGAGATGAACGGAAAAGAGTTGTTTGACAAAGCTATTGAAAACCATCCGTCCTTGAGGGTGCTTTACATGTCCGGCTATACCAAAGATATTATCGCCGATCATGGTGTACTGGACGAAGGGATCGCATTTATCCAGAAGCCCTTCACTCTCCAGTCCCTGGCCACTAAAGTCCGAAAAGTACTCGATCATTCATAAGAGACAACTCAAGGGGGTCAGCTGGCTCCATACCATGGACCACCCGATCCTGCCACTAATATAGATCCAGGCGTTTGCTCACAATGAAACTGAGAACTTCGGCCTGCCCTTTTTCTCCTTTTTCTCATCGAGAAATCAGGACTGGGGGCAAGCCCCCAGTCCCCTAAGATTTCACCACACAGGAGAAGAGTAGATGAGATGGGGATAGGCTTAATCACTGTGGGAATCTGGGGAAAAACCGATTCACCCAATTCCGCATTCCCTGTTCCCTGATCACTATTACTTATTCGTTGCCCCCTCATCTCCTTCGCGCTTTTGACTTCATCATTCCTCGTGCGCTTGACTTTGTCTTTTCTGTCCGCTTTTGACCCTTATTGTGGGAACGTTCGCCGTGTGGCCTACCAGCCTCTCTTCTGCGCGCGAAGTTTGGCGGCTTTATTGATGGCATGCTCTAGCGCTTTTGGACTGAATCCAATCTTTACCGTGCCGTCGATGGTAAAAGTGGGTATCGAACGCCTTGGATTTATCGAACCCAGGCGCTTGTGTGCTTCAGGATCTTTTTCGATATCGTATTTATCGAATGAGATTCTGTTTGTTTGCATGTATTTCCGAGCTTGGTTACAGACAGGGCACCAGGATGTTATATACACTTTGATTTCTACATCATCGCGTGCGTTCTTGATAGCCTGCTTTTGCTTTTCGCGTTCGGCCAGTTGTTCTTGCCTGCGATCCCGCCCTTCGTTCTCCCCTTGGTGTTTCCTCTCGGCCATCTTTGACTCAGTCCTGGCTTTTTCGGCCATCTTTGACTCAGTCCTGGCTTTTTCGGCCTTCTTTGACTCAGTCCTGGTTTTTGCAGCCTTCTTTGCCTCAATCCCGGCTTGTGCGGCTCTAACTGCCTCAAAATCATCCTGGTCTTCTTCATCCAGCTCAGGATCGTATTCGTCAGAGTCCTCTTCGTTGTCTTGTTCCTGGTCCTGGGCCTCAATCTCATGGAGTCGTGGTTCATCCTCCTTGGCCGGCATCTTGTTGTCAGGGCTGGTGCTTGGACCAACGCCTATCCAGATCAGGACAGAAACAAATACCACTGCCAGAATTCCTGGCAGACCAGTCAGCATTTTCCTGGCCAGACTCTTGGTCTCTGATGAAGCTACGCGAGATTTCTGCTTGTCCTTGCGGCGACATAAAACGCATGTTCCATCTGGTCCAGCCACCAGACCATGCTTTTCACATCGATTGGCTCGACGGACATCGTCGCCGTTCTGCAAATTCATCTCCCCCATTCCTCGTACTCAACTTTTTTGTGATAGTAGCACACTGCTGCATAAATTGGGTGATTGGCCCTAAAATCGGATCCACTATTTAAGAAGATTAAGATTTTTATCGGTCTCTGACCCCCTTTTGCTTTCTGAAATCGCCCACTCTTTTTTAACCGTCCCCTTCGACTTCAACCCTATTTGGGAGCGACGTAGTTAACGAAGTGTTCTTTGCCTTTTTGCTCGCTCCAGGTCTGGTAACCCTTCTGCTTTAGCTGGTCGATCATCGGGGCTGGTAAGAACGGGGTTACGATCGCGTAGGTTTGGCCAGCTTTGAGTTTACCGACAGCGCTCATTACTGTGGGCAGCGGGTGTCCACCTGATTCGATGTCTGCGCGGGCGTCGTATTGTTCAATGTCGGTGTTGTTCGTAAGCCATGCGGGGCGCTCTTGGTGGGGTTCGTTTTCTTCGCCTTCCGAGTTCCAGTTCTCTTCCTGGTCGACTGCCACCCGCAAGGTAGAAATCATGTCACCCAACGAAACCCCACCTACTTTGGCGGCCTGACGCAGCGAGGTTAGTTTGGCCACTGTCCTGCGCAAGACCGGATTGCGGAGTTTCTTGAAAATCGGGGCTATTTCGATCAGCACTTCTTCCAGTTCGGGATAGCTTGCAAGCAGAGCGCCTACTTTTAGATCCGGGGTGATGATTGGTTTTTCGTTTTCATCCGTCATGAGCCTTTTGCCCCTCATCCCAACTGAGCAACCTTTGGTCTCCTGCGAGGGTCCGTTTGTGGGTCAGATCCTGGCTGACCTCCAGCGTGCCCAGGTAAGTTCAAAGCTTGTCATGCATCGCGAAATACTCGATGGAGATAAGACGTTTACCCATAGTGATCCAGAAATGGGCATGAGTCTGCTTCCCGGCCCGGAAATCGGCCAGGATTCGTTCCACCGTGTCTACGCTATTGGGGGGATGACAGAACTGAACCTTGCGACCCAGGATGGCCTTCGATCGGCCGAAAATTCGCTCTCGCCCATGACTGAAATAGCGTACCGTGTCCTGGGCATCGACA
>JAFDKH010000168.1 GCA_019307065.1 Deltaproteobacteria bacterium
GGTCGTTACCGCGCTCGAGCGCCGACCGGTAGGCCGCCGAGAGCCGCTGTTCGACTTGATCCGAAAGGCGGTATGGATTAATATCGGCCGTGAGCTCGGTCTTCTGGATCGAGAAAAACGCCAAGGGTCCTAAAGATGAAAGCACTACGACTTTATCTGAGTGCTCTGTGTTTATCGGGCCAAAAGAATCTTCTGCAGCCAGGGCCTCGCGGGTGGCGCGTGAGAAGCAGGCATGTAAGGCCATTCCGACCGCCCGCTCGAGACGGGCGTACTTCATGTTCTTTACTTTGACTTTCTTAATCCGCTCTTTGGCCTGTAGCAGGGTGTTGAGCAGTGCGAAGTGGACCATCAAAGCCACCCCCGAGAAGGCGGGTTGCTCGCGAGCATAGAGCATTGAATCGGAAATCAGAGTCCTGACCAGTTCGAACAGCGTCATTCCCCCGGCTGGCCGCGATAGCCAGCTTTCCAGTATGCCGGCATCGAGGTCCGACGATTCAAGTAAGCCCATTGCGACAATGCCGCGCAGCGGGCTGTCTTCGGGGATGGTCCGCGGGCAATATCGTTTGGGCCACAGAACCACTTGCCGGCTTGGATCCGGGAGCAGGGCTGATTTTTTTTCCTGGTCATAGGCCGAATCGGCGCGACGCTTGATCAGATCTGCAATCCCGTCGACCCCGTGACAAATCACCTGGTAGACTCGATCACTAACCGAATACCTTACGACCCGATCTGCGCTCGACTCCCCCAGTGTAACCGGGAGACGATTGAGAAAATCGAGCCAGATTGACCCGCTGGCTGCAGTCTGGCCGCGGTTAATATTGCCAATCAGCTGTCGATAAGCCGCCAAGCGCGGATGCATAATGGTTGGATCAAATGAAGGCGTAAAATCAGGCATCTCAGCGACCGGCGAATATTACAGCAATCCACATCTCTCCCGGGAAACTGGTGGAGGTTTTTGCAACACCTATGCCGAGACGGTTTATGTTTTCGTCCAGCAACTCCGGCGATCTCAGGACGTGGATCGGGTTGGTCGTTCTGAAATAGCGTATACTAACGTCGCAAAAACCGCTGTCAGGATCATTCAAATCGGCAGCGAGTTGATCGCCTTCCTTCTGCGGATCGGCATTTTCTCCCAAACCGGCCAAGCGACGTGCGCTGCGTAGGGCTGTCTGAGACAGCTCGATATCCAGGCCCAGTATAAAGCGTCCCTTGTCTCTTCGCTTCATGTTGATGATCTTCTCGATTCGCTCGACAAGTTTGGAGGTTTCACCTGGCTCGGTTGACTCTACGAATACCTCACAGACGGCCATGACATCACTCTGATGGCCGCGCTCCATGGCGATTCCAATGCCGATCTTGGTGAGATTCGGGTCGAGAATGTTGAGCCGGTGTCCGGGACTGTCCATGAATCGTTCATGAGCCGACTCGGGAGCCGGAGACAAAGAAACGTTTTCGGCGGCCCTGGCGAAAACAGTGCCTGATTTGCGCAAGCGATCCACTAAGGCACCTGTCTTCTTTGTGCGGTGGGCGGCATGCCGATCGATTAATAGTTGCATGGCATGCTCGCGTGCAATCTGGCTGATTTTATCGTCCGATTTCAAAGGCGGCAGGCCGAATTTCGCTCGCGATTTGTTGGTGAGTTTCAGTAACGCGGCTTCAGCGTCATCCGGTGTCCGGTAGCGGCCCGGGGCCGGGTGGAGTTTTGTTTTTGGTATGCTCGGCCGCTCGACACCGGCATAGAGCGGGAACAAAGCCGCAACCTCGGGCCCCTCGGGACCCAGCACGATGATTTCCAGTTGGTAGCTGCCCGCCCCGGCATCCAGGGGTACCGTGCCGTGCCAGGCGCCTTCCTCATAGAGCATCGAATCTTTTATTACCAGACCCTTGGGTGTGGTCATCAACCAGTAGGGGTGTCGGTAACTTCTCAGGAGTTTCAAATGCAATTCCAGACGACTACCGGCAGTCGGGCAGACCGGCAGCGGATTGATTATTGCCGGACGGCGGCCCAGGATCAGAGTAGTGATCATTCGTTTTTGATTTGGAAACCGAGTTACCCCAACGGCAAAATGAGAATAACGACCCTTTTTGGCTTGCTCGTCCAGAAACGTAAGCAGCTCTTTTGGCAGTCTCTCGGACGGGCTCTCGACAGAGAAGGGTATCACATTGGCGTCAGTGACTCCCACCTGCTGCAGTTCGAAGCCGAGCCGATCGACTGGAATAGTACGATCGGCGGAGATCTCGTCGTTGACCAGATAGCCGCTCCATAGCCTGGCGACCGAAGCATAACTCTCATCCCACAAGAGCCGAACTTTGTTTTTACGGCACCAGCCGATCACTCCGGCGATCAAGACTGACTCATCGGGGTTGGCCAGAAATTTTGTTTCAATGTTATAGCGTTGTTTACAGGCCTGGACCGGCTCGGCGGCCAGGACCGGCGGGACCAGTTCGACCAGCGTAAGCGCAAGCAGGCTTGCGGCCAGGCCTGTTTTCATGATGCTCACTGCACCTTTCCCAATATCCCACCAGTACCAGCATGAATTGGAGTAACCTTCTGACTACCCATATGATTCCTCGTTACACGTCTCCACTGATACGGTGAATAGATCATCTCCTGGTCCTCTCACATGATACCTATTTTTCACGGGATATTGGGATTGACAGATTTTGGGCGTGGGAGATCATTGGACATTAAAAGGGGGTTGAATCCACCAGCCGGAATCCAGAGCTTTCTTTTTTAGATCGGCATAGCCGCGGTCCAAAAGGATGGCATTCTCAGCATACTCCATCATTTCGGCGTCGGTCCATGAATCGCCCAGTACCAAAATGGGTTTGACTTTGATGAACTTCTTGATCGCCTCGACCTTGCCTTCCTTGAATGTGGGTGGCGGCTCCATTTCGGTCGTAAGCAAACCCTTGTCGAGCTTGGTTCGCATTCCGATTACCTGGCCTTCGGCAACGGCAAAACGCCTTGCGGCACCGGTAACTACCCACTGCGGCCCGGCGGTGACTACCCAGACTTTTATTCCTTTTTTTCGCAACAAAACCATTAGATCAGTAATTTCTTTGTAGATCCTTATGCCGGTGCTGGTAATAGCCGGGGCTTTGTCGTCCGGGCCTGCCTTGATTTGTTCTGAGCCCAACTTTCGTTTCAGCTCGCTTTCCATGACTTCGGCCGCCAGGCGAACCAGCTGATCGGGAGTGTAGCCGGCGTAGAAGCGCACTTGCCACGGAAAACACTTGGTCGGATCGGGTTGGTTACACAGACTCCAGTAGGCCTGATGCATCAGCTTACGGAATTCCTGCAGTTGGACCGAGTCGGCTTGTTTGTCGGCCGGTAATTTCGAAATCTGATCCCAGACCTTTCGGATAGCCTCACGCTTATCGGCCGGTAGGGCATCGAAGATCAGGTCGTTGAATTTGATTTTACGCTGGCTGACCATGTGATCGAAGAAGGCCCGTCCGATATCGCCACGAATACAGGTGTTGTCAAAATCGAATACAACTACCGGCGGGTTGGCGGCGTCGTATTTGACGTTGTCCTTGCCGTGCTTGGCGATCATCTTCAGTAGATTGTCGCGCACGTCGGCTTCCCAGCTCCCGGGAAGCAATTCTTGGCTGGCGGGTTTTTCAGCTGTCGCGGTCTTGCCAGACGTGGCCGGTTTTTCTTCAGCCGGAGCTTTGTCTTTCTTTTGGGGACAGCCAAAAACGACAACCAAAGAAATCAGTGCCAGCCAGTATTGGAAATGTTTGAAAGTCCTCAAAGTATACCTCCTCAGCATTGCTGTTGATTACGCATTTTCGAAAAGAAAGTGTAGACCAACTAGCCGCTTCAGTGCAAAAATCTTTTCAAACTGGCAATATTGAGCCAAACTCGGTCCACTTTGGAGGCCTATTGATGAAGCTACCAAGTAGAATAACTTTCTGCCTCTTAGCCAGTTTAATGACCCTGGCTAGCGGTTGTAGTCAAGGCAATAATGGCAACCAAAACACCTGCCAAAAGGATTATGCCTATGACTGGCGTGGGCTTTTGCCCGGGCCGGGTGAGGCTGGTTATGATGCCGAACTGGCCCTGACTGCCGCCCGGCGCGATCGCCAGTTCCATGTTTTTCACGCCTTGCCTACCGGTGCCAACGCCGAGATCAGCATTTCGTACGACAAAACCGCCGAACGGCAGGCCATCGAGGATTTCTTATTAAATGAAGACGGCTGGGACTTTGAGGCTTCGACCGGCTACAAGATCACCGATATAATCGATTCATGGTGGAAGGTGGCCGGGGCCTATGCCGGGGTCGGGATTGCCGCTGATGCCTTCCGTTACGGAGTCATGCGCGACCAATGTTATCCCGCCGCCGAAGTCGAGCGCGCCCGGCAGCACTTACTCAATGGACTGGCGGCCCTGCACATGGCGGTCGCCCTAACCGGAATTGAGGGCGGAATAGTCCGCGGTTTCGCCAATAAAAACTACCCAGGCGCCGCCGGCACGGAAGAATTGGTTGACCTTTTTGACGAGAATGGCGATCCATTACCTGCAGAAAAGAATAACGGAACCTGGCGGGCGGATAACTCGGGTGACTATCCTGACATTGTCTGGGAAGACTCCTGCTCGCGTGACATGTTGATTGGCTGGGCGGTGGCCTTCGGAGGGGCCTGGGAAGTTATCGAAAACGATCCGGTAATTTCCGACCTAGTCAAGCAAACCATGCGGGCCGATGCTCTGGCCGTGGCCGCCAATCTCAAAACTGTGCAGGCCAACGGTTACGATCTGGAGTTAATCGACGCCGATGGCCGGACTACTTATCACGGGTACCTCAACGAGAACAATCTCGATCGAACATATATCGATGGGGCTCGCAACGGTTTTCACACCATTATGGCCCTGGGAATCGTAGCCGCTTTAGCCGACGTAGCCGATGATTCCGAGATCAATGACTGGCTCTACGATGAGTTGATCGATGATCGCGAATTTGCCATAATTGCGCACGATGGCATAACGCTGGTCAACATGGAAGAAGGAACTAACTTCTCAAACTACAATATGGCTTTCGAAGGTGCCTGGTTGGCACTGCGTCATATTCGTGATGACCAGGTCGCCAGAGCGGACATTCTTCAGGCTCTCGAAGTAGAACTGTACGATACTCCCGGTAAGCGCTTTCAACCGGTCGAGATGGGACAGACTTTTTTCGATCTGACTTATGTGGCCGGCAAGTGCGGCGCCAGTTCGGCCTGGGGCTGTAAAACCGAACCGGATCAGGCTGCAATAGATCGGGCAATCCAGACTCTTAGCGAGTTTCCCGCGCCGCCTTTCTGGGACTTCTTCCGTGAGAATTGCGATCAGTCCGAGATAGACAGCGGTTTTTGCATAGCCGAAGACGGCGAAACCGAATTGACCGTCCTGGGCGAGGTCGGGCGCAACGGTGATCTGATCACGGCCGAGCCGCTGCCGATGAGGCTTCGGGGCCCGTCCAATTATTACTGGCGCTCGAACCCTTACAAACCCAACGGCGGTGCCGAAAACTCCTCGGGTATGTTTGCCGGCCCTGATTTCCGGATTGGTTACTGGATGGCTCGCTGGATAAGGCGGCCCTAGGCGACAGGAGGTGGCCCGTGAGATCGAAACAGCCAATCGTGGCAGCTACGGCCCTGACGATTCTGATTGGGTTTTACAACATAGCTCAGGCCCAGGAGAAAAATCTTCCAGATAAGATATTACTGGAGCCTTCTTTTAAAAGTGTGTTCGAAGTGCCCGAGCTGCTTAGCGAGCTAAGCCTGTCTTTCGAGCGCAGCAAGGGCAAGATCCGCCCGGTTCGCTTGAAAAAGGGCCTGGCCAATGCAGTTAACCGGCGTAAGTTTCGCTGGCTGCCGCGCGCGGCCCGCCGTCAGCTGCGAAGGCTGGGATTTGCGGTGATACGCCAGCCGTTCCCTCCGGCCGAGTTTCACTTGCTGTATATCTCCAATCAGTACGACGGGATACCTTCTTTTGTGACTAGCGACTCGGCTTTGCATTTGACTCATCTGTTGTTCGATCATGCTTTGCAGAAAGTCGAAGAAGAGTTGATGATTCCGGCCCTGACTCAGCTGTTGGCAGGCCTTCATCAACAAGCGCTCCTGTTGGAAAAACAAGTACCCAAACAGCTTTCAAAAGAACTCGAGCGACTGCTTCTCAAACTGGAAATTGCGCGGTGGCTGCTCGAAGGTGAAAAAGTAAATGTGGCATCCAGTCGTCGCGCTCAAGTCGAACAGGAAGTTGCCAGAATTACCGAAGCTAGCGGCCCGGACAAAAATCCGCTCGAACTGGCCTATCCGCATTTCCTGGTTCGCGGTCATTACACCAAAAACGAACAACTCAAGCGTTATTTTCGGGCCCATCTTTTTATAACTCAAGCCGGCACAAAAGATCCTCAAGAAGCGGCCCTGTTACTCGGTCTGGCTACCAGCCATAAGAAAAGCCTGCGTATATTGGCTTGGCTCGAAGCCTTTGAACGAGCCCTGGTTGGACCACCCTCGAGCCGCTCGGTCTTGTCCCTGCAGGCAAAAGCCCAACAGGCTTTCGGCGACAGCCCGGCCTGGAAAGATCTGGCCGGGCATGACAACTGGCTGGGCGACTGTCAGAAGAAAGAAGCTAGTCCCTTAGGTTGTTCGATCACTCTGCTACCGCGCTGTTGGCCGGCCGACAACGACTTGTTGGTCATGACGACCGACGATCATTTCCGCTGGATGCCGGACCCGCTCGACCTGTTGTCGGCCCTCGGTTCCAAACAGGCCTATAAATTGCTGGGACCGGCCATCCAGAAGTGGCCGGAGTTGGCCGAGCGTTTGAATAAGGCAATCGCGGCCGTGAAGCTTGGAGACATTGGTGACAGCCACTCGGTCGGTGGGCGCTGGTTGCTGTCGCTGCGCTGGCTATTGTTGCCTTACGAAAAAGGTTATGCCTCTTTTCAGCTGAGTGATGCTTGGGCAAATCATGGAATGGTTTCAGCCGCGGCCTCCTGGGCCGAACTGCGCCGCGACACGATCTTGTATGTTCAACCACCGATCCGGCATGTCTGGGCCGAGGGTGGTGACGATGAGCAGGTGCCGCCCGAGGAAGCCGGCTACGTCGAGCCGGTCCCGGAACTGTATCGCGAGTTGGCCGGGGTACTTAAAAGTTTCGAGCAAGCCTTGCTGGCTTTTTCAAAGGAAGGCCTGGTTGACAAGGCCAAAGCCATCGAAAAAACGCGGGCGATTCAGCTCCTGCGCGACGGCCAGACCCTGCTTGGTTTTTTAGAAAAAATGGCCGAAAAGGAACTCTCCGGTAAGCGCCTGACCCGCGACGAATATCGTAAGCTGGGCACGATCGGCGACTGGTTCGAAAGAATTGTGGCCGGCCCTGGCATCATCAAGTTGGATCCGGTTCCGGTCATTGCCGATGTCTATCACTGTGTGGTTCATTTTCCCGGTGAAGAAAGAACCGAGAAAAAAGTTTTACTGGCAGCCACCGGGCCGCTGGATGTCATAGTCATTGCTTTTCGTTTAGGCAAGCGGATTGTCTTAGCCCGTGGAGCGGTTTCTTCTTTCTATCATTTCGAAGGGGCGGCTCCAATGACCGATCAGGAGTGGCGCAAGCTGCTTAAAGAAAAAAAGGCTCCGGCTCAACCCGATTGGGCCAAACCAATAATTCAACTCGCACCTCGTAAGCGTCGAACCGGGGATTAATGGAATCGATAGAAGAAAAAAACGGGCTGGACACAACAAAACTAGCTGGCATGCTCAGGCAGGGCGGAGCGGTCAGCAAGGTTCTAGCAGGTTTCGAACATCGGCCCGGACAAGTTGAAATGCTCGAAGCAGTCAGTCAGGCCTTCAACTCGAACGGGATTTTAGCGGTTGAAGCCGGGACCGGGGTCGGCAAGAGCCTGGCTTATGGCCTGCCGGCGGCTGTTTGGGCCAAGACGGAATTTGAACGAGTAGTCATCTCCTCGGCGACAATCAACTTACAAGAACAGCTTTTGAGAAAAGACCTGCCCCTGGTCGGACAGGTGCTCGGCAGCCGTCTCAACGTTGTATTGGTCAAGGGCCGCGGCAACTATCTCTGTAAACGACGCCTATTTGAAAAAACTCGTCAGCTGACTTTGATTGACCCGGGAGAAATTTTCGAAACTTTGAGTCTTCTGCGTGACTGGGCTGAAACCAGCCAGGACGGATCGCGGTCCGATTTGCCGTATCCAGTCAGCGAAAAATATTGGGAGCAAGTTGCTTCGGACGGCGATGCTTGTCTGGGGAGCCAGTGTCCTCACCGGCAGGAATGCTTCTTTGTTTCTGCCCGGCAGGCTGCCGAGAAAGCCGACATTCTGGTAGTCAATCATCATCTTCTCTTTGCCGATTTGGCTTTGCGCAGGAATCTGGACGACTGGTCACATCGGGCGGTCCTGCCGCCCTTTAATCGGCTGATCCTCGACGAGGCTCACGAGTTGGAAGACGCTGCCAGTTCTTTCTTTGGTGTGCGGATTACCCGCTTTGGAGTGAACCGCATGCTTTCGCGCATGCTGCCGTCAAAGAAGAAAGGCGCAGGCCTTTTAGCCGAGTTGGCTGATCAGCTCGAGGGAGATGGAGGCCTAAGCAAAGCCGCCCGGGTGCCGGACGAATCCAAAGGATCGGTGGCGGCCATGGTCGAGGTCGCGCGCGAAAGCTACAAACGCGCTTTCGACAGCCTGCAAGCGTTGACCCGCAAGCAGATCGGGTCCTCGGCCTCCGGGACCAGAGTGCGCTTGATTGCTGATGTTTTCGCCTCAGATGAATGGAACCCTGTCCAAGAAGGTTTTAATCTGGCAGCCTCGGTGGCTAAGGAGCTTGCCGGCCAGGTAGACAAACTGGTCGACCGTTTTTCAGATTTATCTACCGATGACAGCCGGCTGGTTGAGGTCCAGGCCTGGAACAGGCGCATCTTGGCGCTGGCGGCTGACAGCGAACATCTGATTAGTCAAACGCCGGATGGATTTGTGCGCTGGATCGAAGGCGGCCGCAAGGGCAAAAAACAAGTCGGACTGCAATCGGCCCCGCTGGACGTCTCGAACCTGATGAATGAAGCCCTATACGATCAGATGGAGTCCGTAGTTCTAACCTCGGCTACTTTAGCAGTCAGAGGCAAGTTCAATTTTCTAAACGACAGAATTGGTCTGGATTTACAGCCCGAAGACAGGCTGCAAACCCGCCTGGTCGAAAGTCCTTTTGATTTTGCCGAGCAAGTCCGTCTGGTTTTACCGATCGACCTACCGGCTCCCAACCAGCCGCTCTATGAGCAAGTCGTGCCCGAAGCTGTTTACCAGGCCGCAGCCGTCAGTGACGGCCGGGCGTTGATTCTATTTACTTCATGGAACCTGATGACCCGGGTCTGTGAAATGGTGCGTGATCGCCTCGAGGGCCTTGGTATCGAAACCCTTTGCCAGGGTGAGCAAACCAGAGACCGGCTGCTCAATCGATTCAGGGAAAACGAACGAAGTGTCCTGTTTGGGACCGACAGTTTTTGGCAGGGAGTCGACGTTGTCGGTCCGGCTTTGCGCAACGTTATTATTACCCGGCTGCCCTTTGATGTACCGGATGAACCCCTGGTTCAGGCGCGCATGGAATCGGTCGAGCAAAAAGGGCAGAGCTCATTTGCACATTTCATGGTGCCGCGCGCGGTTCTCAAGCTCAAACAAGGCTTCGGCCGGCTGGTGCGCAGCCGGGCCGACTGGGGTGCAGTGGTTGTGCTTGATAACCGGCTCTTGGGTCGCTCGTATGGGCAGATGTTCCTCAAGAGTCTGCCGCCGGCAACCATGCTGCACGGCAGTCTGGAAGAGGTCTATGACAAGTTGGCTGATTTCTTTGCCGGCCGGGGTGGATCGACAGCCGAACGAGTGGTAACTTACGATCAGCTTTGATGAAGAACTTATGCTGATGAAATCAGTAATTTGTCTAAGGGGAGGTTCTCATGCCGTATCGAATATTGTTAATCGGGCTGACTATGGTTGTGCTCAGCGGTTGCTCTTCTTCGGCCCCGGGTCTGCCGGAGTTCAAACATCAGACTCTTTATGACGAGCTGCAAGAGTGCGCCACACAATTTTTATATTTGGATGGCGAATGGTTGGAAGACTTCGATGATGGGGCCTTTTACGGGCCGGCTTTTTATGCTCAAGCAGGAGAAACACAAGACAACCAGACCTATCGCGATCTGGGAAAACAGGCGGCTGACCGAAACCGCGGGGTGTTTCAGGGAGCAGACCTGTTGAATGGTGACGTCAACCTGATTGTCATGGCCGCCCTGGGAATGATCGAATACATGGCAGCCACTTTAGATCTGACTGCCTTGGCGGATATGGATCTATTGATTGACGATTTGATCGACCTGGTCGAGATGTTCGGCTGGTATGTACCCCCGGAAGCTGTTCCGGGCTATGCCATGGAGACTTACGGCCCAACCGCCATCAACGGGTTAATGGTGTTGCTGCCGCTGCAACGCTGTTTTCTGCTCGAAGGCGGCGAACGGGACAGGCTGATCGAGTTTTCCGAAAAGGTAGTCGAGCAAATAAACGCCAATTCCTGGAATGGGAATGGAAGCTACTACGAGTTTTCTGATGGCCTGATACGCCCCGGGCTGTTTTTGTACCCCAATGTGACCATGACGATTCTGAATGCGCGCTTGTTTCAGTTGACCCAAAAGAAATCTTACAAAGATCGGGCCCTGGCAATTTACCAAGGAATGCAGCCGCTAAAAGTGACCGAAGCCAGCGGCCTGACTGCTCCCGGTCGCTATCGATCTCCGTATAGCGCCGAGCACATGGGGGCCCAGACCGACAACTACAGTACTCTCTCGAGCCAGAACTACTTGATGTTGACCTTGATGCTTTTATACCAGCTCACCGAAGATCCAGCTTTTTTGTTAGAGATTGACCCAATCCTCGATTTCATAGATCAGAATCTACAGGGCGGTAGCTGCTTGACAGACATTCATATGTTCGAATGTGATCCAGTCTGCTCGGCCACAGAGGCCTGCCTGAAAGATAACTGTTACGCCGACGAGTGTCACTGCGGCGTGCTGCACCACTGGATGGATGAGCGCCTGGCGCTGCCGGAGGATCCCGAGTTTTTCTGTTCAGGTTGCAATCTGCAACTGCTGTACATCATGTGGTACCGCCAGAATAATCTTGCAATACCGGGGACAGGATAGATTTTCAGTAAATTCGGGTGCTAGCAGATTGTGCTGGAGGGTCTGGATTTTTCTGCAGGTCAGATATGTAATTTCCCGAGGTTACAAGAGTGATTCGAGTGCCCCGAGCGACTCATCCTGGTTGCCAGCGGCCGTAATATGAAAAGTCGTGATTTTCAGACATGCTTGTGCCGGCTACCAGGAAGTCAGGCATGAGATTTTCAGAAATAGTCGGGAGATTACTAAAAGAGGTCCGGAGGTTTTCTCGGGCGAACCAGTCCAGCCTTGCGCATCTTGCCGACAACCCAGTCGGGATCGCCGATGAAGTACCAGGTGGTCATCTCGGGCAAACGCTCTTCGCCGCGGCCTAGCAGTTTGTTGACCAGTTCGCGGTATATTTTGCGGCGTCTGGCCGGCAATTTGTGCAGCCCAAGCCACTCGGGAGCCGGGTCGATCAGGTCGTTGTGCTCTCCGTAGGCATAGTATCCATATGAACTCCACTGGTAGTCGGTAGCTCGCGAAACAATCCCGGCCCGGATGGGGTTCTTGTCCAGGTAGCGCATGGTGACCAGAAAGCGCCGGCCATCCTGGATTACCGGAGTTAGTTGACTGAGTACCTGATGAATGAACTTCGACAGAGCTTCGGTGGAAGGAACATGAAGGATCAGATGGAGATGATTATCCATGAAACAGTAGTGGTAGATGGCAATGTTGAAAACGAGCTTATAGGTGAAGAGCAGAAAGTAGAGCATGCCCTTGACGATGGGGTCGGCTAACAGAAAGTCTTCGTTGTGACATCTGGTGACCAAATGAACGGTTGCCGGACCGTCGCCGAGAATATCTTTTCGAGCGGGGCGTGCCATGGTTGCAGGAAATGCAAAGCCCGTGCCTTCATAGAGGAAATACATAACAGTTTGTAATTAGATAGGTTTTTATTTTAAGGTAGGATTTCGCCCGCTAAAAAGTGTCCGGAATCCGGACACCCCCCTCGAGATCAGGACACATCGTTCTCGAGCATGCCAAAGAAAGCAGAACGCCAAATATTCAGTCGGTTAGAACCTATCCTGTCCCCGTTGATACGTTGATAGAACCTATCCTGTCCCCGTTGAGAATAAATGGGAACTTTTGCGGGCTTTGAGGCGTTATCAACTTGGAGGCTGGATGGAGCGGACATCAGACGCCGAGCTGATGGCCAGGGTGAAGGCCGGAGATCAGGACGCTTTTGCTCAGGTAATCGATCGTTATAAAGATGGCATAGTCAACTTCCTGTCGCGTTTGACAGGTAGTTTGGCTCAGGCCCAAGACTTGGCTCAGGAGACTTTTTTGCGCTTATATTACAAACGGGAAGGCTACACAGAGGCCGGGAAACTCAGTGGCTATCTCTATCGCATAGCGACCAACTTAGCCCGCAGCGAGCACAGACGTGACGCCCGCCGTCGAATCCTGACCCTGGCCTTTCTGCACGGCAACAACGGCAGTCAAGCGCCAAGCACACCCCAAACACACCTATTGAAAAATGAAATCAGGCACAATCTAAAAAAGGCCATAGAAAAAGTGCCGCTGCGTTATCGGGTTCCGCTGCTGTTACACACCGTTGAAGGCCTGACCTACAACGAAGTTGCCGAAGTTCTCGGCTGCCGGGAAGGCACGGTCAAATCGCGCATCAGTCGGGGACGCGCCTGCCTCAAATCCAGGATGGCGGCCTTTCTTCAAGAGGATGAGTCATGAAAGATGAAAAATTGGACCAGATTTTGGGCGAGCTGCCGAAAGAACGGGCTTTGGAGAAATTCACCGAGCAGGTTCTTACCCGACTGACTGATCAAAAGCGATCTGAGCAATACCCGCGTAAAATTGTCCTGGGACTTGCCCTGGCCGGAGCGATCTTGGCTTTGTTTACGGCAGTCTTCGTGTGGTGGTGGCAGGCAAGCAAGAAAGACGAGATTCTCGGCCAGATCATGGCCCTGCAAGCAGAGACTCAAGAACTCAGGGCGGCCCTGGCCGACATTCAGTTGAGAACGTTTCAAACCCAGCCGGTTCTCTATCTGGGTGGCAACGAGCAGATTGATTATGTGCTCGACATGAAGAAATACATACAGTCGAGAAAGACGGACTCTAAACGAAGAGTACTTCCGGTAAATTACTCTGGAGGATCACTATGAGAGCAATACTATCAAATTATTTTTGGTTGGCCATCTACCTGGCGGTGAGTATGGTTGCTGCCTCTTCGGTTGTTGCGGCACAGCCTAAAGAAGAAAAGAAAAAGACGAAGATCATCAAGATATTCAAAGGAGATTCAGACCAGGATTGTAGTCAAATGTATATCAATCCTTGGTCAAATGAGTTGTTGAAGATGAAAAAACGCGGTTTTCTGGGGGTCCAGCTCTTGAAAATCACGAATGAATTGCGGGCTCACTTTGGGGCCCCGCCAGACTCAGGTATCATGATCTCGAAAGTCGTCAAGGACAGCCCGGCCGAAAAAGCCGGTATCTTGGTCGGGGACATTCTCCTCAAAGTTGACGGAAAACCAGTCAAGACGACAGGGCAAGCTCATAAAATGATTGCTCAGAAAAAAGATCGCCAGAAGGCAAAATTGACAATCATTCGGGACAAAAAAAACCGAGTGCTAACCGCCGATATTGTCGAAAAGGAAAAGATGCAGGTCGAGATAAGCAATTTCATTCACAAAATACCCTGTGGCGAAGAAGAGTGCGAGATCGAGATTGACGGCGGAGCTATCCACGAAGCCATGCAAGGTATGCATGAATATTTAGAAAAGGTCGGAGGCAAGAAAATTATCAAGATTTTCAAGCACGAGGAAAAAATCGAAGAGCGCCTCAAGGAAATGGAAGAAAAGCTCAGAAAACTGGAAGAAAAGCTGCAAGGCAAGATAATCAAGAAACAGACCAAGCGTTCTGGCTGAGCAGCTACCGAGCAACCCGCCTTTTTTCTCTATCATCCTGTTCTATTAGCCGAAATTTTGACCGACACGGTTACGGCATGCTAGAAATGTTACAATGGAGCAACCTCTGCACGCCACCGTTGAACGGGTCGTCGAAGACGGACTCACCCTGGTTAAAGTACGCGGTCGCCTTGACCGCGAGTCAGCCCCGGCTGTACTGAACTGGATCCAGGCCTGGCTTCCCAAAGACGCCGCAACGGTCGGGTTGGATTTGGCCGAGGTCGATTATGTTGACAGTGCCGGGGTAGCCATTTTAATCGAATCATTGCGGTTGGCCAAAAGCCAAGGTTGTCAACTCGAGCTGGTTCGCTTGAGCGCAGCGGCCAAAAAGACCCTCGAACTCTTCCGTGCACATGGTGAACTAGGTGAAATCGTTGAGAAACGTCCGGGAATGTTGATCAGCCTGGGCGATAGCCTGGTAGACTGGGTTTCCGGCGCCCGACGCATGTTTCTGCTGACCGCGGATACCTTCTATTGGGCTGTTGTCGGGCCTTTCTTCAAAGGTCGCGGTGCCCCGCGCGGTGAAGTGATCCGTCAGACGATTATGCTGGGCTCCCGGGCTTTCGGTATCGTGGCTCTTCTGGCGTCGCTGATCGGCCTGACTTTGGCTTTGTTGTCCGCTCATCAGTTGCGTCAATTTGGAGCAAATATTTATGCGGCCAATTTGGTAGCCGTGGCCATGGTCAGAGAAATGGGACCCCTGGTGACTGCAATAATCGTGGCCGGCCGTTCGGGGTCGGCCATTGCGGCTGAAATAGCCACCATGCAAGTAACCGAGGAAATAGACGCTCTTGAAGCTATGGGTTTTTCACCGGTCCGCTTTCTGGTAGTACCCAAACTTTACGCTGTGACATTTACACAACCGCTTTTGACTTTTGTGGCGGTGGCCTTCGGGATTCTGGGCGGCATGGTAATAGCGTCGACTTCTCTGGGGATTCCAGCTCCGGCCTTCATTCACCAGGCAATCGAGGCGGTCAGGGCCAAGGATATCTTGAGCGGGTTGCTCAAGAGCGTGGTCTTCGGGTGGATTATCCTGATGGTGGCGGCTCATGCCGGATTGAGCACTCGGGGCGGTGCCGAGGCGGTCGGACTTTCGACCACCCGATCTGTGGTAATGGCCATTTTTACCGTAATCATTGCCGACTGTATTTTCAGTCTGGCTTTGTACACTTGAGGTGAGTGTGTCGAAGATCCTGCTTCAGATGCAAGACGTATCCCTCGGCTACGGGGAAGAAACAGTCTTGAGCGGTATTAATTTAGAAATCCGCGAAAGTGAACTGACGGTTATCGTCGGAGAGAGTGGTTGTGGAAAAAGTACTCTATTAAAAGGGGCGATCGGGCTCTTACGGCCGACGGTCGGTAGTATCCGGTTGCTAGGCGCTGATCTTGAAGGCATCGATGAAGAAAAGCTCTCGGCTCTTCGGAAACGAGTTGGACTCCTTTTCCAGGGAGGGGCATTGATCAACTCGATGACCATAGCCGAGAATGTGGCCTTGCCCCTCAATCAGTTTTCACTTTTGCCTCCCGGTGCGATCAATTCATTGGTTCGCATGAAACTCGCCCAGGTTGGTCTCGAAGATGCGATGCACAAGACGCCGCCCGAACTGTCCGGTGGTATGCGCAAGCGGGCGGCCCTGGCCAGGTCCCTCGCCATGGACCCGGAGTTGCTACTGTGTGATGAGCCTTCGGCCGGCCTTGACCCGGTTACAGCGGCGGCCCTCGATCAGCTCCTGCTGGATTTGCGTTCGGCCTTGAATATGAGTCTTTTAGTGATCAGTCACGAATTGGGTAGCATCGATGCAATCGCCGATCGGGTGGTTATGCTGGCCAAAGGGAAAAAGGTTTTCGATGATTCACTCGAGCAGGCCCATTCCACCAAAATTTCAGTTGTCAAAGATTTCTTTGATCGTCGACCGGCCAGGTCGCAAACCCGGGGTCGGTCTGTACTCGAGCGTTTCGTGAAGGGTTAGCCGGGAGGCAATTCGACACCCGGAAACAATAGTGGAGGTTTGCAGTGATCACGCGTGCACAAAGGATTCGGCTGGGAATATTTGTTGTAGTCTCCCTGGGCCTTTTATTGAGTATGCTCGTGGCGGTTGTGGGCTCGTCTCTGTTTACTGATCGGGATGACTATCGAGTGCGTTATAAAATATCTGTTTCAGGGCTGGAGATTGGTGCTCCGGTCAAGTACAACGGTGTCAGAGTAGGGCGGGTGGAGAGCATTAGTATCGATCCCGATCGAGTCAGTCACTCGCTGGTGACTATTTCGCTACAGAGCGGTACTCCGGTCAAAAAAAACGCCAAGGCGATCCTCAGTGTCCAGGGCATTACCGGGCTTAAATTCATAGAGTTAGTCGGAGGCACTTCAGAGGCTCAAACTCTTAGCCCGGGCAGTCAGATTAAAGCCGGTAAATCCGTGGTGGATACCTTGACGGGTCAGGCCGAAGCCATTTCGATCAAGGCCGAACTGCTTATTAACCAGCTGCTTGATTTGACCGGAGACGGCAATCGCGCGCTGATCTCCGATGTTCTCGAGCGGGCCGGCAGCCTGATGAACTCAGCCGATCAATTGCTAAATAAGAACACCGACGAGATTGAGCGCATCTTGCAGGGGTTGGCCGGAGCCGCGACCAAACTTACGGCTACCTTGGAAGAAATCCGCCGGGCGGCCAAGGAGTCCAGGGAGGCGGTTGCCGGTATTCGACGCGCGGCCGAGCGAGTTCTCGATCATAAACGAGTGGCTTCAGTTCTGGACGAGGCTAAGGGGGCGATCAGCGACATTCGTAAACGGGTCGGCGACGCCGAGCTGGGTAAAGTGACCAAGCTCTTGGAAAGACTGCTCTCGCGAACTTCGGCAGTCGTAGATCGGCTCGATCTGGTAATTGCGCGTTCGCGCGAAGACATCCGGGTTGGGCTGCGGCATCTGGCCGAAACGGCCGAGAATCTCAGGGATTTCAGTCGTCTCATTCGCGAAGACCCATCCAGGTTGCTGCGCCAGAAGGAACGCCGCGAACGAGTTTTGCCGTAGACAATTTTAGGTTCAGCGACTTGACATAAAAGAGCAAAAAAGAACGGAGAACGTACATGGGTAAATATCGCAACTGGATCATACTCGGGCTGCTTGTAGTCGTGTGTGGTTGCAGTGCCGTCCCGGACAATCACTACTTTACCATGGCTTACGTTTTATTGCCGAGCAAGGCTAAAGTCGATTCGAGTTTTCCTGATAGCCTGCGTGTTCGGCAGCTGCAAATGGTTCCCGCCTACGATACCGAGCGAATCGTCTATCGCTATTCACCCTACGAATTTCAGTATTACACCTTCATGCTTTGGGCGGCTAAACCGCAAAGGATGTTGACCGATCTTATCGTCAGGCACTTGCAACACGCCCGCATTTTCGAAGACGTGGCGCTGGAATATTCCGAGAGGGCCCCCGACTATGAGTTGTACGGGATGGTATTTGCCATCGAAGAACTCGATAGCGGCGACGAATGGTTTGCCCACCTGGCGATGAGCCTGCGCATGACGCGCTTCAGGGGTGAGAAAATTGTCTGGTCATACGATATCGACGTCAAGAAGCAAGTCTACAATAAGGAACCGGTATACGTGGTCAAAGCCCTGAGCGAGTTGATGGAAGCTGAAATGCAAAAAGTTGCCGCCGAGATTAAGAAGTTCTTAGCCAGTCGGGAAGCGCGTTAGGAGGCCGGACGATGAAGAGCTGTATGATTTTTGTTTTCGGCCTGCTTGTTCTGGGCGGTCTGGCCCAAGCTGAAGAAAAGCAAGAAGCCAAACGCAAACAGCCGGAATGCCTGCCGGGCTGGCAGTTGCCGTCTCCCAAGGTTCAAATGGAGATGGATTCAGAACTAATCCCGGTCGGCAAAGGGGCGATATTTGTCCCGGCCATGACTGATCCGGGCAGTGAACCCCCCTACGTAGTTATTT
>JAFDKH010000169.1 GCA_019307065.1 Deltaproteobacteria bacterium
CCCCCGTCCAGATCCCCACCCTGGCAGTATCCCGCCACACAGGTTTGATCGTCGGCGCAGCTGCCACATGAGCCGCCGCAGCCGTCGGTACCGCATTCGTGGGAGGCGCAGTTGGGTTGGCAATCGGGGTCGGGTATTCCCCACAACAAAGTCCGCGCCAAGCCAAGCCCCATGGCGCCGCCATAACACACCTCGCCACTCGAAACAGGCATCTCGAGAAAGATATAGTAGGGCGTCACCAAATCTTCGCCCAGTTTAAAATACCTGCCGTTGCGGGCCCAAAGCTCGTACCACATATAGAAATAACAGGGCCCCATGATCAGACCGCCGGCAACCAGATTCTTGGTGTCATAACCGAGATCGCCAATCATCGTACTAACCAAGTTGACGCCCCGTCGGCCGCGGTCGGTCATCCACAAGAGATCATAGTACTGGTCGTGACCGGCCTCGTTGCCCATGTCCCACCACTCCGCATAACCATAGCTTTCATCAATCGCGTAGCGGGTGCCAACACCGGACGCGTCGTCCAGTCCACCGGCAAACCTTGCAATACCCTCAAATATATTTGTGACATAGGTAATGTCAGGAACATCACCATTGGCTGGGTTGCGAATCAAACCTCCTCCACGCATGCGCCAGTAAACTGCGGCCAGATAAAAGGCCAGCATCTCGCGCTCGTGGTCGGTCAGCGAGGGATGCGCCAAGTCATTGCGCAGGCGGCCCTGGTTTTCGACCGCCAGACGGTCTTGCGCGGCTTGGGCCAGGCCGGCGGCGTACAGTTGGTCAAGATGTTGCCCAGCGGCAGTCAACTCTGTGACCAGCGCGTCGATGGAGCCTTGCAGATACGTGCTTGGCTCGGTGTGAAAACAGGAAGCCGAGCTCTGTAAACGCTGCTTGGCCTGGTCGTACAAAACCAACCTGGCGTCGATATTGTCGCTGAGTTTTTGATAGCGGATTTTTGCAATAATACTGCGCGTGAGAGGCCAGAAGCTGTCCGGGATGAGTCCGACCGGGTAGTCCAGATGCGAGAGGGCCTCGCCAATCAAGGCGACTTGTCCCTCGATGGTTGACAGCAATACACTTTGACCAAGAAAATTTGCGTCGACCACTGCCGGAGGATGGTCAAGCACATACACTTCGGGAAACTCGATCTCCTGACAGGTATTGAAGCTGCCATCAAAAGCGGCATAAACCTCTTCTGCAGCTGCCTGGCAAGCCGCCGAGGCCGGCTCAATGAGAAAGGATGGCATGCTAAAGGCATCGTGCACAGCACAGAGTTGGGCGATGCGCTCGATCGGCGGCGCGATCTCAGGACCGCTGTCGCGCGCGCGCTGAATCATGTCCAGGGTCTTAGGGAAGTAGTCGAACGCGATGCCATCCATCTCGATCTCGACCAGCCCCTCGGGCAAGCCAGGCAGCCTATTGTGCAACACCTGGAGGTCAGCGCTGATGCCGGCCGGGTCTTCGGACAGGCTGGGATCGTAGTCAAAGGGATAGTTGTTGTCGTGGGCACTCAGACCCAATGGCCAAGCCAGGATAAGCGCACATAAAATCCACGACTGAGAGACACTTTTCGATTTCGGCTTCGGCCTGATCGTCATGGTCAGCCACCTAACCCAACTGAGAAATCCGGGTTAATAGTTATTCTTTGAAGAGAGCTTCGAGCTTCGTCTTGGCGGCATTGATATCTTCGCCCTCACCGATTTTACCTTGGCGTATTTCAAATGCTGCGCAGAAATTAGCCTTTTCGCGGTCAGGAACATATTCGGTCAGGTTTTCACGGCATTGATTGTGGGCGCCAGCATCCCAAAAACGGCAGTTCTTACAGCAGCGTAAGTCTTCGTTGCATGAGGGACAAGTATCCTGGCGACCTAATTTGTCGATAAAGACGATTTCATGATTACAGCTATGACAATAGAGTTTTTTCTTTGTGATATCCACTAGCAACCTCCGTGATATTTAAGCCTAAATGCAAGGTAGACCCAGGTCAAGACTTTGATTATCCTCTGTCTTGACCCGGGCAGGCGAGTTGGCTATCTTTGAACATCGAAGAACGACCAATTGAAAGGAGAAGGTATGTCTTGGGAGTATTTCCGTTATAGATGGGATCGGATGCAGAGTGTTGATATTGGCGAGAATAAATTGGAAATCAAGAGAGCCCAGGAGGACTGCCAGTCCCTGGAACGTATCATTGTATATATGCTAGGTAAAATTGTGATGAAACAGGAATTGAGCCTGGCCGATCCGGTCATCAAAGATTTCTTACATGTCGATGTGGAGGAGGAGAATCCAGATAAAACAGTTCTGGAAATCCTTGGAAAGATCAAGCACGGCGCCGATCCTCGCCTGACCAAATGCCCCAAATGCGGGGCCGCTGTACGGGATCTGCCTGATGTTCACGATGAAAAGTGTATGTGGTGTGGACATCAGTTGGAAACTGAGTACTAGCGAAATCTTTATAGTTTAAGGAGACCAAGATGAAATGTCCTCGCTGTGGTGACAAGCTTGCCTCAGAGAAATATGAGGGTGTCGAGATTAAAAGATGCCCGGGATGTAAGGGTTTTTGGGTGTCTGGATACCGCCTGGCGGATATCATCGACATTCGCGAAAAAACGTTCAACATCGAGGAAGTGGCCAAGTTTCGTGAATTACATGAAGCCCACACATCCATGGTTCACCAGGCGGATAAGCAGATTGAATGCCCTGAATGCGGTCAGGCAATGGCCCAGACTCGCTATAACTATGCGGCCGAGGTTCTGATCGACAGATGTTCGGCCGGCCATGGAGTCTGGCTCGACCCGGGAGAGATTGAGCATATCCAGATGGCGGTTGAAGAAGAAGAGGGCGAGCTACAGGCCATCGTTGCTGATAAACAACTCAAGCTGGACAATTTTACAACCCAACAGCTCGAACACGAGCGAAGGAAATATAGTTTCAATATTTGGCATTTCTTTTGTTGGGGCCGGTAGGTGTCATGGATGATATGGTCTTGACACATTGGAGCTGGAGTGGGACGATGTGCGATCAAAGCGAAGTTTTTGAAACTTCACTCGTTTCTGAGCAGTTAGGCGAGTGAACGAAGTAGCTAGCGGCATTTATTCGGCGGCTAAAAACTGGTATCAGCCTGGCTGTTTTGGTCTGGGAGAGTTGGAAGAAGAGAGGTCAAAATGCAGCAATTCAATGGCGTCAAAGTATTTTCGGCGACTTTGGCCAGGAATAGGGAAGAACTTGGCAATAAAGCAACTATTTGGATGCAACAGCATCCTAAGTGCGAAATTGTCGAAATGCGCGTAGTGCAATCAAGCGATCGTGAGTTTCACTGCATAACAATTATTCTGCTTTATAACGGATGAGCTGGCTGACAAAAATTTAACGAGGTTTCATCGAAGCTATGGCCAACAAGAAAATACTGATTGTCGAACACGAAAAAGATTTTGCTCTCTCATTGGCCGCGGTATTAAGCGATAGCAATCACCAGTTTTTGGTGGTCGAGAAGGGAAAAGAAGCCCTGGCTGAGGCGAACGAGCAACAGCCCAAGCTGATTATCCTGAGAGCCGAGATGCCCGATGTGTCTGGCTACACACTGTGTACAAGATTCAGAAAATCAAAAAAGCTCAAAGATGTGAGCATATTCTTCATGTCATCTGAAGCCAGCGAAGAGGCAATAGAAAAGCACCGCAGCGGCAAACATCCCGCCGACGAATACATGCTGATGCCTTTTGATATGGAAGAGTTTCAAAACAAGGTTGTTGCCCTGCTTGGAACGGAAGATCAAGCAGACAAAGGGGATGAACAACTAGAACCTCAAGACGAAGCTGCCCAACAACCTCAAGAAGTCGAATCGGGTGAGGCGGAGCAAGCCGGCCAGGAAGAACCGGCTGATGGTGAGCAGACTGAGCAGGCCGATGACGAACAGGCCCCGCCAGATGAAGGAGCCGATGCATCCGAAAGCTCGGAAGCAGGAGAATCCGAGTCGCTACCCGATTCTGAGCAAATCAGTTTGGAATCTAATGACTCTTCAGATGTCGATCAAGGAGTGGAAAATCAAGAAAATGAGGCGTCTACGGGCGAATTGGCTGGAGCAGCAGACGATAACGATCAAGCCCAGTCCCCGGGTAATCAAGAAGTTACGACAGTTTCCGATGATGATGTTGAGACAATTGACGATTCCGAAATCGTCGAGGATCTGGATGTTCCACAGACGCCCTCGATGCCTCCCGATTTGCCGAAAGAGCGTAAATTCGTAAGCGATCAGGACCTGGCTTTTGTCGACCAGGCCTTCGACTCGATCAAGGAAACCCGGGAAGAGCTCAAACAAAGCGATAAGAAATCGAGGAAAAAGCCAAAGAAAGGCGGAGGCAAAGGCGGCCTGGAAGAGAAACTTGAATTTTTACGAGGCAAACTCAAGCAACGTGAGGTGGAGATAGCCCATCTGGCGGATATCTGGGAAACAAAAGAGCGAGAGTTCTCCGCGTTCAATGAGAAATTGCTCGACAAGGAAGTTGAAGTTCAAGGCCTGAAAATGCGTATCGAAGATCTCGAACGCAAGCTCGATGATACTCGAAAAGATCTCGATCAGCAGGCCAAAGAATTCAAAGCCTCGATCGATTCTCTGATGGAAGAGAAAGTTGTCACTGAAAACGATCTGATTCAGGTCGTCGCAGAAAAAGAAAAACAAATCAATGATATACGGGTAGGTTTGTCCCAGGCGGAACGCGACCGGGAACAGAAAGAAGAAGAACTACTCGAAAAAATAAAAGCCGGAGAAGAACAGTACATTTTACTTGGTGAGAAGTTACAGGCCACATTGCAAGATGCAACTGGGCGCGAACAAGAGGCACAGGAAACTATCTCGGGACACGAATTATCAATTGCTTCCAACGAAGAAGAGATTAAGAAATTAAATGAAGATCTTGAAGCGCTGAGCGCTGACAAAGAAACAACTGAGAGAGATCTACAAGAACGACTGGACGAGTCAGAAGCCCGCAGCAACACATTGGATCAGGATCTGACTACTCTTACAGAAGAAAAGGAGCGCTCAGAGCAAATTCTGAATGAAGGCCTGAGTGCGCAAATGGAGCGCGCGAATTCTCTTGAGACAGAGTTGAACGAATTGCGCGAAGCTAAGCAAGAACAAGCTCGAGTATATGAAGAAAAAATCGAAGAGCGAGAAGAGAAGAACATCACGCTGGAAGATAACATTGACGGGCTACAGAAAGAGAAAGACGAACAGCAACAACGCCTGGCTGCCAAACTGGACGATCGCGAATCAAGGATTGCTTCAATAGAACTTGAGCTGACCTCGCTAAGGGAAGCCAAGACAGCCCAAGAGCAAAAACTGGGCGGCAAATTGGCCGACAGAGAGCAGAAAATCGATCAGCTCGAGAAAGATCTTAACGAACTCAGTCAGGATACCGCCCGGTTCAAAGACGACATGGAGCTCCAGCTTAGAGATCGACAAGAGGATATCCGCGACCTGGAACAGAAACATATTGTTAACCGTAAGGACAAGGAAACCGCTCAGCGGGAAGTCGAGCGTTTGTCTAACGAGCTCGAACAGCGGGTTACTGAACTGAACGAAAAGTTGGTCGAAGAGCAGCAGTTGAGGTCCCAAAACGAAGCCGAGCACGCTTCTCAGATGGCCGCGCTCGAAGAATATCTCGAAGAAACCAGACGTGACAAGGAAGAAGCTCTGGAAAACGCCGGCCGTGAATTGTCGGACCGCGATCGGATCATTGCCGAATTACGAGAAGAGAGCGATTTGGCTATCAATGATCGCGATCGGCGCTTAGAAGAATTACGCAATGAATTGGAAGCGGTACGAACTGAGCGTAACAATACCCAAGAAGAGTTCGATAGAAGCGTGATTGAGAGTGAAGAAAAACTGGCCGAGATTGCCCAGACCCAACAGCAACAGCTCGAAGACTGGCAGGTTGAGAGTGAGCAACTGAAATCAGATTTGGCCCAGGGAGATCGGCGCAACTCGGACCTCGAGCAACGCCTGCATGAAACATCACAGTCATTCCAAGACCACCAACAGGCTTCGGCCGAAAAAATAGAAGAGTTTCAAAGCATGCTGGCTGGTAGTAAGAAGCAGCTCGAGCAAATCGGAATGGAGTTGCAGCAGACCAGGCAGGAAAGCCAGGCAGCTTTGTCTCAAGCCAAAGCGGAAGAACAAGCCAATCTTGCAGCTCAAAGAGAGCTGAGTGCTGAAGAGCTGGCCGAGAATAGAGTTGAATACGAGCGAGAAAAGAGCAGGCTAGAACAGCTGAGTGCCGACCAAGAATCCAGGCTCCAACAACAGATTGAACAGATCAAATCTATTGAAGAGATATCACAGCAACGTGAAGCGGAGCAGACCGAGCAACTGGCCCTGGCTGAATCAAGACTGGCGGAATCTGAACAGCGGGCCCAAAATCTACAATCGCAGTTTGCGCAAACCCAATCGCAGTTGGCAGAAACCCAGGCCAGCGCAGAACGAACTGCCCAGGAGGCAGCCCAGAGCGCGGCTGCTCTGACAGAAAAGGTTTCCGAGACAGAAATTCGAGCGGGCGAACTAGCCGACGAACTTACCAGATCCAACGAGCATCTAGAAAATACTCGTGAAGAGATTCGTGAGCAAATCCAGCGTTGGGAAGGTAAAATATCAACCTTGAACGAACAGTTAGCCGAAGCTCAAGAACAAGAGATTCGCTTACAACAGGAGTTTGAACAGAAACTGCAGGAGAAGACGGCTGGCTGGGAAGAAGAGCTGCGTCAGATCGAACAAGCCGCTCAGACCGCCACGCAGAAGGCCGAACTGCTCGAAAGAGAAAAGGCCGAATCCGAAAAGAATCTGGAGACTATCACTGCCGAACGCAGGCAACTAAGTGAACGCCTGGCTGAGGTACAACAGGCCCAAGAGAGATATGAAGAGCAGAATATTCAGCTCGAAGAGACGATGAATGGAGCCATTCGCGAAAAGGAAGAGGCTGAGCTTAGCTACATGCAAGAAATCGAGAACAAACAGGATCATTACATCAAAGAACTCGAGCGAGTTCGGTCTGCCCATATAGCAGAGATGACCAAGATGAACCATAACTACCTACAACGCGGGAAGGCCCTGAAAATTGCCGAGCTCGAGGTCAAGCGTTTGAAGGACAAAATTACCGACCTCGAGAAACGGCCCTCCGCACCGGCGCCTAGAGCTGCTGCCCGACATGGACCCGGGAAAGGACCGGCACCCTTGCCAGCCTCAAGCGGTGGAGAGGGTGGTGATTTCGATATTGACGAAATGTTGGATAATTTGAAGGAATCCGAATAGCAACGATCTTAGAGCGGTGGTTTTCTCCCCTTGAAACAACCAATCCCATTCGGAAAATATCTACTTCTTGAGAGAATCAATGTCGGCGGCATGGCTGAAATTTTCCTGGCCCGCTCGAGAGGCGTTCATGGTTTCAAGCGTATCTTGGCAATAAAGAAGATTCTGCCGACCATGGCTGAGGATAGTGAATTTATTGCTATGTTCATTGATGAGGCCAGGATCGCTGCTGAACTCTCACATGCCGGGATCGTTCAAATCTTTGAACTAGGTAAATTTGAAGAAGATTATTACATCGCCATGGAATTCGTACACGGTAAGGATCTGAGGTTCATTCAAGAAAGAATGTTGCGAGAACGCACTCCCATGCCGATCGCCAATGCGGCCCACATCACGTACAAGATATTAGAAGCGCTTGATTACGCCCACATTCGAAAAGACCCAATGGGCAGGCCCCTGGGCATTATTCATCGGGACGTCAGCCCGCAAAACGTGATTACCTCCTTTGAGGGAGAGGTGAAAATCTGTGATTTCGGGATTGCCAAAGCGGCTAATCGTTCGCAGAAAACACAGGCCGGTGTATTGAAGGGCAAGTTTGGTTATATGAGCCCGGAGCAAGTCCGAGGTTTACCGCTGGATGGGCGCTCGGACCTTTTTACCGTGGGAACTCTGCTCTACGAGATGGTTACGCTCGAGAGGTTATTTGTTGGAGAGAGTGACTTTTCTACTCTGGAGAAAGTACGCAATGCCGATGTGGTACCGCCGTCTACCTATAATCGAGAGGTTCCTGAAGAACTCGAAGATATCATTCTGAGAGCATTGTCGAAGGAGGTTGAAGATCGCTTTCAAAATGCCGCTGAGTTTGCTGATTCGCTCCAGGCATTCATGTTGAAGAGCGAATTGGTTAGGCCTCGTGACCTGGCAATATTTATCAGGGATGTTTTTTCTGCCGAATACGAGGCAGAAATACACCGGCTGGAGAAATACGAGAAATTGCCCGAAACTATCGCCTTGATCGCAGACGATGACGATGAAGTGATCGAGGTCGGAGATGAAGATCTCGAAGACGTTGACCTCGAAGGCAAAACCTTGATTTTTGCCTCACGCGATATCGAACAAAGAGATAAATTACAATCAACTCCCCCTCCGGTGCCGTCAACTAGTCAGTCTGTCGGAAAGAGTTCTGCCGGGCCGGCGTCGGCCGGCAAGGCGGAGATTGCTGATGCGAGCACAATGATTTTTTCCGATGCTGAGGTCAACTCGGAATTGGCTGGAGCTCAGAGTTCACAAAGCCCAGTAGTTGCTGACGCGCAGACGATGATTTTTGCCGATCCTGAGATACAACCAGACGACGACATCCATGAACTTCCGACCCGCGGTTTGATCGACCGGCCGGATCTCAGTGTTCTCGAGACTAAGCGGCCGGTGAAAACGCGTTCATTTGCTGATCGTTTTTTCTTACCCCTGGCAACAATCGCGGCCTTATTACTCGGCTGGTCAATATTTGTTACTTTCCGGCTCACCCAAAGCCAGCCGATCACGAGTAAGTCCGCATTTGAACTGGTTACCGTTCCGGCAACTGGTCTGAAAGTATTCATAGATGAGGCCGAAGTAGCGTCAGTTACTCCATATACAACCACCGATCTTGCGCTGGGCAGTCATCGCTTGAAAATCACACGCCCGGGCTATCGGGACTTGAAGCGCGAGATTGAAATCAGAGTCGGTTCGCGACTGATACTGGAGGCTTCTTTAGCGCCCCTCGATCGGCCAGCTACAGACTCGAAGGGACCGATCAAACGGGATCCGCTTGTCTCAGATCCGGCCATCAAGAAAACTCTTGATGGAGGAATTGCCTCGACAGAAGGCAAGCATGATAAGCCTCCAGATGATGTCAAACCAACCGAATTTGTCGTGGTGTCGAAACCCAAGGGCGCATTCGTATCTTTGAACGGCAAGAAAATTGGCACGACGCCGTTTCGGACTAGCAAGTTCAAGGCCAGCAAGTCTGCCAGGGTGACAATTGTACTCAAAGGATACAAAACTGCCAATCGGACTATTGACATCAAAGAGCATCAGAAGAATAAAGTCGAAGTTGTACTGGTGAAAATTAGAAAACCCGTAATCAGGCCTCCTAAAGATCCCAAAAGACCTATCAAGAAGCAGTATGGTTTTCTGGTGGCCAATACACGGCCATGGTCAAAGGTTTACATTGATGGAAAATACAGCGGGCGCGAAACTCCAATTGCGCCCGATAAGAAACTCAAACTGACCGCTGGCAAGCATAAAGTGATTTTTGAAACACCAGGCGGAAAACGATTCGTGTTCGAAGTAATGATTGAACCTGGAAAAGTACTCAAGTTAATCAAACGATTGGAGGGCTGATGTCTCTCAGGGAATATGGTGGTGAAGGCAGCGACGATTCGGGAAAACCAAAAATCTTTGATGAATTTGATTGTCCACTCTGTAACGCAAACAATCCCTACGGCGATGGTTTCAAAGAGAAAGACGAAATTCGCTGCTACTATTGCGGTCAAGAGTATAAAGTCAAAATCGACGACAACGGAAAGCTCAAGCTAAAAGAGCTTTAGAACCCGTCATTCCGTCAAGGTTCTAGACGGAATCCATATAGGGAAGACTGGATACCGGCTAAAGACATGCCGGCATGACGTATTTGATGCAACATTTGGGTCATATCAACCCCCGGCCGAGGGCACAATCATCCATACCTGATCGTTTGGCCCCAGGGGAGTATCCAGACCATCGAGCCTGGCAATGTTGCGGCCATTGACCAGAATCGAAACCCGCTTTAAGGTGTCCCATTTTTCCTTGCCGATCTGGCTAATGATCTCGTTAAGCAAATCGCGAACCGAGGCAGCCTCGGTTTCGATAACCTGTTGGCCGATGGTTTTGGCCAGATTTGAATGTGGGACGAAGACGGCCATATTCTCACCAGAAAATTTGTCAGGTTCTGATTTGTAAACGCTTGATGGTTTTGGCGGTCGGGACACCGCGCACGTCCCATCCGCGAATTCGGTAATATGAGGCTAACATAGGTTCAAGAGGCACGCCGGCCTCAATATCGGGAAAGGTAGATTCGTGGGTCAATCGTTTAGGGAGCTTGTCCTCGACGCCGGTGACTCCTTCACGGATATTGTACAGGCGCTCCAGATTGTAAATACGTTCCCCGATCTGATTAAGCTCACCCATGCTGACGCTTTTTCCCGTGACAAATGACAAGAATTTTTCGAACCACATTATTTTAGCCGGGTTCTTGGCCTTGAGTATCAAACGCACCAGGGGCCCGGAGTGCAACATGATTCCCATGATAATCCTGTAAGTCAGCGAATTGGGGTCCATCTTCTGAATAGCTGCTGGAATCATCGCATAGGCAGAGAAATAGCACATTACCAAAGATGAAATCGATGCATTCGAGTTTTGTTGCAGGACGACCAATTCAGGTTTGCTCTTTATCGAGTGGGGATCGATTGATACCGGTCCGGTGGCTTCTAAAAACATAGTCGAGCCACGAATGTGACAACCGCCACGATTATTGACCGAGTATTCCAGACCTTGGCCATAGCAGCCTCGTGGGTCATAGGCTGGAAGCTCGAGGCCCTTGACGTGAATTGCATACTCCGCGCCTCCATATTTTGCGGCCATTCGCCGAGTGCCTTCAGCCAGATCGTCGCCAATTCCCTTGCGCTGAGCGATGTCTTCGATAGCCTGGCGAAATGCATTAGTATTGCCCCAGGCCAGATTGCTCTCAAAGAGTCCCTTCTCACTCAGTTCGGTGGCGAAACCAAGGGTATTTCCGCATGAGATCGTATCCAAGCCAAGATCGTCACATTGTTCACCAAGTTCCACAACGGTCTCGAGATCATAGATGTCCAGGTTAGCGCCGAGCATACCGATGGTTTCGAACTCGGGACCTTTGGTCTCACCCTTTGAAATTTTTACATGCCGCCCGCAACGAATAGGGCATGAAAGACAGCCATCATTGCGCACGAGCATCTCATCGCGCATCTTCTCGCCGCTGAGCTCTGGGGTGCGCAAATCGTGACCAGCCTGGTAGTTGCGAGTCGGAATTATATTGCGTCCGGCTGTGGTCATTACCAGGTTGGCTGTTCCAAGCTCGGGCAGGACACCTCCGGTCATCGGATGGGAGAGCAGGAATTTCGTTACATCTCTCTGTAGTTGTTTGTATTCCTCTGGCTGAGCTACGGGCACGGGACGCTTGCCGTCAGCAATGATCGCTTTCAGGTTCTTTGAGCCCATGACCGCCCCGGTTCCGCAGCGTCCGGCGACTCTGGTTTGACTGATGATACATGCATAGCGAACTTTGTTTTCACCGGCGGGACCGATCACGGCCATGCCAAAAGACTTTGGTAAGGCTTTTTGTGTGGCGGCAGTACCCTGGCCCCAGAGATGGGC
>JAFDKH010000361.1 GCA_019307065.1 Deltaproteobacteria bacterium
CTAAGTTAACCCTGTCCAGGTATACGGCCTCGCCGTAGCGCTTATGTATTTGTATAAGCATAGCGATACAGTCGTTAATCGTATTGTCGTTGAAAGTATAATAGTCATGATAGCTGCCGCGCAGGGGATACCACTGGGGCCAGGCCCCGTTTGCAAACTGGCTGTCTAAAAAGAAACCTATCCCGAGCGCGATCGATTCGGTCAGCCAGTCTTCGCTAATGACATTGTCGAGGTTCATCAAAAACCGCAGGCCGCCCTGGCTGATATCGTCATCAAAGGTACATTGGCCACTGACTCTCTCAAACGAGACAGTAGTTGGTTCGAGGCCGGAAACATCGCCCTGGTGATCCCAGCCGCCTTCTAGCCGCTGGGCCCAGGCCACGGCCCGGCCGACGTCGCGAGCGGCCTCGAGATAAACGGCAACGCCGGTGATATTGTAAGCGCGCAAGTAGGCTTCGCCTACACTCGGGGTACCCGGCGGCTGAATCCAGATGTAACCCGGCTCGACCGTCTCGTAAAACCCCTCGCCGTATTTCTCTTGCAGGTCCAACGAGTATATGCCGGCATAGCCGCCATGAATGGCGATTGATCGCATGAAAGCCATGGCACGCAGCATGGCTGACTGAACTTGCTGCGATAGCCGGTCTTCGGCAGTGTCGGCCCCCTGGTTGGCATCACCGTCGCCGGCACCATCCTGACCGGCGTCTGGGCCAGCATCCTGGCCGCTGTCTGCCTGGTCGTCGCCGGCCCCGTCAAGCCCTTCGTCCGGGCCGCTGTCCGAGCCCGGGTCGCTGCCCCCGTCTTGGCCTGCATCTTCGTATAAAGCGTCGGACCCTGCGTCTGTTTCGGTGGAAACCTGCCCGCGACAGCCCACGCTCAGGCTGCCGATCAAGATCAAAAAGAGCAGAGTACCTATTTTAGATCGCATTGTCTTGGCTCCTTGCTTGACCGCGCATACAATCAATTGTTTCCTGTCTCCCTATTTTAGCACAATCCAATATCCCTTTGACACCTAACCTATTGAGGGGTTGTCATGCCCGCCGATTGAATAAAAACCACGTTACCTTGACATGCTTCTGATATCTATATGATGATCAAGATCAAGCTACTGGAGGCAAACTATGAAGCAGACTAGGAACCTTACCGCCATAATCGAGCGCGAAGGAGATGGGTTTGTTTCTTTGTGCCCGGAAATGGATATTGCCAGCCAGGGCGATACGGTAGAAGAAGCAAAGAAGAACCTGATCGAGGCAATTGAGTTGTTCTTAGAGACCGCTGACCCCTCCGAGATTAAGAGCCGCTTGCGTTCAGAAGTCTTCATCACCAGCCTCGAGGTCGCAGTTGGGTAGGCTCAGGGTTCTCTCCGGACGAGAGGTCTGTCGTATTCTTTCACAGCATTGATTATTGGAAGTGCGCAGACGTGGAAGCCACGTCGTTATGCAGAAACGCGACGAAGAGACAACTGTTACCGTACCTGTGCCCGATCATGCCGAGTTACGCAAGGGGACTCTGAGAGCTATAATTCGACAGTCTGGACTGCCACGCAAGCTCTTCGAGGAAGGTGTGTTATGAGTACAGTTAAGGAGAACGTCATGGAAGGTCTTCCCCAGCCGCACAGATGTCCGATGATTGTTCAATATTTTTTAATCAGCCCGCTCAGGCGACTACTGGAGCCGCCCAAGAAGTTAGTCGGGCCGTATGTGAAACCGGGCATGACTGTCCTGGATGTCGGTTGCGGGTTCGGTTACGTAAGCTTGCCCTTGGCCCGCATGGTCGGCGACCAAGGCCGGGTGCTGAGTGTCGACGTCGAACCCCGCGCGGTTACGCGCCTGAAGCGCCGGGCCCGCAAGGCCGGTCTTTCCGCCCGCATCCGGGCGACTGCCTGTCAGCCCCGCGATCTCGGCCTTGCAAAATTCGCCGGTCAGGTGGACTTGATCACGTTGATACACACCATGCACGAGTTCGAGGATCTTCCGGGTTTTTGCACCCAGGCGGCCGCACTTTTAAAACCCGCGGGACGTCTGCTGGTGATAGAGCCCAAGGGGCACGTCAATCCCGATCAATTCGCCGCTGAACTCGAGTGTTGCCGCCAGGCCGGCTTTGCTGAACTGGACCCCCCGGTCAAGGGCCGCAAGCATCTGGCGGCCCTGCTGGGCAAGCCTTTTGCTGCGTGAGAATCCAGTAACGATTCAGCTAAGCAAAAAACAAAACGTAGCACAGAGCTACATACGAAAGCGTTTTTTCTCGTCATTGACAACCTACTGACAACTTGCTTTGTTGACATTAGGTTGTCAGTAGTAGAAAGCCCCGCCGCTAGGTGCCACGCTAATAAAATAGAACTGGCTAGAACTAAGAACTGGCTAGAACTAAGAAGTGGCTAGAACTAAGAAGTGAGATTCGTGAGAAGCAACCCCACATTCGTCGTTCCCGGATGATTCTGCCGGGAATCCATACTGCGTAACCCTTTGGATCACCGACAGAACCATTCGGTGATGACGTTTCTATTCGGAGTGGTTTTTGTAAATGATGACTTTCTTCTCAGGAATCAAGTGATAGTATCTGACAGCCTCATTTTATCGGCCAGCCATTCCATTGCCCCCGGCGTGGCTTTCCAGGCCGTCTTGCTCTCGTGGACGCAGATGATTGCCTCGTTGTCGTCGCCGAATCCGTGATAGTCGGGCAGGTCGCGGGGCATCTTCTTGCGGCCGAGGAGATAGGCAGGCACGTACTCGTTGCCGGCGAGTGCGGCTTTGAGTGACTTGTTAGCTACAGCAGATTCGCCATGTTTGCAAAAATCAAGTAACACCCGGGAGTACGTCCAGATGGCCATGACATCTCCTTCGAACTGCAAATAGAGCTTTTCGGCTTCCTCGTCACGGTTTTTTTCGAGCAGGCGCGGCATCAAGAGGTAGCGGTTTCCCTGGTTGTCGTTGGTATTGAGCCGCAGCATTTCTCGATAGTGCTCAAAAGCCTCTTCATACTGACCGGCGTCCCAGAGGTTCTGCGCCAAACCGGCCCGAGCTCGCATGTATGGCCGGGTTTCCAATATGCCCCAGAAATGGCCGACATCATCTTTGAATGTTTTATTGCCAAGTGCCCGTTCACCGGCCGCGACTCCTTTTCGGAAAAGATCGATAGCTTGATCGAGTGATTTTGAAGTCAACTCGGCTAAGAGGTTGTAGGCGTCGGCGCAGTCGGCAGAAACTGTCAGCGCCTTCCTGGCTAAAGCCACGGCCCGCGGGCGCGTCGGGGCCTCCCAGGCGTCGTAAATTATCTCCTGGGCCTCATCCACAGCGCTTCTTTCTTGAAAACCCATACCGGCTATGCCGGCCAGATGGCTTTCAATCGACCTCACGGGAGGCAGGGCTGCCGGCTGAGCTGCACCTGAATTTTTTTTCTTGGGCTTTTTTTTCGCCGGCTTCTTTTTCTTTGCGGTTTTCTTTTTGCTCATCAGGTTTTCTCCTGAATCACATAGGTTACTTTTTCTTATACAGCCCTGGCCGGGCGGCCTTTGTTCTCTTGACAACCATGAAGGCTTCTTCGTCATTTTTCCGG
>JAFDKH010000170.1 GCA_019307065.1 Deltaproteobacteria bacterium
GCTCGGATTGAGAAGGATCGACGAGCAGGTCGGATTTGTAGTAGTTGAGAACGTACTCTGCACCATATGTAAAACGGTTGTGGAATATCTCAATTGAATGTTGAGGATTGAATACGAACTTATCCAGGCGGGCATCCGTCCGGGGAACTTCAGCCAGTACCAGATCCAACTCAGGGAAATACAATTTCATCCCGAAGTCTATGTCGAAAGACCAGATATCGTAGGCAACCCGGACTAGCAGATCATCGTATTTCAGGTCGCTGGTAGCAAAGAAGTTCCATCCAGAGTGGATTGTTGTCTCGCCAATGTTTGTATAGAACCCCCCGCTGCCGCTATATAGACCAGTTGCCATTTTCAGGCTAGCATCAGTGCCCAAATCGATTTTTCCGCTGAGCCTGCCGTGAACGACATTCCTGGCATTGGAGCGCTGCGCGGTCCAGAGATTCTCTCGTTCGACTCCGGCCGAGACACTGAGCGCAACTGGTCCGAATTTCTCGGTACCCCGGCAGGCCAGCTCCAACTGCCCGCGTTCTCCGCCGCGAAGCGAAACCATGGCACGCGGGCCGTTGCCCGGTTCACGGGTGATGACATTTACCACTCCGGAGAAAGCATTGGCGCCATACAGGGCCGAGCCAGGCCCGCGGATCACTTCGATGCGTTCCACGTCGTCCATCGAGATGTGCTGGATGGTCCACATAGGAAACCCGAAATATTCAAAAGTCACGTCATGGCCGTCTATCATCAAGAGAATTGAGTCGGAATTGATATAGGTCAGACCACGTACGCCCAACGAATACCACATTGGTTTGACCTGATTGACATCCATGTTGGGCACCAGGCGCAGGGCCTCAGGCAGAGTGCGCGCTCCGGAAGTCTCAATGTCTTCACGAGTTATTACAGTGACCGCCGAGGGGCTTTGTAAAAGGGGTTGGCTATGACGAGCAGCGGTTGTGACTGTCTCGGCCGGAGCGAAGAAGATCTCCATCTCGAGTTCTTCGAATTCATCTTCTTGGGCCGCCGCATTCGGCAAAAGGCCGCTCCAGACCATGGTTGCCAATACCAGGACAACCGGCCCAATTCTTGTTGCGCGTCTATGCAAATGTGTCTTCATGCCTGAAACTCGTTTGTGATCATTCGTGTCTGGTAGGATAGTCAGACTGGAAAAGAATGGCAAGCATGCAAAGTGCGGATCATGACCCTAGCCTGTCCCCATCGATTGCAACGATTGACGCCTATAGTTCTTCGTAGGATCTTAGGAGGTCTTTGCGACGTGCCAGCTCATTGGCATAGTGAACTCCCAGGGTTTGCTTGTGTTTTTCTGCCCAGTCGGTAAGCCGAGTTTTGCCGGCTGTTTTGGAATCGGTGCAAAGCAGATTGTCCATCAAACCGCGGATTTCTTCTCTGGTAATGGTCACGTCACCTTTTATTCTACTTACCAATGCCCCAATCCAGTAACCCCACAGGGGCGGAAAAGACACCACCAGGCGCTTCTTGCCGATTATCCGAGCGATCGCTTTGACTAACTCGCGATAAGTAAAAGTCTCGGGCCCAATGGCGTCGATGATGACATTTTCTGCGACTTGTCCTTGTTTCACGGCAAGCTCGGCAAAGTCATCGACGTAGATTGGCTGCAGCTTGTAATGCCCTTTGCCGAAAACACCAAAGATAAAAAAGCGTCTTAAAAACCAGGCGATGTTGTTGATCAGGATGTCCTCTTTGCCAAATAGTACCGTGGGACGCAAGATGGCATAAGACAAGCCCGAGGTTTTCAGATCTTCTTCCAACTTAGCTTTACCCGAAAAATACTCCAAGGGTGAATCCAGCGTCGGGTTGGTGATGCTTACGTGGATCACCCTTTCCACCCCGGCCTGCTTCGCCGCGGCAAAGAGTTTCATGGTGTTCTCCACCGCAAGCGAGTGGTAAAAACCCTTGTGGTTAAAACGCACCCAGTAGGTATTGTAGAGTACTCGAGTGCCCTTCAGAGCTTCTGTGAGTTTGTCCGGTTGATCAAAATCAAATCGCCGGGCGATTACTTTTCCATCGAAGGGATTGCGCCGGTCGGGGGAGTTGGTCAGAGTGTGTACTACTTTTCCCTGTTCCAGCAGGCGCTGGGCGATATATTTACCGCTGTAACCGAATGCGCCTGTGACGGTGTGAACATTATCGCTCATGACATGTTCGCCTCGATGATTTCCATAAGTTCCTTGATCCCCTTATTGGTCGCGCGCAGAAGCGGGTTTTTCGACATACGGATTACAGTTTGCAGGACCTTCAGACTGATATCCAGCAAGCGCCTGGTATTCTGCTGATCTTTTGAGTTATCGCAGAGCCAGAAGAAGACCAAGCCCATCTGGTACAACCACAACAAGTGCGGCAAATGTGGCGCAATGGTCTTGGAAGGCTTGAGCCCGCTGCCTTCCAACGCCTCGGCGATCATTTTTATCGACCGCTCCCGCAGATCTTTGGTTTCGGGGCTGAAGGGAGAGATGGCATGACTCGGATCCACGTGGCGGGCCAGGACCGACAAAAACGAACGATAGGGTCGTAGCAGTTCGAGTCTGTACCAGACAATGTCTTGCATGCGCTCTTTGAACCTAGATTGGGCTACCAAAGAATCCCGGTGATGTTCTTCAGCCGCAGCTTGAGTGTCGGCGTAAAAGGCAAGAACCAGTTCCTGCTTGGTCTTGAAGTAGTAGTAGGCCGCTCCAAGGGCAACTTTGGCCTTTTGGGCGATATCCCGCATGGTGGTTTGGTCAAAACCCCGCTCCTGGAATAAATCCAGCGCGGCTTCCATGATCTGTAGCCTGGTGGCCTGGGCCTTTTTGGTTTTTGGACTCTGTTTCAATGGTTTGCTCCTTTTTTGAACATGTTCAAATTATAACCTAACACAATTTTACCGGTCAAGATGTTTTTGAACATGTTCAATTTATGCTTGCTAGACAGCTCAGGTTCTATTTGATGATACCCAAGGATTTCTTAGATCCTACCCTGTCCCCATTGTTTTTCCTACGCCGTCCCCTTTTCTACCTTTTCTAATAGCGGTGAAAATCGCCTGATCTGCTGTTTTTGGCCAAGCTTGATGCACCAGTGTAAAAGTACAATTTCAATATCTTCAGTGTTTTGCAGATCATGACCCGCTGCGGCACGAGAAATGCAATATCTAACAATAAACACAGTATCAATTGGGAGGTGATTTCAGATGGCAATAAAGCGCAAAATGCCTCGCGAAAAACGTCGCTTGCGATTGCGTTTCGGAAAACCGGGACAGGAACCTGAAACTCTCGGTTACACCCAGGACATTAGCCCAGCCGGGTTGTTCGTGGCCGCCTACAAGTTGGATAATCTCTCAAACGTTATATGGCTGACAGTCGAACTTCCGGATGAAGATGTTCTGCTGCACGGCAAGGTGGTCTGGAAAAGAAGAGTCCGGCGCGAAATGCGTTCGCTGGCCCGAAGTGGATTCGGTGTGCAACTCACCCAGGCACCCGAGGCCTGGTACAAATTCTTCATGCAGGCCGGCTACGCCATGGCCTGATTCTGCAAATCCAAATATTTATGAAAGACATCTCGTCCATCCTGGAGTAATATTCACGAGTTCATTTAGACTAGGAGATTATGGATGAGATCATATTTTTCTCTTTTATGGCTGCTAGTCGTCTTGATAGCCCTACCGACAACCGCTTGCTCGAAAGAAAAGGCCGAAGACTCGGGTAAAAAGCCTGTTAAAGAAGTAGTTAAAGAAAAACCGCTGACACCCGCTCAAAAACGCGCCATGGCGATCAACAAGATGGATCTCAAGTCTT
Organism: Deltaproteobacteria bacterium; assembly: GCA_019307065.1. GTDB lineage: Bacteria > Myxococcota > B64-G9 > B64-G9 > B64-G9 > JAFDKH01. Next base: position 3,804 of record JAFDKH010000170.1, read on the forward strand.
GTCTGAATATGGTCCTAGAGCATATGGAAGCTATTTTTGGAATATTGACTGACAACATCGACGACTGCCAACGAGCGGTCAATACTTGCAAGAACTATATGGATGAGCAAACGGCCGAGATAAGGCTGGTGGTAAAAAGATACCAGGCCTTGAAAAAGAGCATGTCGGCGGCCGAGAACAAAAAGTTCAAAGAGACTCACCAAAAAATACTCCAAGATTGGATCAAGAAATTCTTGCCTAAGATAATGGAATTTTCTCAGAAGTGTCCCCAAGACTTTCAGAAAGTAGGTGGCTTGTTCGAAGCCTTCAAGGGCCTTTAGCAACTAATGGGAGAAATTATGAAGACTATTAAAATTGCCGTTATTTTTTCAGCCTTGATCCTTTTCCTTTTCCCCAGCGAATCTTTTTCGGGAGGCAAATGCTACAGCGACTCGGAGTGCGGCGGGGGCAAATGCCGTAACAATTTATGCACTACCGCCGGTGGGAAATGTTATTCCGATTCGGATTGCCCGGGCGGCAAATGCCGCAGCAATATTTGCACTACGGCCGGCGGCAAATGTTACTCAGACTCCGAGTGCGGCGGGGGCAAATGCCGCAGCAACATGTGCACTACGGCCGGGGGCAAATGTTACAGCGATTCAGAATGTCCCGGCGGCAAGTGCCGCAGCAATATGTGTACTACGGCCGGCGGTAAATGCTACTCAGATTCTGAATGCGCCGGAGGAAAGTGTAAAAGCAACAAGTGTACGACGGCCGGGGGCAAATGCTACTCCGATTCAGACTGCCCCGGCGGCAAATGCCGCAGCAACAAGTGCACCAATAGCAAATAGGCCATCATGCAAACTCTAATCCGAACCATATTCTTGTGTCTGTTGACAGTATTCTTTATGTCCGGTTGCAGCGGCAGCACTACAACCACTGATGCCAGTACTGATTCCGACGATGACGCCGGCATTGATGCCGGCAGTGATCCGGGTTCGGATCCCAATGGCGATCCCGGGGCCGACCCGGGCAGTGATCCCGGAGCAGACCCGGGCGGTGATCCCGGAGCAGACCCGGGTAGCGATCCCGGCGCAGATCAAGGTAGCGATCCCGGCGCGGATCAAGGTGGTGACAACGACGCGGGCACGGACTCGTGTACGACGACATCGTGCCAGTACGGCGGGAATACCTACGAGGACGGCGAGTCGTTCTGGGCGGATGACGCCTGCAACAAATGCAGTTGCAACGGCGGCCAAGTGGGTTGCACCGAGGAGCTCTGCCCCTGCACTGGAGACGAGTGGTTTCGGGACTACCTGGACGACGACCCCGGGACCTGCGCGAGCATCATCTTCAACTGTCCGCAGTACACCGTCGAGTTTCACAATGACTGTGGTTGCGGATGTCAGCAGTCCCCCGAGTGTGATCAGGTTTACGATTGCGAGCCGCCGCCGCCGCCGGACTGCTCATGGGGGCAGGAGCACTGCCCGTACTCCACCATCGCCTGGTAGTAGTAGAAAGGGTCATGTAAGAAAGGGGTCATGACCTGACCCGTCACACGTTGACAGTATGCTATTCGGCATGCTCTAATTTTTTCATGCAAAATCTACTCAGAGCTTTGTTCTTAACGCTGTTGACCGTTTTTTTCTTATCCGGTTGCAGCGGTAGTACTACAACCACTGATGCCGGTGCGGATTCCGACGATGACGCCGGCATCGATGCCGGTAGTGATCCTGGGTCGGATTCGGGAAGTGACCCCGCCGGAGATCCTGGGGGAGATCCCGGAAGTGATCCCGGCGCAGACCCGGGCAGCGACCCCGGCGCTGATCCCGGCGGCGACCCCGGCGCTGATCCCGGTGCTGATCAAGGCAGTGATCCCGGTGCCGACCCCGGCGCTGATCCCGGTGCAGATCAAGGCGGCGACCCCGGCCAGTTGATCGGCCTGCCCTACCCCGAACGCGACGCCTATCATCTTAAAGGAATCCAGCCCGACTTCTGGCCCAACAAACAGGAGTTTGTCGATCATGTCACCGGCGGAGTAGCCATGAACCTGGTCTGGGCCACCTGGGAACCCCAGGTAAAATCGGCCCCGTGCGATTCTTCCGAGCAGGAATACGAGGGCCGCTGTTTCAAAATCGATCAAGGCGTCGATCAAGCTATTGCCGACTGGACCAATCGCGGCCTAATCGTGGCTGCAATTGTATATGGGGTGCCCGAATGGGCGCGGGTCGGGAATACCGGCTGCTCACCGCATGATACCGGCTTCGATATTTTCTGCACTCCCGACAACCCGGCCGATTACGGTCGCTTTGCCGGAATGCTGTCCGAACGCTACAACGGTCTTAATGATCATGGCCGTATAGCTGATTTTGTCATTCACAACGAGGTTAACTCGAACATCTGGTTCGATATCGGCTGTGGCCAGGGAGTTGCCTGTGACCCGGACGCCTGGATCCAGGCCTATGTCGACAACTATGCGGCCGCCTATGACGGCATCAAGAGTTACCAGTCAGAAGCCAAAGTATTGCTCTCGTTTGAACATCATTTCGACACGGAATTCGATCGCCCGGAAGACACCAATTCGATGATGTCGGTCAAGACCTTTGTAACCCAATTCGACAGTCTGATCGGCGATCGGCGCTGGCAAATCGCTTACCATCCCTATGCCCCGAACCTGTTGGCACCGGAATTCTCGCCGCTGGACTTGCCGCGCGTAACCTACGGCAATATCGGCGTCATTCTCGGCTGGCTGCGGGCCACTTTCCCCGACAAGCCGCATACCTGGGAAATCGAGCTGACCGAGAGCGGAGTCAACTCGGGAGCACCGCAATCTTCCGAAACTGCCCAGGCCACGGCAATCTGTGACGGGTTCAGGAATATTCTCGGGACACCCGGAATCACCAATTACATCTATCACCGCATGCGCGATAACAGCAATGAAGGCGAGTTGAAACTCGGGCTGGTTCGAAGCGATGACTCTTACAAACCCGCCTGGGCGGTTTGGGCAATGTGCAATCATATCTACGACGACCCCCCTCATCTCGACTGCGGTTTTGAACACCTGCCCTATACCCGTCTTAGCCGCAGCTACAAAAGCCTGACGGTCAGCGGAATTCACTGGACTTCCTCCCGGCTGCCACCCGAGGATTTCAATGAAGAAGAGGCCTGGTATCTACTCAGAGAAGAAGAGCCCGGCACGAAGCTGTTGTTCGAATGCCTGATCGAAAATGTCATTACCGGACCGCATACCTTGCTCAGCTTCGAGACCGGATGCGAGGGACAAATCATGATGGGTCCGGTCGGCTATATTTGGGAAGCAGAATTCAATGGCAGTCTACCGCTCTATCGCTGTGCAAACAATAACGGCTGGGACCATTTCATTTCGACTGACCCGGCTTGCGAGGGACTCGTCGTCGAGCAGTTCCTGGGCTATGCCCTGCCAATCTGAGAAATTTTAATGGCGCTAACCATCTATGGTCGATTTGCGCTTGGATTCTCACTCGGAACACTTGGGCATATTCTCGGAGTATTCCTGCTTTTTCGCGATGAGTCGTGGAAGCAGACTAGCGGCCTGGTACTGATTGTCTGCGGGTTCTTTTTCTTGATGTATGGTGGCTGGTACATGGCCGAGCGAAAAGGCCGTCACGGAAGTCTGGGGGTTTTGCTGGCATTTCTCAGCATTGTCGGCCTGGGAATATTGGCCGGCCTGCCGAGCAGGTCGAAAGCGGATATTTCCGGGAACAAAGAAGACTCCGGCCCGGCCGGCGACCGGAGACTTTTCTTAGCTTCAGAAAAAGGCAATCTCGACGAAATCCGTAAGCTGCTCGGAGACGGCGTCAATGTCGACGGCCGCGACCGAATGGGCCGGACAGCCCTGCACCTCGCGCTCGATGAGGGCCAGGCCGAGGCGGCCAAGCTTCTTTTAGACCTGGGCGCCTCGCCGGTTGCAGTCGATAAACTCGGTAATACTCCCCTGCACCTGGCCGCCGAATTGGGTTCACCGAGCTTGACCAGCCGGCTGATTGAGATGGGCGCCGACGTAAATGCCCAGGGCAACGATGGCTGGACCCCGCTACACCTGGCCGCCTCCTGGAATTCTAAGACAGTAATACAGCTCTTGTTGGATAACGGTGCAAAGCGGACAATAAAAAATGAAAAGGGTTTGACTCCCCTCGATCAGGCCATGTTCGACAATCCCCCGGCCGCGGCCGAGATCCTCGGAAAAAGCCAAGAAGTTGATTAGCCGTAATAGGTTATCAGCTCGAGCTCAACTTCCGCTGGCCAGTATTAGTATCGTCCTGGGCGGTACGGAAATGTCCAGGCAACCCTCGCCAACTTCAGGCGAGCATCCGCTGGATTGCACCTGGAATGAGTTGCCCGGGTCCAGCAAGTCGTTGAGTGTGGTTCCTGAAGAAAATCCGACCGGCATGCTTGATGTGCCGCTCGATGTCCGGCTGCTTGTCTGCGAGCCAAGATTCATTACAACCAGTATGTTCTCATCGGCATGTTGGCGTTCAAAGGCAAAAATCCCGTGATCGTCTCCGGCGCTGCCAGTTGTGCTCCAGCGTACGCGCAACTCTCCGCGGCGCAAGGCTATGTGGTTGTGTCTGATCGAATTCAACAGGGCAATATATTTAAAACTCGGGTTGCCGGTGTCATACGGTTCCCAGACTGTATCATCGGCTCCGTCTCCGTCTGAATCGTATGTTTTCTGTGATTCTTGCCAGTAACCGTTCTTCCAGACTTTAGTTTTATAGTTATTAATGTCTCCCAGAGTTTCGCGATTGGCCGGATCATTGCCGCCTTCGAACTCTTGCTCGACTCCATAGTATAGACAAGGAATTCCATCGGCGGTCAGCAAATAGCCCAGCGCCAGGTGCAAGAGTTTACGCTTCTCACTTTGGCTCCATTCGGGCGGCATGAAATAGATAAAACGACCAACGTCGTGATTTGACAAAAAGTTCACGACTAGCTGACGTGAGTTCAGCTGATCTCCATATTCACCGGTTGGCCCGTTGAACTTGCCGGCCCCGTTATACAAGGCTTCGAATGTCTGGCCCTCACCGCACGGATCATCTTGGCATCCGTGGCGACGACAATGCAGCCTTTCGATCTCGCAAGTTCGGCTGCCGTCACCCAGCAAAGCTCCTCTAAATAACGTGTAGTACTGCGAGAAATAGAACAGGCTGTCGACGCCTTGACCCTGAGTATACTCACCCAGCAAGTTGTCATCTCCGTCGAAGGCCTCGCCGAACATGAAGAAATTCTGTTTTCCTTTACCCAGCGTATGCTCTCGAATTCTTGGACAGAAATCATCCCAAAATCCGTGTTCGACATGCTTGAGAGTATCTATCCGAAAACCATCAAAGTCTCCAATATCAATCCAGTTCGAAAAAGCGTCAAAGAGCGCATTGCGAACGTCATACCGGTGAGTTGCCAGGTCTTTCAAGCCGCCGGGGAAGTCGCCCAGCACCTCTTGCTCACGCCGGCAGGGGTTGTTCCAGGCACAACCCCAAGGGTCGCAGCCGCATACTTCGGGTTTGTTCCAGATGGTCACTCGCCCTTTTTGATTGTATGCGTAATCCTGGGCAAACAGGTCCGGCTGCGGCGGCATGCGGTTAATTTTCGGATCTCGGGCAAAGATAATCGGGGCCAAACCTGAAGGTCCTAAAGAAGTCCAGGCCTGAACGCCATCCGGATTGAAATCGGGGTCCCATTCGAGAATGCGGGTCAACTCACTGGACGAGTCCGTTTCGCCGATCGGCACAATCCGGCCTCCCTGGCCGAGGAAAAACTCGTCCGGCTGTCCGTTTTTATTGATGTCATAATAGAATGCCTGGCCTACATGGTTGGTTACGATGTCCAGGATTACCTTGAATCCGCGGGCGTGGGCTTGATCGACCATCTCGCGCAAAGCGACAATATCTCCAAAGTGTGGATTGGGCCGACTGAAGTCTTGCGTCCAGTAGCCATGATACGAGGAGAAACCGGCGTCGGATTCGACGTTCTTGACTACCGGACTGATCCACAGCGTGGTAACGCCCAAAGCTTCGAGGTAATCGAATTTTTCGGCAATCCCGCGCCAATCTCCACCGTGATAGGCGGATGGATCGAGCAGGTTGGTGTTGTAATTGTTCGAAGCGTCACCGTCGGCAAATCGATCTGTCATAATCTGGTAAATCACTTCGTCACGCCAGTTGATTACGTTATCGCTCAGGGGACCTTCTCCGGGTGTCGGCGGTGCTACACAGGCCGTAGCACTGAAGACGCAGACTGCAAAGATGAATATCCGGGTCATGTCAAATCTCCTTAGTATCTCGAGCTATGAAACCACCACTCGACACCAACTCCGAGATAGTGGCGCACCGATCGGTTGCGTTGCGGATCGTCGGGAGCGAATGTATGTAAGGCGGCATCATTGAGAAATGTAACGGCATAGATCAAGCGTAGCTGGGGTCGTGAATAGCTTCCTTTGCCCAGTGACAAACTCGGCATAATACCAAGTTCGAATGCCAGCGGCTTTTCGTGAATGCCCGTCTCCGGCGAAAGACCGTTGGGCCGCAGGTATTGCAGGTTTGCCTCGCCAATCAGGTGAAAATGCTCGGTGACATACCAGGCCGGTCGAACCGCCAATCCCACTTCCCAGGCATCATTACGATCGTAAACGTTGGGATCGGCATCCACGAAATAGCGTGCATAGCTTCCAACCAGCATACCTAGCTGGTCGTCAATTTCGTAGTTGCCGGACAGGGCCAACAATATTTCCGAGGCCCCGGAAGCCTTCTTTTCGTTGTTGAGGCCGTGCGGGATTGCCATCTCATCGTAGGCAGCCAATCCGGCTGCATAACGCAGATAGAAGTTGATATGATTGCCGTCTCCGAATCCATAGAGGCTTATCTCGGACCCTATCAACCAGCCCAAATCGGACGGCAGGTTTTCTTCCCGATCGTCTTGTGTCAGTCGAGTTCCCGGCGGTAAAGTGTGACTCTCTCCATACAATACGGTCTTCAACTTCAGCGATTCTCCCAAAGAAAAGTTATGCTCTCCCCTCAGGGTCACAATTGTGCGTTGGCGGTCCATGAAAAGGACTTCCCGCGTTCCAATTTCATCACCGGGTACGACAATCGTTTGTGTTTGAAAAAGATCTTCGAGCCGATTCATACCCACATGCAGGCGCAGATTAGTAGCCCCAAAGAAATAGGCCGCCCCGCCGCCAACCGTGTTCTGCTCATCCAGCGGCCAGAAATCCAGCAGGTAGATGTCGTCTCCGCGGTACATGCGTGAACCGGCCCAGATATTCAAACCCTCGATAAACGGGTTACGCACCTGGAGATACAAGTTGCGAATTGCCAGGTCCGCTTCGAAATCGCCGGTCATGTGAAACAGTTTTTCACCCAGGGCCAGAGTGAACTGGGTATGGAAAGTTGTCCCGGTCGACTTAACCAAATGAGTGTAGGACAGATCGATTTCGGCGTAAGGTGCCTCTAAAAGCCTCGGCGGATGGGCGATAATTCGCACCTGGCGGCCGGTACCTCCAAACAGATCCGATCCAACCGAAACTCGTCCGTACGATCCAAACTGAAATTGCTCGAGAATAGGAGCCTGAGTGTTCTCTTGTTCGGCTTGTGTACCGGTTGAATCTTCTTGCTCGGCCAGCGTCGGAAGACAGATCAACAGCAGGCTAAGCAGTAATAATATTTTGAAATTTTGTTTTGTCACGCTGCCTCCCAGAGTGTACCCAACTAGTCAGGCACGCATTCAAGGTTCTCGACGTGATAACCCTCGTCACATTCGTCGCAAAACTCCCCGCTATAACCGGAATAACAATCACAGCTCATTTGATCATTCTGTACCCGGCAGGTGCCATAGACGCAGGGGCTGTCCTGGCAGGCATCTTCTTTGAAACATTCAAGCCCGT
>JAFDKH010000362.1 GCA_019307065.1 Deltaproteobacteria bacterium
TCTTCCTTCTGGATTCCATTTCTGCGATTTTACCCGAGAAACCTCTTTGACAATTACAGGATCATTTCAGCCCTTGGGTGAGAAATACGCTCCCCAAAAGGCATTGCTGAAAGTCGGCTACAAGTGCAACAACAACTGTGTGTTCTGTCATAGTGCTCCCCATCGCGGCAGCGACTCGAGTTTTGCTACCCTCGAAAAGAAAATAATAACAGCGGCCTCTCTGGGGGCTCAAACACTGGTACTTTCCGGCGGAGAGCCGACAATCAGACCGGATCTGTTGGATCTGGCCGACTGTATAAATTCGGCCGATATGAGCCTGGGGCTGGTTACCAATGGCCGAATGTTAGCCTACCCAAAACTGGTCGAGCAACTTGCCAGGCGAAAGCTCGATTATGTCTACCTGTCACTTTCAGGAGCCAATCAAGAGTTACACAACCGGCATGTACGTACTAAAGCTTTCAAGCAGGCCTTGAGGGGCTTAGAGCAGCTATCTGGAATAATTCGAGAATTAACCATCAACGTGGTTGTGACACGCTGGAACTTCGAGCATTTGATTGACTTCGTTCCCCTGGCCCAGTCTCTGGAACCGATTCGGCTCAAGTTCTCCATGCTCGAGCCGGAAGGCAATGCCCTGGAAGATCTTCAAGGACTTGTTCCGGATCTGAGCGATGCAGTCATCGCAGTCACTAAGGTGTTTGAAAATGTTTCTGCCGACTCCGGAGTGTCTTTCGCAATCGATGGGTTTCCAGCCTGTCTGATCCCTGATGAACTGGAAGAGTTCGACTCCGGTCTTCGCGACGACGGTTTCTTCGTAATGTCCGAAGCATTTGAAGATGACTGGCACCCGGTCGACGACAGAAACAGGAGTTTTACCGCCAGTTGTCTGCAATGTAGCCTCAAAAGACGCTGCCGGGGTGTCTTCGAGCAGTACATAAGACTTTGCAGAGGATCTGAACTGAAGCCAGTCTCCCGAATGGTGTCCAATTCGTTCAACTTTGAGCCTCAAGGACAAGCCGAGAAGATGGAGCTGAGTCAATGCCCCATCCGTTCCGGATTGAGACCACCACCCGATCCTGTCAGGGGAATAGCAGTTGTGTGTAAAGGGAACGAAGTTCAACACTATATAGCCGACACACGGGATTTCTCAGACGCAGCCATATCTGAAGCTGTCGGCGTCCTCGGCCAGGTATACAAGGACCAGGGCAACAAGGTTTTACTGGATGACTTTTCGAAAGACCTTGTCCCCCTGAGCCTGGCCAGTGAATGTAATGACTGTTCTATGAAACCTTTATGTGGCGGGGTCTGGCAGGCAACAAAAGACAACTCGTTCGAGCACGCTCGGGCTATAGTAGTACAGCTGTTGACCTCACTAAATGGCTCGGTCCTGGATATCGGCTGCGGTCAAATGCCATATCGTTCAGATCTCGAACCTTTAATTGCAAACGGCAGACTGACTTATCTTGGTATCGATCCAGGCGCCGATCCTGCCGATAACCAGGTTAGTCTCCAGTTCATGCGAACCAGCCTGGAAGATTTCAAATGGGCCGGCCCGCTTTTCGATACGATCCTGGCCCTGCGCAGCCTGAACCATCTGGATTCAATCCAGGCCGCTTTATTGAAAATGACTTCATTGGTTAGACTCGGCGGTCGTATTGTCCTGGCCGAAGATGAGGTTTTCGGTGTGGTCAGAACAAAGCAAACTCTGCAGGCCGAAAGAAAACAATCCGATCTACCCTACGATCATCGAGTCAATCTGGGTCTTAGTGAAGCTGTTGAGCTGGCCAAGGAGTGTCAACTGACCATCGAGGAGAAACTTTCCCCAATCGAAACAAAGAGCACACTCTGGTTGTTGGTTTGCAGAAAGAGTAAGAACTAGAAGATTGGAAAGCTACCAGGACCCGTGAGACCCGTGTGACCCGTGTGACCCATGAGAACCATGCGAGCCATGCGAGCCATGCGAGCCATGCGAGCCATGCGAGCCATGTGAGCCGTGCGAGCCATGCGAGCCATGCGAGCCGTGAGAGCCATGAGAGCCGTGTGAGCCGTGTGAACAATGCGAAAGATCCTGACGAACTGGCTTCTTACCGGGTTTCTTCCGGTCAATGGCTTTTTTGATACCAGGTTTCGCAATAGCCCTACCCGCTATCAACGCTGTTCCGGCGACTGCCAGTAAAGCCACACTCGACGTGGAAAGCAGGTCTCGTCTGGTCAGTTTCTTCTCATCTTCCGTGAGAAAAGCTTGTATGCTTTTCTCCATCTTCGGGAATTTGTCCTTAGACATTCCGAATCCTCCGACTTATCGTCGTTTCATTCATTCTAGCTGTTTAGGTTTTTGTTTGTCAAGGTACTAGTTTCAAAAAGTCCGCTAATTCACAAGGGTTTCAGGGCAACCTGTGATAGACGCTCGAACGGTCCTTTGTCTCAGTCCAGCGCAGCAATATCTCTCGCATACCGGGCTCTTGCAGCCTGATGAAAAGAGCATCGAGAATGCCCTTCTGAATTCGGCAGCGATCGTTGGATGGGCAGCGGGCGACCAGGTCGCCTTCCATAATGTAGTTATATACCGGGCAGACACCGCAGTACGGTACGTAGGCGCAATCGGAACAACCGGGCAAACCCTCGATACAAGATGCCACGCACAAGGAGCGAACCCCAGGGTGCCTGATGATTTCGCCATAATCATTCTCATGAACATTGCCGATGCAGAAAAGCTCATCGTCCATGGCCCCCACCATGCGACCTTCGTCACAGGTATAAACCCGACCATCGTGATTATATGCCAGCTGACCCAGTCCCGCCCCGCAGGGCGAACGCAGATCCATGTAGTTTGGATTTTCATCGGTGAGGATCCTGGTCAGCATTATCGAGGCCATTTTTTCCATCATTTCGACCCCGTTTTTATTTAACTCTATGATGTGGTCGAGGGCCTCAATATAGAACTCGAGGAACTCTTCAGCCGAATAACCTTCTTTTGCCCAAATCTTACGACCCATCCCGAACGGATTGAGCGAGCGCAAATGCACGACCTTGTGCCCCAGGCGAACGTATTCGTCAACGATCTCTTTGGGTTTTTTCAAGGATGAGCGGGATACAGTTGCCAGAGCATTTACATAAGCAAGCTCGGGACTATATTTGCGCTGCTTGTACGCTTTTTCGAAAGCCTTGGTTTTCTGGCGTGCCTCTTCATAGCTGCTTTTTTTAATGAAGCGTCGATTGCGATCATGCAGTTGTTTGGGCCCATCAATCGAAGTACAAACCATAACCCCGGTATCAACTAAAAAATCTAGTTGCTCTTGCGTCAGGGCACTCAGATTACTGACCAAACTGAAATAGAGGTTCTTGCCAATCTGCTCGTTACGCCGATAGGCTTCATTGACGAAAAAGCGGATGGCTTCGAAGTTCAGCGCCGGTTCGCCTCCCTGGAACTCGATGGTCAGATCATCAGAAGGGCTTTCGAATATTATGTCCAGGACACGCGCGGCGGTATCCAGGGTCATATCGTAGCCCTTACTCTTGACCGACTTGCGACTGGCATG
>JAFDKH010000171.1 GCA_019307065.1 Deltaproteobacteria bacterium
TAGCTTGCTTGGTCTGTTGGGCCTGGCATTCATCCGCAGACGGCGCTAACCGAAGCCTCTAAGGCTTCCTTTCCCTATCCCAGCTCCGGGCCGTGGCCAAAACCACGGCCCGGTCGCTTTTAAGCGCTCAATCCACCCCAGATAACGCCGTTTCTTCACTCTTTCTGACCAGTCGAATCTCTTGACTCCACCCAGACAGACGTATACAATCTGTTTCCGGTGAAAACATAGGTAATACAGTGGCATTGGGTCTTTACTTACCTGGAAGAATCCGGGTGAAATGGTGTCACTCAAGCATTTCAACATTAGAGGGTCGCGGGCTGCAAAACGCATGGTTTTGCAGTGAACGACGGATACACTAGGAGAATGACATGGGCTTTCTTGAGCAGTTCAATCCTTTCTCCCGTGCCGGCATCTGGATGTTTTTGATTTTGATGGTGTCGGTCTACACCTTGACATTGGTTATCGAAAGGTCTTATGCGCTGTGGTTCCGTTTCAAGATCGACGCCAACCAGATCTTGAGCAGAATCCTGTCTTTTGTGGACTCTAATAACTATAGCCGGGCTATCGAGGTCTGCAACAGCCGGCAGAGTCACCCGATGTGCGTGGTGCTGAAATCAGGACTGCTCAAGGCAAATCGCAGCGATTTGGAGATAAGACGTGCGCTTGAGCAAACTACGGCAAAAGTCAGCCCGCAGATACAAAAGCGGACACCATATCTTGCCACGCTTGCCAATGTGGCCACTTTGCTAGGGCTGTTAGGCACAATCTTCGGTTTGATTATGGCGTTTGAGGGTGTCGAAATGGCCTCGGCCGCCAAGAAACAAGAGGTCCTGGCGCGTGGTATTTCGGTAGCAATGAGTACGACTGCTTTTGGTCTTATCGTAGCTATCCCGACAACAATTGCTCACGCAATAATAACGGCTCGTCAGAATGTGTTGCTGGATACCATTGAAGACAGCGCTATGACACTGTTTAATCATCTTTCGGCCAAGAACCGAATGGGAACAATGAAGCGTTAATAGTAGTCAAAGGATCATTAGCCGTCGGGCGGCTATGGGTATCCTGGAGTGATGTGAAAACAAGGGCTTAGGAGATTCAGGGCGATGTCAGGACGAAAACAAGAGGAACCAGTACATCTCAACATGGTGCCGATCATGAATCTGTTTTTGGCCATGATTCCCTTTTTGCTCATGTGCGCGGCTTTCTTCCAGGTTTCAGTCATCAATGCCTCGGTTCCGGCTCTGTCCGAGGGCGGCGATGTAGGCGATGAACCCAAAAAAGAACTGCAAAAAGTGACCGTCAACCTGCAGATTGCCAAAAGCGGTTTCAATTTGTCGGCCAGCGGAGACCAGTCACCTGATGAGTTGGCGAAAATCGGCGGCAAGATCCCCAAGAAAAATAACGAATATGATTTCGAGAAACTGGCCGAACGGATGAAAGCCATTCACGATAAATACAAAAAAAGCGATACCGTGATTATTCTTCCGGAAAAAGAAATTCTTTACGACACGATCATCAAAACTATGGATGCTTCTCGTGAACGCATCATCGATACTCGTTTAGACACCAGAGAGCACCTGTTCACTAACGCGGTTGTTTCATCGGTCTTGTAGGAGAGAGTCGCGTGAAAAAGGGTAAAAGAGTAAAAGCAGAAATAATGAATCTCAATCTGACCTCGATGATGGACATGTTCACCATCATCTTAGTCTTTTTGATCTTCAGCTTTTCCAAACAGGACCAGAACCTCAAACTCGACCCGGACTTGACCTTGCCCGAATCAACAGCGGCGATCGAGTTCAAATGGGCAATAAATGTCAATCTGACACCGACCGAGCTCAGGGTAGAAGGTAACACAATTGCCAAGGTGAAAAACGGCAAATTCGCCGGGGTGAAAGTTGATAAAGACAAGAAACGAGTCACCCCTCTATTTAATTTACTTAAGAAATTCAAAGACATTGAGAGCCGTGAGAAGGTAAATCCAACCGGCGATGAAACAGTCATCTCATTACAGGCCGACAAGAATACATCCTTTGAGATCATGGATTTGGTAATGAAAACATCGGCGCAGGCGGGCTATCCCAATTTTCGTTTTGTAGTACTCAAGAAGTAGGAGGGCCAAACGATGTCAATCTGGCCGAAGTTGATAATGATTGCATTCCTGGCGGCGGTCTTTCTTGTCGCCGATATGAGCTTGGCAATTCCAGTTCAACGTCCGACCGACGCGACTGTCTCGGCAGATGAAGGAACCAGCCTAGCCCGGCGTAGACGCCGGCGCCGAAAGAAACCGAAACCGAAGCCAAAACCGAAACCAGTCGAAGCGCCGGCTCTTGAGCCGGATCCTGCCATGGCACCTGCGCCGACCGGGGGCGGGGCCCGCTTGAGCCGGACTACCCGTATTGAGTTTGATGCCCAACTAATCAAGGGTCAGACGACAAAAGCTGGTGAAGTCCAGATTCTCGAACGCAAGGACACTGCGCTGAAAAGCATGGTTAAAAGACGAACAAGCTTCAGGGATGAAATCATTCGCTCGGTTTTTCCCGAGAAGTGATCGAAGAGGTAAGGCATGGTTCAGCGGGGCTCAGGACGACAAGAACCGACAGTCTTGCAGGTTTTTATTTTCCGTGAAGGGCGGTTCTTGGGTACCGAGTGTTACGCTCAATCGAGCTTGCTAATCGGCCGCAGCCCTGAAGTCGATCTGCAAATCGAAGATGACATTATTTCGCGCACTCATGCTCGAATGAGCATCACTCCCGAGGGCGTGGTTTTAGAAGACCTGGGCAGCTCCAATGGGACATACGTCAACGGCGAGGCCGTCGAGCGTTGCTACTTAGAAAGTCGCGACGAGGTTTCCATCGGCACTTACACGCTCAAGATAAAAATACTCAGCAAGAAGAAACCAGCTGCACAGTTTCGCGATGAAACCCGCATCATGGATCGGGACATCGTCAAGGATGATCGAACTGAAGTTGTACAGCCCGAGCAGGTGGATGCCGATATGCTGGTGGACGAACAAGCCGCCGGGCAGGCATATGATCAAGACTATCAAGAATCCCTAGAATCTCGAAGACCGGCAGCTGAACCGGTGCGTGAAGTCGAAACCGCCGGACGCCGTGAAGAGATCGCAGCGGCCCTGCGCGATGAATTGGGGGCTGCTTCAGGTTTCGATTCTCCGGCCACCGAAAAATTGGAGCAGGTGCCCGAACGAGTGGTTGAAGAGCGTCGCGAGCCGGACGAATATAGAGTCAAAACGCAAATAGAGTCCCAGCCCAACACTGCCCAAGAACAACAGCAGCATGATCACGGTACTCGCTGGTTGACTCCAGAGCCCCAGGTCAGTCCTTCTTTACAGCTTGCCGATCAGCTCGAGCCTGAAACTAGAAATGAGCCCGCTCCGGCTGGGTTTGATCCGCTCCCTTCGAGTTCGCCGGTTGTTGCCGACCCGATCTTGCCCGGCCTGAGTGGAGTTCCCTCGCCCTCGGTCGAGGTGGCCGATGATGTTGGCCAGTTTGAGGCACCCGAGCCGCCTGGTGACGGTGCCTGGAGCGCGGCCGAAGGTGAAGACGAAGACGAAGAAGATGAAGCTCAGAAAGATTTCGTCGAGCCCTTTTCCTTGCTGAATAACCTGATTCGCGAGAACTTTGCCGAGCCGCAGGTTCCAACCGAGTCAACCCCGGTTGTCGAAATAATCGGCTACTCCTCTGAGAAGCAAGTCTTGAGTTACGAGCAGATTGGGCGCGGCAAACGTTTTCGGATGGGGCCCAAGAAGTTCGTGTTGGTTCAGTACAAGGAACAGGCCTCTTGCAACGTGATGTTTACTGAAGAGTTTTCCGGCGGAGTCATCACCGGCGGTCGTACGGTTTCTGTCGACGAGCTCAAGACGAGTTCTAATCAAGTATCTAAGCGCAAGGGTCAGCCGATCTACGGCTACAAATTGATGAAGGGTGATTATGCCAATTTGATCCACGATGGAGGCGGTTCATTCTTGCGCTTCGTCAATCCGCCTAAACTACCCCCGGCGCCCAAGCAGCAAAAATTCGAGCCGCTGATCCTAAAGATATTCGGGTCGGCTTTTCTGGCGCATGTGCTCTTTATAGTCATCTTGAGTTTTTTCTCAAGAGAGGTCGATGCGGCCAGCGACGCCGACATCGATCGGTTTGCAAAAATCGACGTCAAAGATATCCAGGCCGAGATTCCTCAGGAAGAGGCTGAAATACCTCTCGACCAGCTTCCCGAACCAGAAAAAACAGATGAAGAGAAGCCCGAGGACAAGAAAGAAGAAGAGAAAAAAGAGGAGCCCAAGAAAGAAAAGAAAAAGCCTAAAAAGAATCGCCGCCGGTCCAAGAAAAAAGGCGATGGCGGCGACGGCGGTGGTGGTGTCGGCATGATGGCTGCTCTGGGCAACCTGAATCAAAAGAAATCGTCGCATAATATCGTTGCAGCGGTTTCCAACCTGGATGCTGTCAGAGTACCGGGTGGCCGGTCTCGCTATAAAGTGTCCGGACTGGTTACCAAACTGCCGACCTCTTCGGTTGTGGTGTCACGCGGTCGCGGTGTCGGAGTCAAGGCCGGGATCGACTTATTGCGCGGCGGCAAGGGGCGTGGTGGCCGGGCCGGTATTGGGCCTGGTTCGCTCGGCGGAGGCAAGGCGGGCAGGCGCAAAATTGGCGGGGTTGTATTCAAGGCGCCCAAACGCAAGATGAAAGTACGTGGGCACTTGAGCCGGGAAGCCATAGCTAAAGTAGTCAGGAAGCATCTGCGCCAGATCCAGTATTGTTACGAAAAGAATTTGTTACTAAGTCCAAATTTATCCGGGAAAGTAATCATGGAATGGACTATCTCCAAATCGGGTTCGGTGTCCATTGTAAAAACAAAGAAAAATACGATGGCCTCGCCGGCGGTGGCCATGTGTATTTCCGCAAAAATAAAGGGATGGAAGTTTCCCAAGCCCAAGGGCGGCATAGTGATAGTTGCCTATCCTTTCATTTTCAATTCCATTGGCTTCTAGCCCAAAACAGAAAAGGCAGGGTCGCATGTACCCTTCTCATAGGCGCAATGGTCGGTGTCCACGAAGAGGACGCATTCTTGTTTCAACTCTAGCAGTACTGGTTGCCGGGCTTATCGCCCTGCAGGCTCCAAGTGCTTTGGCCCTCGAAGCGGACCTCGACCAGGGCAAGGTGTTTGCTATCCAGAACCGCGATTACCGCATGAACCACGAGTTCTCAGTCTCGATGGCGTTTTTGCCCCTGGATGCCTTCTATAAGTTCTTTGCGATCAGCGGGCACTATGTGCTGCACTTCAACGATCTCTGGGCCTGGGAGGCGATCCACTTCTCGTTCGCCAAGTATCTGGACATCGATACGGGTCTGAAGAAACAGATGAACGACGACTGGGATGTAAGCGCAACCGACACGCCCAAGATCGATTATTTCATTGACACCAATTTGATGATCAAGCCGATGTACGGGAAGGTGGCCTTGTTCGATAATTGGGTGATCTATGTAGAGACTTATTTTCTGATCGGGATTGGGGCAGAGAAGTTTCAAACAGCCTGGTTTCCAGCAGCCAATCTGGGCGTCGGCCTGCGGATTTTTATCACCGATACGATTTCTCTCAAACTCGAAGCGCGCGAATATCTATACCTAGAAGAAGGCGGAGTGGATAGCACACTCTACCTCGGACTCGGCTTCTGTTACAACGCTTTCGCCGAGGACAAGCCAACTGAAAAAGTTCGACCGGACAAAGAGGTGGGCCTATGAATACCGCGCGCCGGCAATGTTGTCTGGTTGTGATCTTGATGGCTGTGGTTGGCGGGTTGGTGTTTTTTACCCCTCCCGTCATGGCCGAAGATGAAACCAGCTTGGCAGACCAGGGGCCGATTCAGCAGCGGTTGTTCGAACTGGATCACGAGTTTTCCTTGGGCTGGGCCTATCTGCCGCTGGACGCCTACTACAAGGGCTATGGCGTTCAGATCGCCTACACGATTCATTTCAATCATCTGATCGCTTTGGAGTTATTCCGGATCGGCTGGTCATACAATGTTGACTCAAAATTGAAGACCAAGTTGATCGATCAAATGCCGGACATTTCACCGGGAGAGTTTCCGGGAGTACTTTTTTGGGAGAACACCAATCTGTTGTTCAAGTTGTTTTATGGAAAAATGGCTTTTCTGAACAACGTGGTTTTGCATTTCGAGCTGTATGCTACGGCCGGAGTGGCTTTTGTGTTTCGTAATCCATATCCTATTTGGGAAGGTGATCTTACGAACGCACATTACGAATTTGGCGTCAACGCAGGATTCGGGGCACGCTTCTGGCTTAGCCCGAATTGGTCAATCAGGCTGGATCTGAGGGATACGGTTATCTTACTGACGCTTAATCGCGGCCAATTCCCGATGAAGAATTCTGCCATGTTCGGCCTTACTTTCGCTGTCAACCTTTAGTTCCGGAGAAAGAACCCATGCGTATGCTCAAGCTAGATTGTGTCAAGTTGGGTTTGTTTTTTCTGGTGATATTTGGATTGGTTTTTTCTGCAGCAGCCCAGTCAGAGGGCGAGGGTGCACCTGAACCGCCTCCTCCGCCACCTGACGGAGCCGAACAACCGGCCCCGGCCCCAACCCCGGGACCCGGGGACAGCAGCGGCGGTCTTTCTGAAGAGGAACTGAAAGAACTCGAAGGAGCTGTCGAGGAAGGGGTCAAGGTTGGTCCGGAAGTGTTCGATGACGGTGTGAAACTATATTACGAGGACTCCTACGTAGCAGCCGCTAAAAGACTCTGGGATTACATGGCCGGCAATGCGCCCGGCGCAAAAAATTACGGTTATGCAGAGTACTTCCTGGCAATGAGTTTCGATAAGTTGGGTATGACTCATGCGGCTATGGAATATTACTTCAATGTCGCCAAAAATCGCACCAAGCCCGAATTGCTACCCGACGCCTTGCAGGCCATCGAACGGATAAGTCGCAAAAATCCTATCGATCAGGAATTAATCCTGAAAGACCTGCTGTACGACACTAGTTTTGGATACATTCGTATAGATTTGCGTGATTTCATTCTGTATTATCAGGGGTTGTTGGATTATCGCAACGGCTTTATCAGATGGGGAGAAAAGCACTTCGCACGAATCAAGAAAGACACCTACTATTACTTCAAGGCACGCTATGTCCAGGCCGTCTATGAGCTGGTCAAATTCAACCTGGAAGGTTCGATCAAGTTATTCAAAGAGATATTGGCTTCAGATATCAAGCAGGCCGATGTCATAAACAACACGCGCCAGAGTGTTGCGCGAATCTTGTTCGAGCAGAAAAAATTTGTCGAGTCTTACAATATGTACGAACAGATCGACGCTCCGGTCAGCAAACAAGCCTCGGTGTTTCTGGAAGAGGCTTGGACTCAGTATTATCAAAAGAACTACCGCCGTGCCATGGGGCTTTTATATGCCCTCGAAGCCCCGGCTTTCTTCAGGTACTTCAACCCGGAAAAATACTTAATCAAGGCCCTGATTTATCAAAATCTATGCCATTACAACGTGGCCAAAGATGCCGTAGCCGAATTCCGTCAGTATTACGGAGATGCCATTGCAGCCGTCTATGACCGGGTTGACCTGGATCGCAATGAAATCTTGCTGGATGCCGCCTTGCAAGACCCAGCTCTGGAAGAGATGAGCAAGTTTACCAGACTGCTCGACACCGAGATGGGTCGCCTGGATGACTATTCCGCTGCCTGGGGGGAGAACGGCCTGCTAGAACACCTCAACCGGATATACGATTTAAAGATCAAAGGTGTCAACCGACGCCTCGAGGTCAAGCTGGACAAGGCAATCCGCGGTGTGGCCGAAAAATTGCTGGAGTTCGAAGAGCAAGTGAACTTGCTCGAGTACGAAATCGGGCTGTCAATCTACAAACGCATCAAAGGTACTCCAACTCAAAAAGACGCCAGCAAACAGGAAATTCCTTCGAGCGGTGCCCAAGTCTACTACGAGTTTGACGGCGAATTCTGGAACGATGAATTACACGACTTTAGATTTTTTATCGAGGATCGCTGTTTCAGCGAAGAACGCTGGGAGTAATCCCGTGTTGGAGTTAAAATGAACCGTTTTATGAAAATCACTCTCGCGCTTGGCATCGCCAGCCTGGCTGTTTTCCTGTGCGGTTTCTCGCTTACCGATGAAGCCGAAGAGAAGGCTGAATTTGTCGATGGCCTCAAGCGGGACATCATCAAAGTCGAACACTCCATCGATGTCACCAAGGATTTGATCAAGAAATCAAAGGGGGCCCCCTACCTGCCGGATATCGTCTTCAGGCTGGCCGAGCTGTATGTTGAGAAGTCTCGCCTGGTTTACTACCTCGAAGTGGAGACCAAGGGCGCCGATCAGGCAGTTAGCTCCCCGGAGTCGAAACTGCTCAAAAACGAAGCCATTACAATCTATCGCGACGTTATGCATCGGTTTCCTGAATATCGGTACAACGACATGGTTCTTTTCTTTTTGGGTCACGAGTACCATGAGCTGGGAATGCACGAGGATATGCTGGAAACCTATCAAAAGTTGGTCGAGGATTACCCCAAGAGCAACCTTTTGCTCGAAGCCTTGTACATCATCGGTGATTACTACTTCAATAAAGACAACCTGGTCGAATCGGAGAAGTTCTACACCAAGATTACAAAATACCGTGAATCGCCCCTGCATGACATGGCCCGTTACAAACTGGCCTGGGTGGCCATCAACCATGCCGCCGAAGACAAGAAATTCTGGAAAAAGGCATTGAATCTGTTCGAGCAAGTGGCCAAATCCAAGAACAGCCCCGAAGAAGGGATTTCGGTCGATACGCACAAGATGGTCAACATCCGGATCGAGGCCCTGAACGGCATCGTTTTTTGTTTTACTGAGGTTTATAAAGCCAAGATTGCTCTGGAGTACTTCAGAAAACTGGCCACCGCCAAGACCGTATATATACATGCCCTGGAAAAGCTGGCTAATCGCTATTTCATCAAGGAACAGTTTGACAACGCGGCTTTGATGTATCGTCGCATTATTGAGCTGTCAAACGATGTCGAGAAGAACTTAGACTATGCCCAACGTATTTATGATGCTTCAACTTATTCCAAGAACAAAGAGAAGGTAGATGAAGATGTTCGGGCCCTGGTCAAGGCGGCTTCGATCTATGCTTTTTCCTGGCGTATTCCGGATGAAGAGAAAAATCAGTTGGCCAAGGAATTCGAAGTTTATGCTCGAGATATTGTGACCAAGTTGCATATTCTGGCGCAAAAGCGTCGTGAAAAGCGTGGCTACCGGATTGCTGCTCGGGCATATAAGAACTATCTCAGCTTCTTCGACTACTCGGAAAAACTCGCCGAAGTAAAACACAACTTCGCCGAATCTTTGTTCAACTCAAATCAGTATCTCGAGGCCGGTCGGGCCTATGAGGATATTGCCCGCAACATGGATGAGAGCAAAGACAGGAAAGACGTGCTCTATTCGACTATTCAGGCGTTTCAGTATGCTTTGGGGGATGCCAAGTACCTGAGTAAGTTCGGGCTGGTCGAAGCCCGCCAGGCCTTGAAACAGCTGGGCGCATACTACGTGAGTAAATACCCCAAGGATCAAAAGACTCCGACAATCAAGTTCAACGTGGCCAGAATGTTTTATGACCAGGGAGAGTACAAGCAAGCCATCGAGTCTTTTCTGGAATACATCAAGCAATACCCGGTCCACTCTGAAGTTTCGGTGGCCGGTCATCTGGTTCTGGATTGTTACAAGCAGTTGGAAGATTATCGTGGTTTGGCCAAGCAAGGCCGGGCTTTTGCCAGCAACCCGGCCATCAAAGATGAAAAATTCAAGAAAGAAGCCGGGGCAATCGTGGCCGCGGCTGAAAACCGGGAAATCGACAAGAAAACACTCGAGGTGGCCAAAGACGGCAAGGATGCCGCCAGCGCTTTACTCGACTACGCGACCGAGGTCGACGCAGGTCAGGCCGAAAACGTCATCTACCGCTCCTTTGTAATGGCCAAGGAAAAGCGCAATATTCAGCTGGCCTTCAAGGCCGGCGGCCAGCTGGCCAAGCAGTATCCCAAGTCGAAATACCTTCAAGACATTTACGCAACTTTAGGAAATTTCTCGGCCCAGATGGCCGATTTTGAACGGGCGGCCTCTTTATACGAGGATTACTTCAGGCGCTTTCCTTCAAAACCGGAGGCCCGGGAAGCCATGTATGCAGCCGCCAAGTTTCATTCCTACCTGGGCCAGTTTGCCAAAGCGATCAAAGCCTACCGGGCTCTGCTGGAGAACGAGACGGGCGAGAAACGTGGTTACATTCTGGTCGAAATCACCGATGCTTATGCTCAAATGGATGACTGGCGCATGGTTCAGAAAATTGCCCGCGAAGCTGTTTCGGCCTTGCCCTCGAGTGTCAAAGGCCAGTTGCTTCTGGCCAAGGCGCTGGAGAAACGCGGCAAAACAGAAGAGGCCAAACAGGCCTACATGGCGGCGGCTAGTTCGGGCGGCCCCGACGATGTCGAGCTATCTTCGGAAGGACAGTTTCGACTCGGCGATATGATCTTTGCCGATTACAAGAAGATTCGTTTTGGAGCAGGCCAGGAAGATCAGCTGGTCCTTCAAAACAAAATGCAGCTGATTCAAATGATGGAGCAGATCTACGCGGGCGTGGTCGAGATGAAACACGCCGAGTGGGCCATCGCGTCTTTGTACCGGCTGCATCAGGTTTATCAGAATTTCGCAAAATTTCTGGGTGGAGCGCCGATACCGGCCGAATTGACGGCTGACCAGAAAAAACAATACAAGCAGATGATTGCCGATCAGGTTAAGATGCAATCGGAAACCGCCAAGACGTACATAGATACTTGTGTCAAGACCGTCCGGCAGAAGAAAGTCTTCGGAGCTTTTGCCATGGCTTGCATCAAGAGAGAAGAACCTAAAGACAAGGTTGTGCGTCGGCGTTCAGTCAAGCCGGTCGAAGGCAAACAAATCGATGATCTGAAAGCCAAGTTGCTAAAAAACCCAAATGATCTCAAAGCGTTGGACGATCTGGCCATGTTGTCCATCTGGAGCGGTGATTTCTATATGGCGCGCCTGGTTTTGTCCAAGGCAATGGAGCTCAACGAAAACCATGCTCCGACTTTGAACTTGATGGGCGTGGTCGAGTTCCATATGGGCGAAGAACAGGACGCTTATGACTATTTCAAGAAATCTCTTGATTCAGATTCTAACCATTTGCCGACTAGACTGAATATGGCGGCTATTTTTGCAAAATATAAAGATGAAGCTCGAGCTCGAGCCGTACTCAAGAGTGTAATGTCTCAGGTGAGAAGTGTGGATCTCTCCACTCCAAACATTCACCCGTCAGCCAAAGACGCGCTTAGCGAGCTCAGGATTCGTTAGACTCAATTCCCCGGGAGGACCGATGAGGTTTCTAAGAACAACACCTGGATGTAGTCGGTTTTTTAGATTGATCATGACCGCTGGGCTGGTTTTCTCTTTGGGCTTGTTGGCCGGCTGCGGGCCATCACTGTCTTACACGGTTTCTCCAGACTTGATCAAAAGGCTGCCAAAGAGCAGTCGTCGGTCAGTGTTTCAAGCT
>JAFDKH010000031.1 GCA_019307065.1 Deltaproteobacteria bacterium
ATACGACATTAGTAATTACTGGATAGTACAAGTAAAGATTTGCTGTGCGCCGTCGCTGCCGCCGGTGAAACTGAAACGTATATCCGGATCCCAGGCGATACTTACTCCCGGAAGAATTTTCCTATAGTCCTCACAAGTTTCCAGCGCAGCGGCAGACTGCACCTGGTAGTTGAGTCCGTCCGGACAGGTAAACTGTACTCCGATGTTCTTGAGTTGCTCGGAATATGTTCCCAGTGAGGTTATCAGGATACGTTTGTCGTAGTTGGGTTCTGTGAAAGACATGCAGAAAGTGCCGTTTTTCTTTATTTCGAAATCCCACAAATGTTCCTGGATGTTGTCAATATCAACAGGGTTATTGAAGGTTATCTCAGTGCCGTCGGTAAATGAGCAGCGTCTACCGTCCAGGCTCAGAGTACCTTTGAATGTTTCGTCATGAGCACAAGTCTGGCAGGCCGCCAGGCTTTCTTTCCAGCAATTGTTGCCCTCGAACCACTCACAGCCTATTTCGGTACCGATCAGTTCATCTCCACATCCGGCTGCAAAGATTGAAAGGAGTATAAAAATAGAGGCTTTTCTAAACATAAGTTCTCCTCGGACCCAATTGATTTGGCACTTCAAATGATCGACTGGCCCTTCATAGTTAACCTATCAAATGATGAGGTTATTTCAAAAGGCTGCCACCCAATAGACGCCAATAGGTTTTGACGCATCGCGTAAACCTTTCTTATTATTGAAAATTGTGGAGCAGAATATGTTGTGCTACAGTCTGCGACACATCGTCGGCTACGATAGAGGCGTATCTGAATTGATGCAGAACGATAAAAAAATATCTGAGGTAAGTGACGATTGGGACCGCTGGCAGGTGACCAATCTGCTCCTTGCGGGAAGCATGTATGATGCCCATATCTTCTTGGAAGCCGGGTTTCGAGCACCCGGAGTTTCATCTCCCGGCAAGCGCGACGACGGCCTGAGGTCGCTACCGGGCTGCTACATGGTGACAACCGGGCAGCAGGCTCTTGAGCTGGTCGAGCGCGAGTCGCTCGATCTGTTGATCTGTGACCAGCAGCTGTCCGACATGAATGGTTTTGAGCTCTCTCGGCGGGCCAAGGCTATGCGGCCGGATCTTCCGGTCGTTCTGCTAAGCGGCAGCGAAGTTTTCGGGCGCAGTCAGGTGGCAATACCTCAGCGGTCTGACGTTGATCGCATTTTTACCTGGTATGGTAATCCTGATTTGATCGAATCGATCCTTCAGCTGGTTGAAGATCACTATAATGCCGAGAATCATATTCTTGGCAAGAATGTCCGTTGCATTTTGCTGATTGAAGATGAATCCAGTTTCTTCTCGCACTACCTGGTAATGATTCATCGTGAATTGCGAGCGAGGTCGTTAGCCCTGATCCCCGAGGATGCCCAGCCCTCAGAACGGGCCAGACGAATATGGCAGATGCCAAAATTACTATTGGCTGAAACATGCGAAGAATCTACCGACTTCGTCGACCGATTTGGAAACAACATGATTGGAGTGATTTCCGATCTGCAGTTTCCCCACGCCGGCAAGATAAATCAGCGAGCCGGCTTGAAACTTGCCCTGGAGGTCAAACACAGGATTCCACGGCTACCGGTAATTATTCAAACCCATCAGGCGGAGATGAAGGCCGAAATACACCAGGCCGGTGCTTTTTTTGTACTAAAAGATTCAGAAGGGCTGCTGCTCAAGATTCGGCAGATCTTGCTGGATTATTTCGGATTTGGAGATTTTATTTTCCGTTTGCCAGACGGCAGTGAAGTCGGACGAGCGCGTAATCTAAAAGAGCTAGTACGCGAAGTAAACCGGGTACCGCTCAAAAGCTTCTTGCATCATGGGAGAGCCAATCATTTTTCGACCTGGTTCTATCTGCACGGGCTGTATGAGTTGGCTGAAATTCTCAGGCCGATTAATGGAAAAGGCGAGGATCTACGCGAGCGCATGCTGATGATTA
This sequence comes from Deltaproteobacteria bacterium, assembly GCA_019307065.1. Lineage (GTDB taxonomy): Bacteria > Myxococcota > B64-G9 > B64-G9 > B64-G9 > JAFDKH01. Next base: position 1,980 of record JAFDKH010000031.1, read on the forward strand.
TTCGGCCTCATATCGATCAGCCGCGTCGCTGACAACAAGCTGCTTACAATAGGTTTGAGTTCGCAGGCTTACTCGAGATCGATCACATTGCATGTGATCGTCCGGATAACACCTTCGATCATCTGAATCTTCGAGTAACTGATCTTTCCGACTGCATTGACGTCTTCCGCTTCCACCAGCGCAATCAAATCATACTGTCCAGTGACTGCGTGAGCAGTCTTGACTCCGTCGGTGGAGGAAATTTTCTTAAGGATGCTCGGGACGGTTCCCGCGGCTCCTTCAATGAGGATGTACGCTCTTGCCGCCATATCGTGCCTCCAGTTGAGTTGAGTTGAAGCCACCGTACTTTGGAGGTGGTCAAAAGGCAAGGTTTTTGTTGCGAGGATTGACTTTTCAGGTCGATGGGTGTCACCATTTCAACATGATCGGGCGTATGCCAATCCTGCTGGGGGGAGTGGTCGTAGTTCTATTCCTGACAGGCTGCACAGAAGAGGTTTCAGAAATACAGAGCAACTTGGCGACAATTTCAAGCAAAAGTCAGATAGTTGCCAAAGTCAACGGTGTGTCGATCTACAAAGAGGAATTTGAAAACACTCTGCGGCACGCCCAGACAACTCGCATGCGGCCGGATGGCAATTTGGAGGATACTGACAAGTCTACCTTGGGGCAAAAAATCTTGCAGAAGATGATCCAGGATGAACTCCTGGTGCAACACGCCCGGTCACAGAACATCTCGGTAACTCCGTCCGAGATCCAGCTGAAGTTCGAGCAGATCAAGATCCAGGGAGGTGGCGAGGCGGCCTTTATCGCCTTTTTGGAGCAGCGCGGTCTTGATCGGACAAGCGCGGCAACCAATCTTGAGCGCAACATGATTATTGAGCGCCTGACCGAAAAGATTCGGGCCGCTGAGTCTGTTTCTGAAAAGGAAATAACCACTTATTATGAATCTCATCCAGAAGAATTCCGCACAGAGGGAACCGTCCAGCTAGCCCATATTCTGTTCAAGAAAAATGAGATGAACCCTGATCCGGTTGCCCGGGCTGAAAATCTGCGTAAGCGGATCATGGCCGGCCTGACTTTCGAAGAGGCGGCCAAGAAATACTCGGAAGATTCGGCGACTAGTCAGCTCGGTGGTGTTCTAGGGAAAATAAAAAAGGGAGAATTTCTTCCCCAAATCGAGAAGGCCGCCTTTGCCATTTCCGTAGGCGAGATATCCAAACCAGTCGAGAGCCCCCTGGGGATTCATTTACTGAGGATCAGCCAGCGTACAGATGGTAGTTTACAAGGAATTTCCGAAGCCAGCACCGTAATAGAAAAGAAATTACTCGATTCCCGAGTCAGGATCAGAATACAGGAACTTGCCGACCAATTGGCTCGGGACGGAAGTGTCGAACTCAGCGGTTTGTTCTAGGAATATATCCTCTCGCTTGCCCTTTTCCCCTGGGTGCGATAAAATCTCACTTTTAGCGTAAAGAACACTTACGATGTTATTTAAGGAGCATATGATGAGAAGATTTTTTGCAGGTTGGTTGGTGGTTTTACTCGTTGGCGGACTGGTCTATTCTTGCGGCCAGAGTGAGCCGTTTGAAGAAATCGAAGATTACGGTAAGTTTGACCTGGTCAACGATTTTGATAAGGCCGACGGGCCGGGAGTCCGGGCGGTTCCGGTCTCGGCCGACGATAGTGACACAGCGGTCTGGGAAGTCGAGAACGATTGGGGTGACAAAGATACTTCCGAGGCAAGAAAGGCCGGGCTGGCCTGGAGCGCCAACAGCGGCCTGAACTGGAATGAGAAATATTCGGCCTGGATTGACGGCCTGGCCAAAGTCGATGGCTATTCGACTTCCTACAAGACATTCCAGATTGTCAACCCACAGGGTAAGACTATTACTGCGCCGGTACTTGAATGCGCTGAAGTTGCCTATTTTCTGAGGGCCACTTTTGCATCCTGGTATCACCTACCGTTTTACATGGAGGCCGTGGATTCTGCCGGCACGAGGATATTTTTTGGACACTTCGGCTGGCGGACCTCTTCGGGTCGCTACAAAAAATCAAACTTGTTTCGCAGTTGGTACAAAGACTATTCTGATGGCAACTATTCTGCCAGCAACTGGCCACAGGATTCACGTCTGCGGGCTAAAAAACTCTACGGTTCCGACGATGATTATCAACCATTCATCGCCGATGACGCCCGAGCCGGAGCATATTTCGATGAGCTGTTCTTGAACAAACGCGTCGGTCACTTCTTGATTCTGTTTTTAAGCAATTTCGGCTCGATTCACTTGGCCGACTCGGGTAACACTTTCAATGTCAAGGCTGAGGTCGTTCGGCCAGGCGATGTTCTGCTCGAACGCTGGCAACGGCGCGGGATCGGCCACACTCTGGTGGTCAAGACGGTCCAGCCCGGCCAAATCCAGGGCACCCTGATGGCCGAACTGGTGTCGGGTTCGATGCCGCGACGCCAACCGAAGTGGGAAGATCCGACTGCCTCAAAGCGCTATTTTACAATGGATGCCACCGGTGGCGAAGGTACCAACTACAGTGGTGACGAATATGCCAAGCTGGGCGGCGGGTTGAAACGCTGGCGGGTCGCCCGGGCGCAAGAAGGCTGGTACACCAACACCATGCTGCCTGAAGATGTCGCTAACTGGATTTCGAGTACCAACTATGAAGCAATAGCCGCCCGTCCGGGTATCTTCGAAGACTTGCTGGAAAAGCTTGATCCCGAGGCCATGCGCGACGAACTGGTAAACATCATCAACGACAAGCGGCTCCACCTACGAGATCATCCGGCCAGTTGCTCGGCCCGAATCGGGCGCGAAGATGCTTTCAAGGATTTGTACGAACTATTGGACGAGCACTACAGCATGGACAAGCAAGAAGTCGACGAGGAGTATCGTGATCTCGAGGACTACATTTTTGCCGAACTGGTTTATACTGAATCCAAGACCTGCTGCTGGAACAGCACGACCCGCGGCATGTATGAAATAATCATGGACTACAACCAGAAGTATCTGGCCGAAGGAGAAAACTGTCGTCCGCCGGTAGTGTTCATGAATGATGGCGGCTACGGCACCTTCGCCGATCATGCCGCAGTTTTGGGCCGCGCGGATGAATGGGTAGACTGGTCTGAAGATGAATCCTGTCCCCAGCGAAACGTCGCCAGTGACACCGAGCTCGAGCATGCCTGGACCGATTATTGCACGATTTTCGGCTCCGGTTCGGGCGACTGCACGGACGACTTCGAGCCGAACAATATCCGCAGTGCTGCGGCCGAGTTGAGCGACGGAAATCATCAAGGTCTTAGCATTTGTTCCGGCGACGACGACTGGTACGTGGTCCACCCCAATTCCGGAACATTAACTGTGTCGATTTATTTCACCCACGCCAACGGAGATCTGGACTTGAAGGCTACCGATGTCGATGGCAACCAACTGAGTATTTCACAGGGAACCGGCGACTCGGAATCAATCGAAGTGAGCGTCAATGGCGAAGACGTTTACATCCTTGCTTTTGGCTACAGCGGAGCTACGGGCGACTATGATTTGAACATCACAATTCCTTGATCGAGGTGAACCATGTTGCGGGGTGTCTTGGTTTTAGTCCTGTTATTTCCGGCAGTTAGAGTCGCGGCCCAGTCGGTGAATGCTACCTGGAACCCGGTCACTGAAGATATCAACGATCAGCCTGAAAACATCAGCGGGTATCACATTTATTACGGCAACACTGATGGCGGGCCGTATGATCAGGGTTTTTCGACTGGTAATGTGACCCAGACCCAGGTCGATGATCTGACCAATGGCTTGACCTACTATTTTGTGGTTCAGGCTATCGACCAGGCCGGCAACCCGAGTACCGACTCTAATCAGGCCTCCTATGAAGTTCCTTTAGAAGACTGCAACGATTTGGCCGACAACGATTATGATGGCCTGACCGATTGTCAGGATGTCGAGTGTTCCGACAACCCTGAGGTTTGTGACGGATTCGATAACGATTGCAATAACGACATCGACGATTTGACCGGTCCCGACTGTCCGTTGCAAGTCGGCGTTTGTGCAGGTGCGACCCAGCCATGTGGCGGGGCGGCCGGCTGGCTGAATTGTAATGCTGCCAGCTACGGAAATGACTACGAAGCGAATGATGAGAGCACCTGTGACGGCCTGGACAACGATTGTGATGACTCGACTGATGAAAATATAGTCGGGCCAGCCTGCCCACTTCTGACCGGAGTATGTACCAATTCGCGTCAGCCCTGCAACGGTGCGGCCGGATTCGGTGAGTGCGACGCCAGTGTTTACGGCTCGGACTACGAGGCCGACGAAACCACCTGCGATGATCTGGATAATGACTGCGACGGAACTACCGATGAAGGTTGCCCGTGCACGCCCGATGATGTGCGCGCCTGTTCATCGGATGAAGGCGAATGTGTCGCCGGAACGCAGACCTGCGATCAAAACGGAGCTTGGGGTGAATGCAGCGGAGTGTTGCCGACAACTGAAGTATGTGACGGTCTGGACAATGACTGCGATACATTCACAGATGATGATCTCACTGGACCAGACTGCGCCTTGCAAGAAGGCGTTTGTGCCGGGGCTGAGCAAGCATGTGCGGGTGCATCCGGTTGGCAAGCCTGTGACGCATCTTCATACGGTAACGACTACCAGACTGAAGAAACTGTCTGTGACTCTTTGGACAATGATTGTGACGGCCTGACTGACGAAGATGACGTCTGCGGGCAGGCGGACGGCGGCACCGATGGTGGAGTGGACGCCGGAACCGACGCCGGGTCCGGAAGCGACAACGGTTCCACCGACGACCTGCTGGTAAAGGGTGGTTGCGCCTGTTCTACTTCGGTTGACGGTTTGCCTTGGCCGTTGTTGTTGGTGATACCTTTCGTTCTTCGTCGTAGGCGGCGCTAGGTTCCCTCTCTACTCAAGGAAATCACGATTTCTAAGTTGTCCTGGCGATCTACCTTATTGCAAAAATCTCTGAAAGCCGGGTAGTCAGGCACCGAAATACGTCCGCCCTTGACCACCAGCGACTTTTTGATTCTCAAAATATTGTTTTCCAGTTTGGCAGAGTAGGAAAAAGTGCTCAGCGGGGCATGCAACTCGACTTGTTTAGGTAAATTGACCGTAGACCCGCCTGGCAGTGAAAGTACTATCTCGGTTTGAGTGCGGGTATCATCGCCCAGCAATAGTGGTAATGAGCGGGTTGGCAAGGAAGTCAGGCCGCGACTCAAGCGGTAAGGGTAAAAACCTTCATGGATCACCAGTGCGTTGCCGCGCCGCCGGGCAAAGTTCGGTACTCTCAGTTGATATTTCAACAACAGAGCTTGATCGGGTTCGTTGAGGTTCTCAATCTCGAAACTTTCCAGGATAGCTCCGCTGAAGTAATCGCCCAAACCGGCTTACGATGCCTGGCGACGCTGGGCCGCGCTCATTGAAGTCAATAGCTCACGGTAATTGGCAGCCTCGGCGGTGGGCATTCGTTCCAGACCGGTTCCGGTCAAAGTGCCGTCGGCTGCCAGGCTCAAGTCGAGTTGGATGGTTTTAGTTAAGACCGGCCCATACTGGTCGGGCAGTCTGACGAAAGGCGCCGTCCCGGTCTTCGAGTTTATGTCGATTGCCTGGGCGCCCAGAACGAAAGGATAGAGGGAATCAAATGGATTGAAAGTCGATGAAGGATCGAGCCAAATCGGATTCGGATCGCTGCGCAGCTCTACTTTTACCAGGCCGTGTCTGAAAGTACTCATGTTGGGAAATTTATATTCAATCTGAGAATCTGAATTTGTGCGAACCAACAATACTCGCGATTTGACGCCAATACTGCGCAACAAAGCGACCAGTAAGACCAGCCGATTACCCTCCCGGCGAGCCAGGATATGAGAAGCCGGCTCGCTGAAGTCACTGCCTGAACCTGTCTGTCTGAACATCGAACAGACTTTATGGAATATCAGCCGGATATTCTCACGTGGGATTTTCGATTTCGCAATTTTCTTAGCGAAGCGCTTCAGGTCGGAATTTGGCAAGCTAGCCTCGTTTAGTTCGACCTGCAAGACATCCCGGTAATCTTTCCAGTCGACGTCGAAGCCGACCTGGACAAAAGGCGTGTATTCATCAGTCGCAGGTGAGTTTGGCTCGGGCATGACTTGGGCTGCTGAGCGCGTCTCCCAGGATGCAATATCAAAGCCGTTTTCAGAATTGAATACCGGTTTGACCGGTGACCCGTGGCTATCGATTTGCAGATGGCTGTCTTGGGGAACCGCAACCGAGAATAGAGAAAGATAAATCGGTGTCTTGGCAGCCCGAAAATACCAACGCCGACCGACCCAGCCACCGGTATCCAGAACCAGGTTCGAGCTCGCCGAACTTGATAGATATGATAATTCAACAAAATCACCGACCTGCAAGGCCCTTAGCGAAATAGTGTCTTTTCCCGGAATGGCTTCGGCGTTGACTGTAAGGCCGTCAGGTTTGATCGTACGTATTTCTTCGATGATGGCGCCTGGCGGAATCTGGTCGATTTCTCCCCAGTGTTCGAGACCCTCGGGCGACCGGATATGTACAATCGTATGCATTCGTTCGACACTCGAGCCGTCATTACCGGTCTGGACGGCCATTTGATCGAGCACTAGTACAGAATGTCCAGTCGCCAACGGTTTGGCTTTGAGATACTCGGCAATTAGCTCTTTTGCGTCGACTTTTCGTTCGCCGGCCAGGCGCAGGTCAGTCAGATCTCCGGCAGCGCCCAGCGCCTGTCTGGCGCGCAAGTTCCAGGGGGCCAACGCAACGAGTTTGGCTCGAATGCGCTGAGCCCCGGCATGATCACTAATGCGATCAAGAAAATCAGCCTGCTTTTGAAGCACCAGGGGCTGCTCGGGAAATAGCTTGTTTGTTTCGGCAAGCAACTTGGCGGCTCGGGCTGTCTTGCCGCGCACAACAAATAAGTCGAAAAGAGCCAGCCTGACTGAACGTCTGGCCGGCAAGTTTTTTAGGCTACGTTCCAGGATTGACTCGGCCCGCTCGAGGTTTTCATGTTCAATCCAGAATCTTGCCAGGTCGTCCCAACTGCCTAGATTTTCAAGCCGCTGGGCCAATTGGATCGCTTTTTGGTGGGCATGATTTTTCTTGGCCAGCGAAAAAAGGCTGCGCAACGTCAGCAGATGATTGGGAAGAACACTCAGGGCTTTTCTGTACGATGTTTCAGCTTCAAAGTTCCAACCCAGTTTTTCATAAACACGGCCCAGAAAGAAAGGCCACAAGAAATTCCCCGGAAGTATTTCTTCAAGCTGTTTCAAGATCTCGAGAGCTTTATCTGACTGGCCGCTGGCATGAGACAGGAGGGCCAAATGGAAACGGGCCAACACGGCCGCTGGGCAATTTGAAACTGCTTGTTCGAGGTGCTCACGGCTTTTGGCAACATCGATACGCGCGGGAATGTCAGGATCTTCCAAGACGATCAAACCGAGCAAGTAGTCTGACAAGCAGAACTTAGCTGCCCTTTGACGGGCCTGATTAAATATCTCTCTGGCTCTGCCCTGATTGCCATCTTCCCATATGAGCATGCCGGCCAGTAGTCCGGATATGGGATCTTGTTGGTTTTGATTGAACCTGTCGACCAGCACATCTTTGGCGGCCCTGAAGGGCATGCCTTCGATTGGCTGGTCACTAGGATAGTCTGGTACGGGCTTATCTCCCGTCCACCAATTCACGGCGGCCTGACTGCCGTCTGCTCCAGTCAGTTCGACCGCCAGGGATAGCTGGTTTGTGCGCATAGGAATCTTGAGCAAGATCCGATGCCAGCCGCGGCCTGTCACAAACGGCAGGTGGACTACCCGCGGCAGCTTACCAAGATGGGCCGCGTGAGTATCTAGTGCAGAATTGTCGATGAAGACCACCCAGGAACCTGGACCCTCAACACGCAACGCCAGGTTCACGCGACATGCCTTCGGGCAACTAACTTCGAAAAATGTCTCAGCATACAAGATACCGCCCCGGCCTATTGATTCCAGGTTTAGTCGGCCTTCTTGTGACCTGCGGAAAATCGGGGGATGCTCAGCGTCATTTTCCAGGCTCGAGATTTCTGGAGGAAAAGACTTTTTGAAATCGACCAAGGGATGTCTGCCGAAAGGGTAGCCAATCAGCCATTGTTGCACAACTCCCATTTCGATCTCGATTGCCTTGACTTGCTCGAGATTCCCTTGGCGTAAGAAACCGGCTTTCAAAATCCGGCGCAGTACTCTTTTACACTCCAACCCGGTTCGGCTGGCAGGCTCGACTAGCTTTTTAACCCGGCTAGAGATCTGACGATGCCCGTTGGGTACTTGTTTGGCTACTTCCTCTAAAAGAGTTGCGGCTAGCTGACATTCGGGAGCCTGGGGATAGGCTTCCATGGCTGCCAGCATGGCCTCGAGTTCGCTCGGAAAATCGGTTTTCAGCAGGCTGATTAGTCCAATTCCAAGATGAGCGAGCATCTTCAACTCAGCCGAGTCGACGGGTAAATTGTCTGCGCTCGATTGAAAATCAGTCAAGGCTCCGCCGAGATTGTTTTGGTGTACCAGGCGGGCCCAACCTCGGGACAGGTATTGGACAGGTGTTTTTGGTTCAGAGAGGAGGATTTGTTCAACTAGTTCGGGTTCTAAGTTGAGAATTTGTGGTGAATGAACGCATCCGGCCGAACTAACCACCAGAATGCAAATCAATGCAGTCGGCAGGGTTTTGCGAATGCTAACTGCCGGCATGCTGATCTCCAGTTAGAACCAGTCGGTGATCGAAAAACCTATCGACCTGGCCAAGGAATGTTCGAAAGGCAGAATATTCGCTCGCCGCAATACGACTTTTGAGGATCTGGAACTCGGCCTTTACAACGACTTCATTGCCTTTGACTAAGAACTCGAGCTTGGCTCGTCCAAAGGCAGTTTCCAGCTTGCCATTTTCGGGCAAGGCAGTGAGTTTGTATCCTTTAGGCAGGCAGTGAGTAATCGACCAGTGAATTGTCCAGGGAGGAGCCAGCACCAGATCGTGATTGCGTTTCTGGTAAGGCGAAAAGATCTTCTGGTAGACCGTATTCCTGCCCAGGGCCGGAATGTCGACGGTCTTTTGCTTGCGCTGAGCCATAAACGGTACTTTGAACTTTGCCTTGGTGACGAATGGCAGGTCCGGGCGCATCAGGTTTTCAAGGTCGAGACTGTCTACCCGGCTGCCGGGGAATAATTCATTCATCGTCCGCTCGAACACATCCTTAGGCGCTAAGCTGCCTATGAATTGAGCCCTCATCGATGGGGCCATACTGCCGATGACTTCAACCTGCGAGTGAATATCGGCACTATTGTCAGGGTTGTGTTTTATGGTGAACTTGATCCGAGTTTGGTTCTGCTCGGCAGTAGAAGCTTTTGTAGTTGTCAGATTTTTGGAGTTGCTGTCAATCACCAGCGCAACAATGTCTTGATCTTGGGGAGGCAGATCGTTGATATCGTGGAAAGGTGCCGTGGCGTCCAGCCATATGTCGAAGTCAGGAAGATAACAGATCGCATGATTGAAGATAGCCAGTGACGGGGGGGATGGATCAACTTTTCCAAACCGGCTGGTTCGGACCAATGCCAGGTTGGCGCGAATACCGGCCTCGCGTAGCAAGCTAACCAGCAGGGCCGCCTTGTCTTTACAATCACCGAATTTACGCGAGAGTACTTGCGAAGCCTGGTAAGGAATATAGCTGTGGATGCCGAATTCGAGGCCAACGTAGCGAGTACGATCCGATACAAAACGATAGATAGCCCGAATTTTCTCCTCGGGTTGTTTGATCTCAGCTGTTAAATCGCGGGCGAGTTTCTTGATTTTGGGTCCGGCCAGGAGTTGATTGGCACTCAGGTCTTGGTACCAGCTGCCGAGTTTACTCCAGTTCGCGTGGGTCGAGATGTGTAAAAATGAGTGAGTTTCGGTGAAGCCGGGCATGTTTGGCTCTGGTTCGATTGCATTGAGGTTGTGGGCTTCCCAAACGTGAACAATGTGGTTAGCTGTGGTCGACTGTTTATGCGAGGCCCGGCTGGGTATGTTGAACTTGATTTTCTTTTTTACCGGCGCCAGCAGTACATAGCTGACCTGGCGAGCGGGTACACTGAATTCAAAAGGAGACAGATCGCCGAAGTAGCCGTCGAACAAGGTCTGGCTGCCGATATCGTCTAACTGATATGTCAGCTCGACCAGATCGCCGGCCGCCAGGGACGGAAAAGTGATTTCCCTCAAATTAACATCATAGTACAAGTTGTACCATGGTTCCGAAAGTATGTAGTCGTTGATTAGCACGCTGAGATCACCACGGCCGTCAGGGTGTACAACTCGACTTTGAAGAACTCGAAGTTGTTGACGTCCGGGGGAGTAGAGGATCTGAAAAGTACGCATGCGCTCAGCCCCGTGCGAAGTGATGATCTTCAACAGTTGTTGTCGATATCTGGAAGTCATCCCGTTGGGAAATAGGCGCACGACTGTCAGATCCACGAGCCTGATCGCATCGGCGCCCGGATAGGCGCTTTGCTCCAGAGCGGGAAGCTTCTCTAATTCCATTGCCCATGGTTTGTAAAAGGCTTCTTTTTTGACATCCAGTGATTCGATGTGACGCTGCAGGGCTCTATCCTGCGGAGAAAGCGCCAAGGCCCGAGTCCAGTGTTTGAGTGCTTCTTCAAAGCGACCCAAAGCGACAAAGGCCAGGCCCTCGCGGATTAGTCCGACAGGATTTCGGGGACAAATAGTCTGAGCACGCCGGTAAGCATCGAGCGCCCGGCTGTGTTGTCCGTTGTGCAGCAGCAGGTCGCCTTGCTCAATCCACCAACCAATTCGCAAAGGTGCAGACCTGATTAGGCGATTCAACCAGGCCAGAGCCGTTGTCAGATCGCCGCGCTTATTAGCCAATTCGAAAAGTGCCCGCAATCCAAGATGGTCATCAGTTTTGAGCGCGATGAGTTGGCTATACAATTCGCGACTGCGTTCGAAGCGACCCGATTTTCGGTAGAAGTTGGCAGCTACCATCATTACTTCGGGGACATCAGGGTAGGCCGCTACAAGCCTCTTTATTCGTAGTTCTGCAAGGGAGTCGAGCTGAAAGTTTTGCAGGAGTTCGACAAGCTCCAATTCGGAAGGTAGATAGCCTGGATGAACAGCTAAAACTTGTCGATGAATCTTTATCGCTTGATCGACCCGATTGCGAATATGGTTGGCCAGGCCGAGTTGAAAAAGGGCGGCGATATAGTTTTTTGATGTGGCCGGTATTTGCCGTAGAAGCCTGTCTGCCTGATCGGGATCGTCGCAGGCCTTAGCCAGCATCAAGCGAGTGTCGTCGCATTCGGACCGACAGTTGTCCAGGAGCTCAATAGCCTGATGCACAAGTTGTTCGCTTCGACGTTGACGGTTGTCACCAACCCGCGTGCGGATCAAGACAAAGGCGTTCTCGGTGAGAATCCTCGGGTTCTTCGGGTGCAGTTCGGATCTTTTTTCAAACCAGTCGGCCAGGGTCGGGCCGGCAGTGATTTTTCCAGGTGCGGCGGGCATACTTTCGTTCAGGATTTGCCGAAGTTGCCCGGCATCTGAAACACTTTTTATGGCGGTGATTGGCTCCCCGTGGCGATCAGTTACCGCCAAAGAAAAACCCCAGGCACCCTCATTCTGGATGACCTTCACCAGAACACGATTTTGGCCGCGCGGCAGAGTCATCATCAACGAATGTTGGTCCTCAGCGTAGCGGTGAAAGCCAGGATCATCGAGAACCAGCTGTTCGTTGATCCAGATCTTGCAGCCATCATCGCAGCCGGCATGAAGGTGAATCTGCGTGTCCCGGTTGGTTTCTAAGATAGTCAGCCCATAGGCTGCTACCCGGTTGTTTGGCCGGTAGAGCGGGTGTAAGCGTACCTGGCCGTCGTTGGTCCCGGCCGGGTAGCGCCGCCAGGCTAGCTTTGTCTCTTTACCTTGCGGTTGCTGATCGAGATCGACGATTCGCTCGGGAGTAAAGACTGTTTTGTGTCCACGATTGCCTTCATTGTCGAATGGACCGATCAGCCACCAGTCTTCAATATAGCCCAAGCGTTGCCAGGTCGCTCGGGACTGTTCGTCGTCAGAAGCGCTGCGCAGTGATTTGGCCAGCATTCGAATGGCTAAACGCTTCATAGGCAAGGGCGTCTTTTTATCGGCGGAGATAGTTTTGAGAATGGTCATCAGTCGTTGGCGGGATCGTCCGTCAAACAAATCTTGTAACTCTTCAAGCCGCCAAAGGTCGATTGCCTGATTGACTGAAATATTTGATTTCTCGAGTTTGCTAAGCAGGTGATCGATCTGGCTTATTGGTTGTGCCTGGGCTGCCTGACTAGCCAGGACCGAAACGATTAGGCAAAGACCAACAACCAGGCGATGGCACAAGACGCGCGGGAAGGCTGGCATTCAGACCGGCTCTTAGTTCCAAACGAGGTCGGGAGGTTCAAAGACTATCAACTTGCTGACAAGTGTATCATTGTTTCTTTGATACCCGAAAAACGTAATAATTTGCTCGCCGTCGTCATTCTCGGTTACTTGCATTTCTATTCCGAGCGACAGGGCTCGATTCTGAGCCGCAGACAAAGTCAGGCGGCCCTGGCGGATTACCGCAAGGATTTCAAAAGCCATCATAGCCTTCATAAATGTCAGGCTGGAAGATAACAGGATTGAATCCTGATCTAGCATGGAAGCAGCCATATAGACTTGTAGTCCGGTTTGGCCGGTCACCGACCAGATAGTCATGTCTTTAATGTATTCTTTACCGGAGCCGTCGAAATCGGTTTTGAGGGCCTTGGTCAATGCAGCAATGGATTCTTCATTCCAGTTCGAGTGTATTCGTACGTTTTCGTATTTCTTATAGTTGTTGGTCAGCCTGGTTAAAAAAAGGATGCCTTTGGCCAAATCGTGGTTTTCGAGGATTTTTTTTGCGCTGGCAAAATTCATTTCGACGATTGTCTGACCGTTCGCCGAACCAGCCGAAAATAGCAGAAACAATGTAATTATGCAGCGCATGCAACTACTCCGGCGAGCATTATAGGTTTCATCAGCCAGACTAGTCAAGCTGTCTCGTCATGTAGGGGGTTGGAGGGTCTCATATCTCACTTTCTTATCCCTCTGGTCTTCCGAAGAAAATGAGATATGAGACCCTCCAACCCCATGCGCCTGAGTGTGGTTCTGAGCATAGCCAGAATGAAACCTGGCGAAAGCCAGCGCGACAACGGCCGGCGGGTCTGGACGATTCGTGCATAGATTTGGTCGGCTTTGATTCTATCGCCGGCGCTTAGTTCAGCATCGCCGCGAGCAACAAAGTATTTACCGTCAGCGTCTTTAGCGATCAATCGATGAAGTCGCGGGCCGCTTTGAGTGTCGACAAGGACTACCTGGCCGATCTGCGGGCCGCCGGGATCGAGTGGGCCGATAACGACTTCATCTCCATCGGCGATAGACGGGAACATGCTGTGACCCCTGGTGCGAAAGTGCAGCCGGCCGCCCTTGGCGATTACTTCCCTGGCCAGTTCGACGAGTTCAGAAGATAGCAGCAGGGTTGTTTTGACAGGCTTATTCATATACCGGCTGCCTCGATTGCAGTCTGATCGGGAGTGAAAAATAATCTTCGACAAGGTACTCTTCGTACTATTTCAGTACAACATTTCAGAATAAAGTCCATACCACTTCGCGGCCAGCCGGCTAAAAAGCAAACCATAAAAAGAGCACTGGCGGCTGATTCGGGTTGCATGACCTCGATGGCCGACTTGGGTGCCTTGTGCAGGAAGTTGATCGTAGCCAACTGGCCGGATTCAGGCGAAGCGTAAGGCGCTTCACCATGCCAGGGAGTACCATAGACTGTGTAGTTGTCCGCCTCGGTTCGGATAATAAGGCGATCGTCTGAAAGAATGTGACCGACTTTCAGATTGTCGAAGACTCTCGCCAGGGTGCTCTTACCGGCCCCGGATTCGCCGACGAATATGTGAACTTTGCCGTCCATCTTTACCCCGCAGCCATGCACCAGCAAGCCCAGCCCGCGCATCAGCATGAATGATACCCACAGTTCGTGCAGTGGATCCCGAAGCAAGAACGGTTGCGGCCCATCTTCAAGATCGGACGGATCGAGTACAATTGAGCCACTCGACAGCTCATTATTCAGTTGGAGTATATGATAGGGGTTGCCGGGCGGCGGGCCTTTTCTGAGCACCAGCTGGATACCAAACTCGGTTTGATCAACCCGCCAGACACCGCCAGAATCAAACAGGCTGCGCTCAGAATCAAGTGGACCGAGTTTTCCAAGGTGACCACGACAGCTAGCCGTCGGACTGGATTGATCAACTAAAAAAGGATGGAGTCGTTTGGGTACGTTGGCCGTCAGTTCATCCTGGACGACGATTGAGATATCTCCGACCGAAAGGGTTGGGTTCAGCTTCCCCCTCCGCTGCAGCCGCCCGGACAGCCGGGGCCATAAGGACCGGCTCCGAGTCCGCCTTTGCAAATTCCCATCAGAGCTTCGTTGACCGAAATTTCGGTATAGGTGACTCGAGGAGGCTCATACTGCTCGCGCAGATCTTGCTTTTTGGCTTTTGGCCCGATCTTTGTGCGCTCGGCCTTTTTCATGCGGTTTTCCTCGCGCTGTTTTGGCGAAGAGTGTTTGCCCTGGCCTGGGTTACCTGACAGTGGTAACCGCTACGGTCCTTGGGCGGCGAATCACCCAAACGAGCAAGCCCCGGACAGTAACCGCACAGATGAGTCAAATCACATTGCCGGCAAGCTGAGTCGGCCGGGTAGCTCGGACGCCGGGCTTCGGCAAGTTGTTTCCAACCCGAGCTGAATCCGCTTAGGGCGATATTCACAGCTGGTTCACGTAATAAAAGACAGGGCATCAGCCGACCGAGCGGATCAATGTTGAAAGACGAAAAACCGGCCCCGCAACTGAAATCATTGTCACACACATTTTTTTGGCTGAATTGCCGATCGTATTTTTCGAGTTTATCAACTCGTTCGGTGTCGGCGAGTTCTATAGCAATTGCAATGTCCGGATCGGGCCTGAGTGCCAGGGGCGCCTGATCGCCGGTCAGGGTCGGGTCAATACCGGGATCGAAACGCAGGCCCAGGCCTCTTTGGCTGGCAAGCTTGCGCATCTTTTCGGCCTGGCTCACCAGGGGCGCGAGCAGGACAGCTTTGAGAACTACTTTGAGACCGCGCTTTAGCAGATGATCGATTCCGGCCAGCGTGCGCAGAAAATTGCGGCTCGAGCCGGTGATTGCCTGGTAACTTTTTTCATCACCGCCGTACAAAGTGACTTCGATACAACGCGGAGGATTGGCGGCCAGCAAGTCGGCCAGCTTTTCGTCTATGAGGCTGGCATTGCTGAAGACGGCTACTAAAAAGCCTTTGCCAAGAGCGTGCTTGAGAATGTCGGCGAAGTCCGGTCTGAGGAGCGGTTCTCCGCCGGTGAATGACAGGCCCAGGCAGCCAGCCTCGGCCAGCTGGTCGAGAATATTCGTAACGGCTGTACAGCTCATTTCTTTTTCGGCAGATTGGGTGCCCTGCAAGTAACAATGTTTGCAGTGGAAGTTACAAGCCCGAGTGAGTTCGAAAGTGCCGTTGAGCGGAAACCTTTTTCCGGACAGTTTTTCTCCGAGTCTTTTCCTGAACCACTCGTGATTTTCTTGGCGGATTGTCAACTCGGCTCCTGCGGTATAGCTTCGATCGCTCTGAAAGAAAGTAGCTCCCGGCAGAACAATTCAGTGTCCCGGCGGGCAGTCTCGCTGTCGATTTTGAAGCGCGAGCAGACGCCATCAATCACTTCAGCCAGCTTGCGGGTGCCGTCGATTAGTTCCCAGACGACAGACCCGACTCGATTGAGGGTGTAAATACCGAGTTTCTGGCGAGAGTCTGAGCGAATTGGCACCAGCAGAATTTCATCCGCGATTCGTCGGAATTCAACCCGATTGGTGTGCCTGAAGCACGATTCTGCTTTAAAAACCTGCGTCATTGACTAATAATACTTCAAATTCAGTTAGTTGTCAATTTGACCAAGATTCGCGTGAGCACTCCAAGATCTTCACTAAAGTTAGATCAGACTTGGCAAGAATGTCGAAATTGTCTTATAATAAGAAGGTTTCAACGAATAACGGCAGTGGAAAAACAGCAGTTTCACAAACGAGGTGTCGGTGACGGACAATCTCAAGCGGTGTTTACTGGCGCTCTTTTTAGTAGCCAGCCTGTCAGCCAACGTGCTGGCCGACGCAACCATCGACGTCGACGGAGATCTCTCCGACTGGCCGGCCGACGCATTTACATTCTACGATGAGAATCAAGATATGCCGTTCTTCTGGCGGGATATCTTGCAGATCCAGATGACTAACGACAATACCAGCGGCTCCGATGGAAACTTGTACCTGGCGATCGAGTTCAGGGGAAGGTTTAGGGAAAATTTCGGCGGTATCGATATCGATATTTATATCAACCTGGATATAGACGGGGACGGACAGATCGGTGGCCCCAACGATCGAGTTATTGAGCTGACCGAAGGTACTGTGACCGATGGTGACGGCAACCCGGTCGGCTCAGTCGGCGAAATGGATTATTCGGGTGTATTTTTAGAGGCCAGCATTCCTTATAGTGTTTTGGGTCTGAGCCACGGCAGTGATGTTTTTGGGGTGTCGGTGGTGACTACCGGTGTCCCGGGGCATACTGACTATTCCCCTGAACCGGGCGAGGGCGATGATGGTTTCATCGTCTACGATGGCACTACCGGAGATGGGGGTGAACCGCTGGCCGTACGCCTGCTGGCCTTGGCGGCCGCGACTGGAAATGAGGGCGTCACAATCCACTGGGCAACCGGGTCGGAAAGAGGCAATGCCGGCTTCGACGTCTATCACCTGGATGCCAAGAGAAATCTTACGCGCTTGACGAAAAACCCGGTGCCCGGGCTGCTGAATGCTTCCTTAGGACAGAACTACCATTTCACTGATCGCGATGGACGCGCCGGGGATAGTTATCTGGTCGAGGATATTGAAGTCAACGGTCGCCGCAAGAAACACGGACCGATAGTCGCCAGGTCATATCTGCAAGATCCGGTGTTTGAGGTGCGGCTCGGGCGGACCAAGCAACCCAAGAAGAGTTCGCCGACTAAAATACAATCCATATTCAAATTGCCGGTAGACACTAAAAACTATTCAGCCGCGGTCAAGATCGCAGTCGCCCAAGAGGGCCTCAATCGCCTGACTCACGACGACCTGGTGGCGGCCGGGCTGGACCCGGTCGCTTTGCAGAACGAGGGTCTGACTCTTGAGCGTAAGATAGGTTTGGTGCCGGTCTTGGAATTCAACTCTGAATTCTGGTTCGTCGGCCAGCCCGAGCCCGATCGCTACGCAGATTTCGAAGTGCTTAAGGCTGCAACCGGAGCCGGGCGCAGGATGAGTACGCGCAAAGTGGATGGTAGTTGCAGGGCAGAAGTCAGGGACGTCTTTGACTCGATCGTCATAGAGAAAAATCTGGCTTATCACATCGCTTCGCCGACCAACGACCCGTTTTTCTGGGCCCTGGCCTTCGATGGGGCCCCGGCTGAGCTGACCTTTGACCTGCCGCGCGCAACTAGTCGATGGGTCAGCTTGCGAATTCATGTGGCCGGAACTGGCCCGAGGCACTCGATCTCGGTTGTACTCAACGACCTGCCGGTTGGCCGGGCCATATGGAATGGTCGCCAAATGCAGCAGTTTACTTTCAAAGTCAAAGCCGCTGGGCTTCTAGAGCAAGGCAATCTCTTAGCGATTGGACTTTTGCCTGGTCGGGCGGCCGACGTGGTCTTCGTGGACAAGATCGATTTTTCGTATCAACGAGCCCTCGAAGCCGGTGATCAAACGCTGGTTTTCAATGCGAGTTCAGGACAATGTTTGAGAATCGACGGCATCGCCGAAGGCGAACTCTTTCTGCTGGATGTCTCCGACCCGGCCCGACCTGTCAACTTGACCGGGTATAGAACTATCTCGTCGGCCGATAACCTGTCGATTCAGTTCCAGGATAAAGCCATCGTCCCGATTGGCTTCAGCCGGACAAAGCCGCGCAGATATTTGCTGGCTACTTCAGCGATGTTTTCGGTGCCTGATTCGCGCGGTGCCTGGCAAGCCAGCGACCTGATGTCTGAAGATCTCGAAGTCGATTACCTGGTGATCACTCATCCGGATTTTAGGCAAGCTGCCGAACGAATAAGCGCGTTTCACCTAAGTCAGGGCCGCAGAACCTTGGTCGCCTCAACCGAACAAATATATACGACTTTCAATCACGGCCGGCCTTCCGCCCAGGCCATCCAGGACCTGCTTCATACGGCCCGCACCAACTGGAGTGTCGCGCCGGTATTTGTTTTATTGTTGGGCGGCTCGACTGTCGACAGTAATAATTACCTGGGATACTCCGAGACTGATTTCGTTCCGGCCCCATTCTGGGTTAGCTCGGTCAGCGGATTCGAAGCCGCATCCGACGGGTGGTATGTAGCCGCTCAGGATGGGCTGACTCCCACTGCGGCAATCGGGCGATTAGCGGTGAGAACCAGCCAGGCGGCCGATCAAGTTGTCGATAAGATCATTGCCTGGCAGACCGCTCCGACTCTCCTGACCGATCGGATGCTTTTCATAGCCGATCGGGATCAAGCCGACCAGTCCGAGGAAGACGGTATTTTCGAGCACCTGATTGGCCGGCTAATCGAAGCCTGTCTACCGGATTCGATTCAAGCCGAACGTCTCTTGGTTGCCCAGAGCGAAGATCCGGCCAGTGAACTGCAAGCCATCATTGAAAAGGGTGTCGACAGTATTAATTACGTTGGGCATGCCTACTTGGAGGGCTGGTCGAGTCCCCCGATTATGACAACTCAACTGGCCGGCCTGCTCGCCAATCAACAACCGTTCTTTTTATTCTCCTGGTCGTGTTTCGATGGGGCTTTCACCGGTCCCTGGGGTGACTCGCTGGCCTGGGCATTCGTGCAAAATCCTGACGGCGGAGCACTGGGCGCCCTGGCTGCCTCGTCACTGAGTGACCCGCGGGCCGTGGCTGAGCTGGCCGAATTGACCCTTTGCTTGATCACGTCCAGTGAGGCCGAAACTCTAGGGCAGGCGGTTGCGCGCGCAAAGCAAACATTGCTTGGTATAGATCAGGCGCATCAAGATCTAATCTCTACTTTCAATCTTCTCGGAGATCCGGCCCTGCCGAATCCCTGGATAAACAACCCTTAGACAACCTTTTGAGCCGATAGGCCTGTTTAAAAAAGGTCTTGAATACCCCATGGGGTCGCGCAGACCTGCATTTGAGACCCCTCTTTTTCTCCTAACTATTTGATTTTACGGGCTACCTGGAGTGGCACGGGTTTTGTAATGCCTAAGGTATGGCCGGACCAAACTGGGAGACAGATATGCGAAACCACGTTATTTTAGCTCTTGCCGTCTTTTCCTTGGGAATCAACCTACCGTTCGCTCAGGGACAAGATCTGGGCGGTTTCGAAATGTGGGAAGACACCGCTCACGCCTCCAAAGTTTCAGCCCCGCTCGCTATGAATGAGACTTCGTCCAATGAGGCCGGCCAAATTAAAAACCCTCCTGCAGTCAAAGTTGCCAAACAGCATGCGCAGGCCACCGAGCAGGTTGAAACTGAAGTGCGAAAAAAAGCACCCGCGCTACCTGAGAATACCAAGGTCGAAGAATCAGCCACTGAGGAATTCAATCCAATAATTCGATTCGGAGCAGGGGCGACATACCTAATTTCAGTTCGTCCGTCAGATGTCGCCCTCGGTGATAAAATCCTGACCGAGTTTTCGGCAAGTTGGTGTCCATTCGGCGCCGTGGCTGAAATCGGGTTCGATATGGCGATTGCCCGGGACAATACATTTTTCGCCCGGCCAAATCTGAAGCTGTTTATCGTCAGAAACAATTCTTTCGGTCTTTTCCTGGAAGGCAATTTTGCTATTTACTCTCATTCCAAGGGGATCGACCTGGGCGGCGGAGCGGCCATTGGAACGGTTACCGGTATCACCGACCATCTGGCAATCGAAGCCTTTGTAGCTGCCATGGTTTTTTCGATGTCCGCCGATGGTGCAAAAAGCATAGTTAGTGGTGGTTTTTTGGGTGATCCTGGCGATGGTTCGGGTCTGGTTGTGATGCCCTACGCTGGTCTCAGACTGACTGCCAGGTTCTGATTGTCGGGCCATTTCTCTTTCGTAAAAACCCTCCTTGACTTGCCGAAGATGACCTAATAGCTTTTGTCTCTGCATTTTTTTGTGAAATGAGGTGATCTGTGCTTCGCAACCTTGGAATTATTATATTACTGTCCGGTTTTTTTCTGCTCAGCGGATGTGTGAAGCGTCTCCCGGCTTCAGCCGGTCCCGAACGCACCCTGCTGGCTGGAGAAACAGTTAGATTCGGAGAAAAGGTCGAGGTTCCCGAGGGAGCTCACGTTGTCTGGACAACCGGTGATGGAACCAAGTTGAAAGGACCCTCGGTAACGCACGCCTGGGATTTGCCCGGAGAGTACCAGCTAAAAGTAACCGTGACTGACTCAGATGGGCAACAACGCTTGGACAAAACCACCATCAAAGTGACCTGTCCAGAACTGCTAGAGGTACTCCCGCAGAATGTGGAAGCCTTGATTTTGTTCGAACAGCCCGGTCAACGACTCAAAGAGCTGCCTCTATTCTTGGAGAGGCTGTTGGCCTCCGGTCGAGACGCCAATGCCGCTCTGGCGGCCATGCATCAGATTTTTGGTTTTGACCCATTCGACAATAGCGGATTAAAGTCTGTCGGAGTTGATCCGCAAGGCGGGATAGGTCTGATTCAGCTGTCTGTTGAAGACAAGCTTATTAGTGCGATCGTAGTTTCCGTATTGAACAAAGATAATATTCTAGAAACAATCCGGACAGATTTTTCACACTTCGGGCAAATGAAAGAATTTCCCTCCAGTGCGAACATGGCTGTTATCGAAGTACATAGCCTGAAGCCGGATCAACTTATCGCGGCCTACACAATTTACAAAGGACACCTGTGGATGAGTTTTGCGTTAAAAAACAATGCCGACCCGGTAAAGACCCTGGTTGGCTTGAGATCAAACGCGGCCAAAGGTCTACTGGTCGAGTCAATCGGCTATAAACTGGCTGCCAAGGCAGCCAAAGATCGTGGCGGTATTCATCTGTATGTGTCAAAATTGGCGCTGGTTAAAGCCAGCCAAAGCGTGCCCGGCTCGAATCAGCCGAAAGACAATCAGCTGGGCAGAAACCTGATAAAAAAAGTTACTTATTTCCGAGGTGATGCCGACTTGAGCGGCGATGGTTTTGAAGCTCGCACCTGGCTTGGGTTCTCAGGAGAAGAGATCGCCGATCTGGCAAAAGTCTTCAAAGCTCACACCAGTGTGCCTGCCTTTGGAACCTATTTGCCACCGAACCAGCACTTGACTCTTAAACTATCGGCCGACCTGCCGGGTTTTATAAAAACTATCTTGAAACTGGGCGGCGAGGAGGCGGTCTGGGGCGAGATGATTGAGGCCCTCGGACAGTTGGGTTCAACCTCAAAGATCCAGGTGAAATCTGGCCTGCTAGACAACATTGGCGATAATTACTTGATCTCTATGCGATTCAAGCCGGCCGGGATCCTGGAGTTAGCCGCGGCTGGTATGACTCGGCCGTCGCCCCAGAAGCTTTTTGATCTCGTTTCTGTTGTGCAGTTGCGGGATCACAAACTCTTCGAACAGACAATCAAGAGCCTGGCCGAATTCAAAGGAACTTCCTCTTTTGTCAAACCCAGCAGTGGACCGGGCGGTCCGGCTTGGACAATTGGGCTGGACAATTTTTTACTGACTTTGGTTATCGAAAAAGGTTTTGGCATCTTCGCCTTAGATCGCCAGTTGGCTGTCGAAACAGCTGCGAAGCTTACAAAGCCCGTCAAGGCTCAAGCTCTGTGGCCTACGGAAATGGGCCTCAATGACCGGCAGGTGCTTTTTGCCAACGTGAGCGGTTTTCTGTCGGATTTTAAAAAAACAGAGCCGCCCAAGAGCAATCCATCGGCCGCATTCATGAAGGCAATGGTTATGGCCTCCCTGGGTCGGATCGAGTCGCTTGGCACAGTCGTTCTCGATGCGGCTTTGCAAGGCAGCGCCTTGGCCTTCAGTTTGAAACTCTCTCTTCTGTGAACCGCTAGCTTACAACCCCCCGGGAGAACATATGCAACTGCAACCCAGAGACACCGGCTGGATCGAGGTTATATGTGGATCGATGTTCAGTGGAAAAACCGAAGAACTAAT
Source organism: Deltaproteobacteria bacterium (assembly GCA_019307065.1). Classification (GTDB taxonomy): domain Bacteria; phylum Myxococcota; class B64-G9; order B64-G9; family B64-G9; genus JAFDKH01. The sequence continues at coordinate 24,269 of JAFDKH010000031.1, forward strand.
CCGGCGTGTTCGGCTGGCACGGATCGCCAAGCAAAACGTGATTATCTTCAAACCTCGTTTGGACGACCGTTATCACGAACGCCAGATCGTCAGCCATAGTGACCAGCGCATGGAATCGTTTCCAATCGTGCATGCCCGAGAAATTCTGGATCGACTGCCAAAGGACGTAAATGTAGTTGGTATCGACGAGGCTCAATTTTTCGGACCGGAGTTGGTTGAAGTCTGTGAAAGCATGGCCAACCGTGGATTGCGGGTAATTGTAGCCGGATTGGACCAGGACTATTTGGGCAAACCCTTCGAGCCAATTCCTTCCCTGTTGGCGGTAGCCGAGTTCATTAATAAAAATCTGGCCATTTGTGTCAAATGCGGCAATCCGGCCAACCGCTCCCAGCGGATCGAGGGGTCTGGTCAACGAGTGTTGGTCGGCGCGCATGATTCCTATGAGGCCAGGTGTCGGCATTGTTTCAGTCCGGAAATCGAAGTAAAAAAAACGACAAAGGAGTAGCCGAATGTCCAACTGGGCAGATAATGTCGAAACATTGATTTCACAAAAGGAAATACATGCGCGTATTGAACAGCTCGGTCGAACGATTACCTTAGACTATAAAGACGACGAGCTCGTTCTGATAGGCGTCCTGAAAGGGAGCTTTTTGTTCATGGCAGATCTCTGCCGGCAGATAGATAATAAATTGTCCTGTGATTTTTTCGGGTTGTCTAGCTATGGGGATAAAACCAAGACCTCGGGAGTAATCCGGATAACTTCCGACTTGAAGAGGCCAATCGAGGGTAAAAACGTCCTGGTGGTAGAAGACATCGTAGACACCGGACTTACCATGCAGTATCTTTTGGCAAACCTGCAAACCCGTAAGCCCAAGAGTGTCAAGGTGTGTACCTTGCTCGAAAAACCATCACGCAAACTGGTTGAAACTCAGATCGACTATCTCGGTTTCGAAGTTCCGGACGTGTTCGTGGTTGGATATGGCCTGGATTATAAAGGTCGTTATCGAAACCTCGAATATATTGGGCAATTGAAAGAAGAATCACTGGCTTGACTGGCCAGGCAAGTTTTTTGATTTTATTGGTCATTTATCGTATACATATTATCAAATTCAGCGCCGGAGAGTGCTATGCCAGAGAGTGAAAAGGAAGCCGTACCTGCTCCTCCACGTCCGCGTCGTAAAAAGGGCGGTGGTGCCAAGCTATTGTTCATAAGTTTGATCGTTTTAGCGCTGGCGGGAATTATTGTTTATCTGCTCAGCTTGCTCAATTCGAAGACGTTCTTTCTCGTCCCTGAAAATGGCGAACTAGTGGTTAAAAAGGGGATATTCTTTCCAGTCGGCAGTGAATTGTATCAACCCCCGGAACCTGGACTGGCTGCGCTCTATGCTCCGATCGACTTGCCCGACGAACTGAAGCATGCCGGGCCGATGGAGTTCGATGATTTGCCTTCCTTGAATCGCGAGTTCGGCAAATACCTGATTGGTTTGGCTACCACGCTGGTTTTCTCAGATGACGAAATTCAGTATAAAAAAGGCCGAGCCTATCTGGAAAGAGTCCGAAAGCTGCACGGTCTCGACCCGGCCCAGGTCGACAGAGTCAAATCACTGCGCGCAGATGTGGACTACATTGAGGCCAAGCGGGCCTATTTGGGAGTTGAGAGGACGCTCGAAAAAGCGCTCAAAAAATTCAAGCAGGCCGAGACATTCGGCAGCGGTCGTTTCGGCGATGCTAACGAGTGGATTAACAAGATTGAGACCTTGCTCGAAGCTATCCGAGTAACCAAGGCCGGAGTCGCCAAGCCGCTGCCCAAAGCGGAGATTGAAACGGTTCCCTTACCGACCCTGACACCCGAAGATTCAACAGCCCCCGACATCGGTGAACCCGAGCCCGACAAACCGAGCCCCAAGTCACCGCGCCGCGCACTGCCGCCCGACGGGATCTGAGATTCTCAACAGACTAAGCAGTAATTCTGGTACCCTTGTTGCCCTTGAGTGCCTCAGCCAGGTTTTCGGGAGTTGTGATGATGGCTTGTTTGCCTCCGGCTTCTAGGAAGTTTACAACCGCCTGCATCTTGGGGCCCATCGAGCCGGCCGGGAATTGGCCTTGGTCCAGATACTTCTTGGCATCCGCGACTGTCATCTCGGGCAGGGCGCGTTGGGAAGGTTTGCCGTAATCCAAATAGACCGCGTCTTCGGCAGTCGAGATCATGAAGATATCCGCGCCCAGGCGGTTGGCTAGCAGAGCCGAGGCAAAATCCTTATCGATCACCGCCGCGACACCTTTTAAATTTCCGCTCTCATCGCTAACGACCGGGATACCGCCGCCGCCCACGGCGATGACCACGAAGCCATCGCTGACCAGCTTGCGGATTGCGTCTTCTTCGATGATTTCAATAGGCATTGGAGAAGCCACAACTCGGCGCCAACCGCGCCCGGCATCTTCCTTGATTTCCCAGCCTTCTTTTTCAGCATGCTCTTTGGCGGTCGCCTCGTCCATGAAAGAACCGATTGGCTTGGAGGCACTTGCGAAGGCCGGATCGTTGGCATCCACCCGCACCTGAGTCACGATAGTGACTGCTTTGGCATCGCGATTTGTGCGGACGAATTCATTGGCCAATGACTGCTGAATCATATAGCCGATCGCACCCTGGGTGTCGGCCCCGATACTATCGAGCGGGACCGGATGCAGCTCAGCCAGGCTGAGCTCGCAGCGTCTGAGAATGAAGCCTACCTGGGGACCATTGCCATGCGTGACTACTACTCTCCAGCCCGCTTCGAGCATCTGCTCGATATGGCGGCAGGTTTCTTGGGTTACGTCGAACTGATCGCAGACGCGTTTGTGGTTCTTATCGCGGATCAGCGAGTTTCCACCGATGGCCAGAACGGCCAGGCGCTTGGTGTCAGTCATTGGGCGACTCCTTATTAAGCACCCATGGTCAAGGCCATGATGGCTTTTTGAACATGCAACCGATTTTCGGCGACGTCGTAAATGATCGAGCGATCTGATGATGCAACTGCATCACTGACTTCGTGGCCGCGATCGATTGGCATCGGGTGGGTGAACAAGGCGTTATTGGTGCGCTTCATTTTGTCTGTATCGCAGATCCAGTTGTTGTGTTTCATGGCCCGTTCGACTTCTTTGGCTTTTTGAAATTCACCGTCCTGATAAGTATCGGCGTGCATCCAGTTGCGCGAATAGACCACGTCGGCACCGTCATAACAGGTCTGCGGATCATGGCTGGTCTCGAATTTCCTGCCGTTGGCTTCACAATTCGCTTTTGTCTTAGCGATGACTTCGGGATCGACGTCATAGCCTTCGGGATAGGCCATGGTTACATCCATTCCGAAATTTGAACTTATCAGGATGCTTTCTTGCACAGAACACCACGAGCGCGCCAGGGCGCCGTGGCCCCAGACCTGGAGCAACTTCTTACCTTTGACGTTTTCGCGACCGATGTGCTGCCAGAGTCCTTGCATGTCGGCCAGGCCCTGACAGGGGTGGTATTTATCATGTGCCATTGAAACAATCGGAATGTCTGCGTACTCGGCATACTCACTTAACAGCTTGTGTCCTTCTCCGTAGGCGCCGATTTTATCTTCCAGGATGCGGATTCCGATTCCGCAGGCATAGCGACTCATTACCCTGGCGGCGTCTTCGATAGTTTCTCCGGCGCTTTTTTTGGTTTTTAGACGCATGGATTTTGGTTCGAGAAACTGGGCATGACCACCCAGTTCGGTCGCGGCGGCCTCGAAGCTTTGCCGAGTACGCACTGAAGGATTGTAGAAGAACATGAAGAAAGTTCGGCGATCGAGTACCTGGGCATACTTGTTCGACCAGCGCTCTTTTTTCATGTCTTCGGCGAGTTGAAGGATTTTAGACAGTTCGTCCAATGACCAGTCCTGGGTACACAACAAATGCTTTCCTTTGAGACTCATCTGACGCTCCTTGTTTTCATGGTTTTACGATGGAATGAGTGATGGGTTGATTCCACCGGACTGACCTTGTTAGTGTGAGAACTGGAATATGTCAAGATCAATCAGAATCATGTCGCTGTCTTGTTTTCTACTGGGAAGCTGTCAGGGGAACAGTTCGGACAGCAGCTGTATCAAGAGCGATCTCGGTCGCTACAGCTTTGAATCCGTAAGGGGACTCAAAAACGGCCAAGCGGGCTGTCTGGCAACCTACCGCGATCAAACAGGCAAACAGGCAGTTGTGCGCGTGGAAAAAGGTGGCTCGGGTCCCTTCGAGGACGGAGGCACGGCGGTTCCTTTCGAGAAACACTTCGTGTTTCATCGGCGTCACAAAGATGGAATCCTAGTTGGCTGGCAGCGAGGTCCAGTCTCCATAACGGTGTTTTTACAGGACAAAGCAGTCCCGCAGGGACCGGTTCTAAGGGCTTATTTGTATAAGTATCATTCGGATATTACTGCTGAAGTATCGGCCACTCGCCGGCAGGTAGATCAGCTACGCCTCGAGAGTAAGCGCCGGCCGAAGGACGCGTCGCTGCATCTCGAACTGGCCCGCAAGTACCGAAAACTTGGTGACAACGTCATGGCGGCCCAGGAATATCATATCTCGGTCGATGCTGATCGAATGTGTTACGCCTGCTATTACGAGATGGGTACCCTTTATCAGAAGCTCGGCCATTGGGATTTGGCTATTCGGGCAACACGACGGGCCAAGGACCTGAAACCAAAAGACCCGAAACCACTGATATTACTTGGGGATTTGTTCTACAAGGTTCACAACGGGCAACAAGCATTAATAAACTATCAAAAAGCTTTGGCGCTCGAGCCCCTACCTGAGGATCTTACCCGGCTGACAAAGCGAATAGGCGAGCTAAAAAAAGGAAAGTACATGCTCGAGGTATTGCCAGGTGCCAGAAAGAAAAAGCCCGTTAAAGACGGAGATCAGCAGCCTGAATGATCGCTATTGCCATTTTGGCTCAGGCAAGGCTAGACTGAATCATTCCGGGAGGTGCACTCATGTTGAAGAAGTTAATCCTGATGGTGACCGGTCTATGTCTGGTGACTATTTTCGCGGGAATCAGCCTGATAGCCTGTAGCTCATCGGGCGGCACAGCTTGCGTAAACGACACAGATTGTGCCGCAGACGAGTACTGTGCCAACGACGGTAAATGTCACAAGAAAGAAGTCCCCGACGGTAGCGACGGCGGCGATTTAGACGGCGACCAGGGTTCCGACGCCAGCGACCCAGGTCCGCAACCATGTCAGCACGACAGCGATTGTCCGGTAGACAAGGTCTGTAATATCGTCACCGGTGACTGCGAAGACGGCGATGCTTGCCAGTATTCGTACAACTGCCCGGCCGATCAATATTGTGAGCCGGTTGGGCTGGTCTGTAAAGACCGCTCCGAGCTGTGCGAACCCTGCACAATCGATGAACAATGCGCGGACCCCGGTATGGGCGATATGTGTATCACCTATCCGGATGGCGATTTTTGCGGGCAGCGCTGCGGTACGGCCGGGTGCCCGTTTGGCTACGATTGCGACGACACAGCTGGTTCGGGTACCGGCCCCAACCCCGGCCAGTGCCGCTCGAACGAAGGCACCTGCGAAAGTACTTTTGTTTGCCATGAAGATGACGACTGCGCCGCCAACAGGGTTTGTAACAAGACTACCGGTAAATGTGTCAAGAAATGTCAGGACATCGGCTGCGCCGGAGGCCTGATCTGCCATTTTACCGGACATTGCGGAACCCCCTGTTCTGTCGATGGAGACTGCTCGACTTATGGTGACAATCTAGTCTGTTGCGTAGGCGTCGGCGATCCGGTTTCTTACTGTACCGCCGATTCGACCGGGATGTGCCGGCCTTCGGGATGTGTCCTTCACTCAGAATGCGTGTTGAGTCCTCCCCAGGATCACTCCTACGGCTATTGCGACATCAGATCGGGCGAATGTAAAACCGGTTGCCGGGTTGCCGGAGAAATCGGGATCGTCTCGGATTGCACCTCGGGCTACTACTGTGAATGTACCGCCGGCGAGGTTTCTTGCGACACCTTTGACTGCTGCCCCGATCCGGGCAAACCCGAAGAATGCAAATGTGATCCCGAGAAGCAGGACTGTTCGTTGGTCAGCGTTTGCGATAACGGCACTTGTACAAAGATTCCTTGCTACGAACGCGGGACCGACATCGCCTGTGCCGCTCACAATATGTGTTGCGGGTTCCCGATTGATGACGGTTACGATTGTCCGGTGGATGTAATCGAAGGCGACTGCTATGTGGCCCCCAAGGAAGACTGGTGTCAGACCTGCGCCGAGGCCGGCAACACCTGTCAAACAGCGGGCCTGGGCTATGGTGAGCCGGGTATCTGTCTCGAAGACATCGAGAAGAACAAGTACTGCCACCCGGCCTGTCGCGATACCAACGATTGCCCGGCCACCTGGCAATGTAACTACGCTTACGGGCAGGGTTGTGAACAGGCCGACCAGTGCGAGCCGACTGCGTCATGCGATGTTATCGACAGGCGTTACGACGAGAACCAGCAGGTCCAGGAAGTCAAAGGTTGCCACTGCCTGACCGATGACGATTGTCCCGACGACATCAACGGCTTCAAGGCGGTTTGCGTGGACACGACTATTTGCGATTACACGGTCGAGCCGGTCGATTGCCAGCAAGGCAAAATATGCAAATTCGGCAAGGCCTGCCTGAGCTCGGTCGGCTGCCGGGATCTAATCTCGGGCGGCTGAGGCCGGAGGAAAAAATGGGACAGATATTCGAAATCGACCTCGACAATGAAAAAGTCTTCATGGACAACAAGTGGTACGGTCGGGCCGACTTGACCGGTATGCTGACACAACGCTTGGCCAGCATGGATTACAACGTTGGCAACATCAGTACCGCCATCGAGCAACTCGACCACACAATCAAGACCATGGAGAGTTTCTCGGTCAGGTTGACCCCCGAGACCGCGGCCCAGCTAAGGGACAGCGCCAGCCGAGCAGATCTGCCGGTCGGAGCAGTCATCCGGGAAGCAGTCATTTCCTACCTGGTTGGAGCGGCCCTGAGTAAACTGGGCTAATTACCCCGTAGGGACCGAAATCCTAAAGGACCGTACAAACCACGGAAAACTCGCGGGGTGCGCCCGTCATGAAAACCACGTACAAAACCTGTCATTCCGGCAAGTTTCTAGCCGGAATCCATGTTGCGAAGACTGGGTCCCGGCTTGAGGCCTGCCGGGATGACTTCGTTCTTGGTGGATGAAGACGGGATAATAACAAACTTTAATGTAACATTGGGGTTAATGTAGTTACATCTTTTCGATTGTCTCAAGAACCTAGGAACTGTCTTTTACTTCCCGTAGACCTCTCTCCTGTGCCCAATCTTTATGATGGAGACAACGACAGTTTTCTTTTGAATGGAGTAGATAATCCGGTAGTTGCCTACCCGCAGCTTCATCAGCCCTTTGAGAGTGCGCCTGAGGGGGACCCCGAAACGAACGGGATCGATCATGAGCTTTTCCTCAATGGCTCTGCGGAGAATATATCGAACATCCGCTGAAATTCTCTTGAGGTCTTTTCTGACGGATTTCCTATAGATGATTTTCCACATCTACAGTCTTACAGTTTTTTCCAGAGTAGGTCGTGGGAGATTGTGGCTTCGCGCTCACGCTCTTGTGCGATCTTTGCGAAGTAGAGATCCTCTTGAAGTTCCAGCGCCTCCTTGGTGAGCTCAATGACGACCGCTGACAGGGATGGGGCACCCCTGAGTTCCTTCAAGCGTTTCAGTTCTTCCCACAACCGATCGTCGACGGAGAGATTTATTCTTTTTTTAGCTGTTGGCATCTACAACCTCCCGCGGCCCCGAGTGTAACACTAGTGTACCACCCTTGTTGGGGAGAGTCAACCAGATCGAGCGGTTTAGGCACCGGTGGACTGCGAAGACTGGGTCCCGGCTGGAGGCTTGCCGGGATGACTTCGTTCTTGGTGGGTGAAGGCCGGGATAACAGACTTTAATGCAACATTGGGGATAATGTAGTTACATCTTTTCAATTGTCTCGAGAACCCAGACGTCTTTATCTTTTTCTTTGAGGAAGGGCTTGCCGAAGATCAGCATACCGCGTTTCATATCTTTGGTCAGCAGGTTGATCTTGGTTCGTTCCTCGGTCGGGTCGATTTTTTTACTGTCATCGTGAATCTTGTAGAAGCCGCGAATAGAGACCTTTTTGCCTTTTTTAAAGGCCCCTTTGTGCTCACCTTCTTTGGGAATCCGAATAATCCGGATTTTCAAGGTGGGAATAGGTTCGCAGGGACACATTTCCACGATTTTGCCGACTAAGTTGTAGGGATCTTTTTTACGGTCTTCGGGCTTAGGCAGCTCGATTTTCTTGCTGGCTCTGATCGAGCCTGCGCTGGACAAGTCTGATAATGCCGGACCGCCTTCATCGCCCAGATCAGTCAAGGCGGCCAGGGCATCTTTTCTGGCTGTTTCCTTGCCCAATTGGATTCCGGCCAGTTTTTCAAGCAGGCTCTGTTCGGTCAAGCCGGCGCCCTTGAAAACCAGGGTTACGTCATCTGTGGCTTCGACGCTAATTGGAGCGATTTTGTCCTTTAGCTCGGCGGCCACATCAGCTGCTTTGGTGCCGGTCTTGAGAATGAAGCGGAAAGAGTCTCCCGCCTTGACCCACTCAGATGCTACCGCGGGAATGAACTTGCCGTCCGAAGTCTTGACGACCAGCGGTTCTCCGGCCCAAATTATCGGGACAACCAGTAACAAGGCCAACGTAACCAAGCATGCCAAACGTACATGTTTCGACATTCTATTCTCCTTTTCCCCGGGCGCCTGGAACAGACAGGCGAACAAATACCTACAGTAGCAGTAAAAAGCACCTTAAGGATAAGACGCAGGTGATAGGGTGTCAATTCATAAGAAAATCGTTTTTATTTTGCTGTTTTTGGGCCAGAAACCTACAATCTTCGTAATGCCCAAAGAAACCTCGAAAGAAACCGAACCTCGCAAGAGCCGGCCGATTTGGCTGCGGGTTCTGAGGATAATTGGAAAAGTATTTCTGTGGTTCATGGGAATACTCTTGGGTCTGTTCATTTTAGCTTGGCTTGCGTTGTTGATATCTTTTCCGGACGACAAGATCCGGCGGATGTTGGTTGCCGAACTCGAGCAGTGGCTGGGAGTAGAAGTTCAAGCCGAATCGCTCCATCTCGAGATCTTGAGCGGACTGTCTTTGAATA
>JAFDKH010000172.1 GCA_019307065.1 Deltaproteobacteria bacterium
GCAACGGCACCATCGGCTGCGGGCTCGAAGTGTTCGGAGGAAAGCTCTACGCCATCAACTACAACAACGTTAGCAACACCCACGGTCTGATCCTGCGCCTGGACGGATCCTCCTGGACCACGGTCTACGATTCGGGCGGCACCGCGACCTACATCCGCGAGATCGTCGCTTACAACAACACCCTTTACGCCTTCGCGGTCGAGAACCAGCAGGGTCAGATGCTGTATTCGACCAACGGCAGCGACTGGACCAAGCAACAGGTGGCCAACCGCTACTTCCGCGGTCACGTTTGGGAGGGTTACCTGTGGTTGGGCAGCACCGACTACTACGCCAACGGCGAGGTGGGTGTCTGGCGCTTCGACGGCGTCAACTTCGTCAAGACCTACTCGGGCACCAAGCGCTACGTGACCGACATCAAGGACCTGGCCGGCAACCTCTTCGCCGGCACATCCAACGGCTGGAAAGACGAGAGCGGGCCTTGTTCGCTGGTCATGTCGCCCGATGGGGAGACCGATTGGCAGACCATCTGCACCTTCCCGGCTACCGCCGTCTGGAACATGGCGGTCTTCGACGGCGACCTCTACGTAGGAACCTGGGATTACCAGAGCACCGGCCAGCTTTACAAAGTCTCCCTTGAGCCGGTCACGCAAGGCGACTGCGCTCCCAACCCGGGCAGCTTGGGCGTTGGCCAGACGTACACTTTGCAGGTCGACGCTCACAGCGGCGACGAAGATACCACTCAGCCGAAGACCGATGCCAACGACGGGCAAAACGGCGACAACCCCAGATATCGACGGCACAACGTGGCCCGGGCCCACAACGACTACTGGTACACCTCCACCTACCAGGAAGCCGGCGAGCCCGACCCGGCCGGCGAGCAGTGGGTAGACTATGCGCCGGACTTCAGCTCACTGGGAGTCGGATGCTACAAGATCATGGCCCAGTACAGAGGAACGGACAGCCGGGCGCTCTATGCGGCCCAGTACCGCATCATCGACACCCGCGACGGCGACGTGCTGATCGAGCGCGTACAGGAAAGAGTCGGCGGCGCATACGTCGACGAGGATCTCGGCAACCACTTCATGTGCCCGGACAGCTTCGTCCGCATCCAGGACCCGGGACCAAACTCGATCACCTTCAACCGGATGCAGTTCACCTACCTGGGAAGCAGCTGCCCATAGTATCTAGTAAGGAGCCATCATGAGGTCGAGCACTTTTATTGCCGTTGTATTCACCTTGGCATTAACCGCAATTTCATTGCCGGCCGGAGCACAGACATTTCCGGGGGTCTCTTGGGAAGAAAGAGATCCCGGTCAGGTGGGATTGGATTCGGGTATTATCGACCAATTCGCAGCCTCGCTGGGCGGTGACGGGGTAATCGTCAAGGACGGCTATCTGGTCAAGAAATGGGGCGGCTACGCCAACCGGAGCGACTGGGCCTCGGCTTTAAAACCGGTCATGAGCACCCTGCTCTTCGTCGCCGTGGAGGAGGGCCGGGTTGGTTCCGTCGACACGCTGGTGCGTCCCTTCGTGCAAGCCCAATACGCTGGCGACCTGACTGCGGCGGACCAAAGCATGACCTTCAGGCACCTGGCCGACATGACCAGCGGTTACGCGCGCGGTGAAGCGCCCGGGCAAGCCTGGGCGTACAACGACGTTGCCATCATGCTATACAGCAGGCTGTTATTCGACGAGGTCTTCTCAGATACCCCGAACAACGTAGCCACCAGCCGGCTTTCTGCACTGCAGTTCCAAGACGGGGGCGTGTTCGGCTCCCGCAGCGGCCGCGGAGTGGACGCCTCGCCGCGCGACTTCGCCCGGATTGGCTGGCTGTGGCTCAACTATGGGAACTGGGACGGCGTTCAGATCATTCCGCACAGCTACTTCGACGACTACATGCAACCGGACGTGTCCGTCTCACTGCCGCGCACATCTTCTAGCGGCAGCGATTACCTGGGCGTCGGCACCATTGGCGGAGGAACCGACCAGACCGGGCACGGGCCCGGCATTTACGGGTTCAACTGGTGGTTCAACGCAATCACCCCCAACGGCCAGCTGACCTGGCCCGACGCCCCCCAGGACACCTTTCAGGCCAACGGCCACTGGAACGTCGAAGTGGTCACCGTGATTCCCAGCCTGGGCCTGGTAGTGGCCTGCCGCGGTAATTGGGGAACCTTCGAGCCCGGCAACGCCGGGGCCTCGATGAACGCCAAGCTGGCCCAACTCGCCTCGGCCGTCACCGGCGGGCCGCATCCCGGCCAGGTGATCATCGACCCCGATCACCCTGAGTGGCTCAAGCGCCACGGCGGCGGGCCGGTCTTCATCAGCGGCCCGGGCGACCCCGAGGGCTTTCTCTACCGGGGGTCGCGCAACGCAGACGGCACGCGCAACGGCGACCAGCTGGCTCTGATTAACAAGCTGATTGCCCAGGGCGGCAACACGATCTACATGCAAATGGTCCGCTCCCACGACGGCGACGGCCAACCAGATCACAACCCCTTTGTCGACTCCAACCCCTCCCTGGGCCTCGACCCGGACATCCTGAATCAGTGGGAGGAATGGTTCACGCTGATGGATCAAAACGGGATTATCATCTACCTGTTCTTCTACGACGACACCGCCAGGATTTGGAACACCGGGGACACCGTCAGCGCGGCAGAGCAAGCCTTCATCGAGGGAATCGTCGAAACCTTCGAGCACCACCGCAACTTGATCTGGGTGGTGGCGGAGGAGTCCGAGGAGGCCTACACAAGCGCTCGCGTGCGGGCCATCGCCGAAGTGATCCGTCAAGCGGATGAGCACGAGCACGTAATCGCCAACCACCATCACAAGGGCATCGATTTCAAGGCCTGGGCGCCGGGTTCGGCCCTGACCCAGTTTGCCATCCAGTACTTCGAGGGCACGGCCGCGCAGCTCCACGACGGCATGGTCGCAGCCTGGCAGGCCGCGGGTGGCAACTACAACCTGGTAATGAGCGAAGTCGCCGATCACGGCAGCGGATCAACCATGCGCCTGAAGAGCTGGGCCTGCGCCATGGGCGGCGCCTACGTCATGGTGCTGGGCATGGACATCGCCGGCACCTCCACGGCAGATCTGGGCTACCTGCGGATTTTACAGAATTTCTTCGAGTCCACGGATTTCACAAGCATGGCCCCCCACGACGAGCTGGCCCACGGCGACACCCGCTGGGTCCTGGCCGAACCGGGGCGAAGCTACATAGCCTATACCAATAACCGCGTAGGCGAGCTGGGTCTCAAGAATCTTACTTCGGGCAACTACGACATGCTCTGGAAGGATTGCGTCAGCGGAACGACGGTCGACCAGACCGGCATACTGCTGGGAGACGGCGACCACACCTGGCCCACTCCCGGCGGCATCGGCGGCGAGTTGGTCGTATGGGTGCAGCGCACCGGCGGCACCGGCAACGTGTCACCGACCGCCGAGTCGCAGGTGTTGACGGTCGAGCAGCCCGCCAGCCTGAACGTCACTCTGGGCTACAACGATCCCGACGGCCCCGGCCCCTACCAATTCACGATCGTCTCCGGGCCCGATCACGGCCAGCTCAGCGGCACGGACGCAGACCGCACTTACACTCCCGATCCCGACTTCGCTGGCCTTGACGGTTTCGATTGGCGGGTCTCCGACAGCATTGACGACTCCAACATCGCCACGATAACCATCAACGTAGACGCGGCCGGCAACCAGCCTCCAGTCGCAAACGACATGTCGCTGACCACCCTGGCTGATACCCCGGTCGGCATCCAGCTCGCCTACACCGACCCCGACGGCCCCGGGCCTTACAGCGTTACCATCGACACTCCCCCGGCCCACGGTACCCTGTCCGGAGTGGGCAACGACCGCGAGTACATCCCCGACAGCGGCTGGACAGGCGTGGACATCATAATCTGGCACGTCAGCGACGGGCTTGACGACTCCAACCCGGCCATGGTGGCCGTCACCGTTCGCGAGGCGCCTGCCGGCCTGGTGGCTCACTGGATGCTCGACGAGTCCGCCGGCACCACAGCCAGCGATACCAGCGGCAACGGCTGGGATGGAACCCTTGTAAACATGGACCCGGCCAGCGACTGGGTAACCGGCCGCATCCGCAACGGGTTGGACTTCGACGGTCAGGACGATCACGTGCTTATCGCAGGTAACTTCGATCCCGCCGACCAGGGCACGGTCACGTTCTGGATGAAACCTGTCCTGGACGGAGGCCGGCAGCGCGTGCTGAGCGGCCACGATGCGTTCGAAGTAACCATCGAAGCAGACGGGACAATCTCCAACCAGCTCTTTGCTGCGGCAAGCGATGTGCTGGCAGGCAGCAGTGTCGTGTCCGGAGCCTGGGTCCACGTGGCCTGCACCTACGATCGCAACGGCGGAGCGATGAGAATTTACTTAGACGGCGCCGAGAACGCTTCGGCCGCCATGGCCGACGACGATCCGGGCGCCTTTGGTTTAGTCCTGGGCAACCGCCTGGACCGCGCGGACCACTTCTTTGGCATATTGGACGACCTGCGCATCTACGACCGGGTTTTAGAACCGACCGAGATCGCCGACCTCGCCTCGAGTAGCACAGCCGGGGCCGGCCTGCTGGCCTTCACCCGCGCCGACTGGGAAGTGTCCGAAAGCGCCGGCAGCTTAGACGTCGAGGTGACCCGCACGGGCGGAAACTTAGGCGAGGTCTCGGTGCATTTCGAGACCGTCGACGGCACTGCCTCTTCGGCAGGCGGGCAGGATTTCACTGCGCGGTCCGAGGTGCTCACCTGGACCGACGGCCAGGACGGGCCGCAGACCGTAACTATCGTTATCACCGACGACGCCGATGTCGAACAGGACGAACGCTTCGTAGCGGGCCTGAGCGAACCGCAGGGCGGCGCAGCCCTGGGCCTGATCGTCTCCGCCATAATCACCATCGCAGACGACGACGGGATCCAGCCAGACGGTGGGAATGACGGCAGCGCCGACGACGGCGGGACAAATCCAGACGGCGGGAGTGACGGCAGCGCAGACGACGGCGGTACGAATCCAGCAGACGGCGGGAACGACGGCGGAGTCGCAGACGGCGAGGTGAGTCCCGGAGATGGCTGCGGGTGCGGCTCCGGCGGGCAGCCCGTTGGTCTCCTCGGGTTAGTGTTGCTCGCCCTGGCCGGTCGGCGGCGCAGGCGTCCCGACATTTCCTGAAGCAGACCCTTTCAGGGGAAATAGCGCTGGCCTGGTTGACCTGCCCTTCACTGTTCTCGACACAGGCCGGAGATTCGTAGTAGGAAGAAGCATGCTGCGCGCTTTCCCCCGCATTTTTCTTTATATCCTGATTTTCATCGCAGTAATTTATATCATCCGTTTCCTGCGCAAGGTGACAACCGACCGGCAGAAAGCCGCCGAAAAGAAAAATCCCAAACGGCCCGGGGACGACGCCATCAACGTCACCTACAAGGTGACCGATGCCAAGATCCTGAAGCCTTGCCCCGTCTGCCAAGACCTGGTCAAAGGCGCCTCACACATCTGCCCCGTTTGCGACGCTGTCCACCACGCCGAGTGCTGGAAACTGAACGACGGCTGCGGCGCTTGTAAGACGAGCTGACCAATTCAGGAGAACAACCTCCAGCCTAGTTGACCTGGTCGGCGGCCTCAACTCCATTTGCGCAGTTATAAGAAAGAATTAAGTCGAAGCCCATCGCGAACAGGTCCAGGTGGTTTTGCACGGTGGCTAAGTACTTGTCGGAAGAAGCCATGATGCGTAAACCGGCCTGTTGCACTCGTTCAATCTGGAGCATCATTGCCGCTTCGTCGACGGGCGGATTATCCCAAGAACGGTCGCCCTCGAGCATGAAGATGTTTGGTCGGCTGAGCGTGGTCAGGGCTGCGTCGATGTCGTTGATGTTCTTGACCCGCAGCAGGAAATAGACCGAATCGGCATCGGCTATTCCGGGCAGCAGGTTGGTCGCTTCAGCAACCGAGATGGCCGGGAAAACAAAGTCCTCGGCTCCGTAGGCATGGATCTGCTGAACCATGATCGCGATGTGCGCGGACTCTTTGATGTCTATATGAATCAGGATCTTGCCCCGCGCCCATTCGACGAATTCTTCGAAGGTCGGGATGGTTTCGGTAGTAGAAGGCACCAACAGGCAATCATCGATCTCGTCGGCGGTCGATTCGGATATCACCTTGCCGGCACACAGCAGCGATTCGTATAAGGTAATCTCATCATTGTGGATCATGAAAGGCACGCCGTCGGCACTCACCCGTACGTCCGCCTCGATTGCGTCCGCGCCCAGCTCCCAGGCCGACTGGTAGGCAGCCATCGAGTTGCCTGGAATAGTCACCGTCCAGGCGCCCATGTGTGAAGTGATGCCCACCCGGTTGCATTCCGGGTTCAACAGACAGGCGGCCAGGCTACCGCGTTCGTACTCCCAATCATCACCATCTCCCGCATCCCCATCGTCAGAACCGTCGGGGACAAGGTCGTCATCGGCAGACCCGTCGCCGTCCAAAATGACGTCATCTCCGTCGGGGAGCCCGTCGGAATCGGCGGCTTCGTCTCCGGGCATCCCGGCATCGCCGTCATCGTAGGTCTCCGCGTCGTCTGCCCCGGAATCGTCGGCCGGGTCGGCGCCATCCTCCGCGTCCAGCCCGGCGTCCTGTCCGGCGTCCGCTCCGGCATCCTGCCCCGCATCGGGCAGCCCGGGTTCGTCTTGGCTGCAGCCCGCCAGCCACAGGCAGACAAGAAGGCACAAAGAATGTATCCAGATACGCAAAACCGGAGTGATCATAAGACCTCCAGGCTGAGAATAGCATAGACGTAGCTGTCCATCAGGTTATCTTCGGCCGCCCGGGAACCCTGAAAGTTTCCGTATGTCATAACTATATGGTCGCTAGTGGCTGTACGGTTTCAAATCGTAGTCCAGATGCTTATAACGCTGTAATTTTGGAGAGTTAGACATGAAAAAATTCTACGGGGCCCTGATCGGATTACTGGCGGCATCCAGTTTCGCTTTCGGTATCGTGGTCAATGAATCTCTTTCCGAAGAGTTTCAACCAAAAAAACAGACAGCCAAGACAGCCGGCCAGACTTGTGAGCGCCCGGCAGCCAGACTCTATCGCTCGACCATTCAGCCGGAATTTCTCTTGTCGGCCTTCTCGCGTGCCCGTCCTGAGTTCGCCAAGAAAAAGCTCGACCTGCAGCAAGCCGAAGAGATATTTAGCCGGGCCATGGCGACAACTAATTTCGATGAACGATTCAATCTGCTGGATAAAGTCGTTTTCGACCTGGCTGATGAATACGTCCAAGATGCCCTCGAGTGGTCGCAGCAGATTCCCCTGGGTGAAGACCGCAAATTTTTCACTCTCGATCTTTTGAGCCGCTGGGCAAAACAAGATGTTGCCGCGGCCCTGGCTTATGCCGAACAAATCCAGGCAGCCGGAACCAGGCAAGTAGCAATAAAGGAGGTAGTCGCAGTCTGGCAACGTCACGAATTCGAGGCGGCCTTCGAGTGGATTAGCGCTCAGCCCAAAGACACCACGAGTAGTCAGATGTTGCACGGGGCTATCTTGAGTCTGGCCGATAGTGATCCGGAACGAGCCGCCGGTATAAGTTCGACGTTTGCGACCCCGGAGACTGTCTACCTAGTCGGCCAGGTCTATAGCAAGTGGGCAAACCTAGATCCGGCCGCAGCCGCAGCCCGGGCCGATCGAATTGCGGATTCGCAAACTCGTTCTTCGGCCATCCAGGCGGTAGTCTCGGCCTGGGCTAGGAACGATCTCGAAGGAGCCATGGATTGGATCGGGGACATGCCCCCTTCGGATGCCACTCGCCAAACGCGGATGACGGCCGTCTTTTCATGTGGCACGCAAGATCCCCAGGCCGCGGTCGAGCTGATCATGCAAACAACTCCTCCTGATGAATCGGCTGAGCTGGTTCAAATGCTCTTGCCTCAATGGGGTCTCAAAGATTTCGAGGGCGCCATGGGCTGGGCCAAAAACTTACCCAGCGGCCAGGTGCGCGACGACGCGTTGGGTACACTCGGAATCCAAATGGCTTACCAAAATCCCGAAAAAGCCTTGGACCTGGCGACTGAGCTACCTTCCGAAGCCGCGCGCAATAATGTTATCAGCATGGCGATCGACACCTGGTCGCTAACCGATCCACAGGCTGCCGCTGACAGTCTCGATCGGTTGCCTGACTCGACCTCGCGCATGTCGGCCCTGCATAGTCTGGTTAGAAACTGGGCGGCCAAAGATCCCGAGCGGGCCGCTGAATACGTTGATAGTCTGTCCAATGACGAAGAACGCGGCCAGGCAGCCGCCAGCCTGGTGCAGAGCCTGTCCTTCAGCCAGCCTGATAAAGCCGCCGAACTGATGGCCCGCTATCCCGAACATGTCGACTCTTGGGTGGTTGAAGACATAATCGCCACCTGGCAGGTACAGAATAAACCGCTGAGCGAAATCAACACCTGGATAGAAAATTTACCGGAGAGCAGCCTGCAAAACGACGCGATCGCTTCGTTTGCTGATTTGACCTACGCAGATGATCCTCAAGCAGCCCTTGGAATGCTCAGCTCAATCACGGACGAGAAGATCCGCGAGAACATGATCTTCGAGCTAGCCGACATGTGGATGATGGACAACGAAGAGCAGGCGCTAGCATGGATTCAAGATGCAGATATCCCAAAGAACATCAAAGACGAGCTGACCGGAGATTACCCGCCCGAAGGCGAATACCAGGCTGAAGTATATCCTGAAGACCATGTTGAAGGTCTTGGTGAAGTGGAAGACGTGTGTTTTTGCGAATGTCCTTGCCCGTAAGCGTCCCTATCACACCACTAGTGTTGTTTATTTTCACTCTATAACCCCTTAAAAGCTACCCTGTCCCCTTTTCCTTCTGTGTATCCTGTTGAATCTATGTGGTTTTTTCAAGGCCATGCTTGGCACTGATATTGCTAAAACTTGATCCAACTCAGGGGAGCCATAATGAAAAAATCATTGTTTATCTCAATCATTATTTTAACGGCCGGCCTGTCCGGTGACGTGTTCGGGCGTCAATCACCGGTCCTGGCGGTCTTTAACCTCGAGGATGATTCCGGGCGCTTGACGAAAAAGATGCGCCTTGCGCTGACCGACTACCTGTCAACCAGGATGGGTGAAGGCGGCCTCTTTCAAGTGGTTCCCCGAGCGGAAATCGAGAGTACTGCGTTGAGACCCTGCAACTGCCCTGCTATCGGAGATGTCACAATCAGCACGCCGATCAGGAATACGTCAAGAACTGCATTGAACAACGCTCGCGCGATTGTCACACCAACAAAACCAAAGCCCTGGATTGTGGGGCCGATTTGTCGAGTTGTCAGCAATGGTGCAAAAAGAACACTCACAATAAAGAATACTGCTACAACTCCTGCCGCGACAGCTATGAACGTGAAGTCGAACGGTGTCAGTTGAGCTTCAATCAAGTCTGCCGGCTGGGCTGCCCGAGTTGCGAATCAGATTGAGCCGCTTAAGGTCTTTTAGGGCGGGGTAAGTAGTTTCTCGGGATAAGCATAACTTCTTCAGTCTTAAAGGTTACCCGCGGGCTCTTGTCGTCGCGCTCGTCGCGAGATTCGATTAGCAGCCCGGGCCGCGAGCCGAGCAACAACCAGGGACCATCCCCTTTTGGCGAGCTCAGACTGCTGCGGTCGGCTGGATTGGCCCTGAGAACCCAAGGTCCGGCCCGATAAGATGAACTCAGATCTAACCCGTTCTTTTCAATCCAGAAGGGCGCCTGCTCAATCTTGCAAAGCAACCCGGCGACCGGCAGGCGATCGTTCTTTTCAATTTTCAGGCAAGTGAGTTTCACCGGAACATCATGCTGGGTGTTGTTTTTATCAGTCCGACAAGCCTTGGGATCTTTAGTGTCGAGCTCGACTACGATCCCTTTCGGATTGGGGGTCCACTTTCCCTTGATTCCCAGAAGCCAGCGCTTCTTTTCTTCTTTCTTGTAGTCCTTACCATCTCGGGTGGCGTAACGACTCTTTGAATAGTAATCTTTCCAAAAAACTGCAAAACAACCCGAGGCGCTCTGGTCTTTTTCAAGAGTCAACAAGCTGTGGCCCTGGACGTTTTTACCATTATAGATCTCGCGGGTACGGTATTTGTCCTGGCGATATTTGTAAGACCCGGCCCAGATGCCCGGACCGGGCATGCTCAACTTGATGGATTTTCCGAGTAACGGGCCAAACTTGGGGGCCGATTCAACCTGTTCGACCGCGGGCTTTGTTTTTTCGACAGCCTGTGATTCGGCCGAAGTGCAGCCGCAGACAGGTAGACCGACGATCAAAGCCAGACCGACAATCAAACCAGCCGGCCAGGTTGGCAAAGAATTTAATACAGCCGTCAACTAACTGCCTTTTCGACTTCTTTCAGAACCACAGCTTGATCAAGAGGTTTGTCGAGGACTACCACCGACTTGCTGACTGCAATATTCCTGCCGGCAAACCCGCTGACGATAATGATCGGAATATCGCGCAGATCTTTTTTGTTTCTCAACTTGCGGTATAGCCCGGTACCTGTTTCTTCCGGCATCTGTAGATCAAGCAGGATCAAGTCCGGGCGATCTGCCTTGATCGACTCCATCGCATCTATTCCGTTACAGGCCGAGCTTACCAGGTATCCGTTATCTTCAAGAAGGCTGGACAGATACTCAATAATGTCCTTCTCGTCGTCAACAACAAGTATTTTTTTTGCCATTGGCCTGTCTCCTTTTGACTGCCTATTCCTTTTTTAACTTTTTTTCAAAACACTGATTACGTTTTCGAGTTGTTCCCGGCTGGCACCCTTGAGCAGACTTGCCGCCTGGTTTCGAAGATCATCGACAATCAACGCTTCGCCGCTTTGATCTAATTCCACTCCGAGCCTATCACATATCAGTCGCACGTATCTTTCGGGCTTGACCGGCTTTTCGAGGTAGACGTTTGGTCTCGAGGATGCCCCATTTTCGAGAATGTCCTGCAAGTCGTCCTTGCCGAGTTCGTCATTAGCGTGCGCCGTCACAACCACGAAAGGAATACAGGCCCAATCTTTATTACGCCGCATGTCATGCAAAAACCTCATTCCAGACTTTCCGGGCATGACTAAGTCGAGTGAAATGAAGTCTGGAGTTTTTTCCTTGAGTCGCTCGAGGGCCTGGTTGCCGTCTTGGGCGGTAACGACATTGAAGCCGACATCTTCCAGTACTGTAGAAAGATATTCTCTAACATCTTCTTCATCATCCACGACAAGGATCGTTTTATCTTCTGGTTTTGCCATATTCCTGTCTCCAGTTTATGTTGGCTGCGGCAGTCTACTATGCGGAAACTCGATCCGAAACACGGAACCCTTGCCGGGCGTCGAGTCCGCAGTGATCCTGCCCCCGTGTTCTTGTACAATTTTTCTTGTTACCATCAATCCCAATCCAGTCCCGCCGAGTCCTTTGGTAGTAAAAAAGGTGGTGAAGACTTTACCTTTTATCTGGTAATCCATGCCGCAACCGGTGTCGGCCACTTCAAATACGAGGGTTGCGTCTGTTTCGTCCACAAACATGGGCAACGTCGGGCTTCGGTTCATAGCTCAGTTGGATACCTTGCTCCTTGGCGGCATTCTTGAAGAGACTGTAGACTTCCTCGGCTACCTCATTGGGGTCAACCAGGCGGGCCTTAGGAACGTAGCCCTTGGAGAAACTGAGAAAGCCCTTGACCAATTCAGTAATTCTCCCGACGTTTCGTTCAAGCATGTTCCAGCCTTTGTCAGTTTTTTCTTGCGATCCAGATCGCATACCGGACTTGATAACATACAATCCGCCTTGCAACCCGGTTAATATGTTTTTTATTCCGTGGGCCAATTGGGCGACAGTCTGACCCACGGCCGCCAGTCGTTCATTTTCGAGTTTTTCCTTTTCGAGTTTTTTAATCTCGCGCAAATCCTGAAGGAAGACAGCCCCGCCGATCACCTGATCCTTGTCCCAAAGCACCGATCCGGCAACTCGAACCGGTATTATCTCTCCCGCGGTATTGGTTACCGATGATTCCGCCAGCGCAACAGTCGAACCTCTGTTCTTGATGGCTTCCTGAAATTCTTGTGGCAAAAATCGCCGTCCCTTAGATTTTCCAATTACATCCTTGGCCTCGACATTGAACAGAGATTCAGCCGCCTGGTTGAATATATTGACGGTGCCGGAAACATCAACCGCGACCAGGGCATCAAGAATATTGTCGATCAGAACACCGCGAAAGTAGCTTTCCCTGACAAGTTCCTCAGAAAGCCTGTGAGCATCAGTGACATCCGCCGACATTTCGATAACATGGCTGAATTCACGGCCGCTTCTCGAAAGCGGAGTCGTTGATACGATATAGTGTGTCAAATCGCCGGTCTTCGAGATCCCAACTTGCTCGGCTGAGTATGTTTTCCCATCGGCAAATGTTTTGATGGCCGGACAATCAGGACATTGCTCGCTGCGGTTCTTGTAGACTTCGTAACAATGTTCACCCAGAGACTCGCCAAAAGTACTACGCAGTAGTTCATTGGCTTTGACTATTTTAAGATCCCGATTGATGACAGAAACAAAACAAGGTACCCGCTCGAAAAGAATGTTGTATTCCCGCTGCAGAGATTTGTTTTGGGTTACGTCGTAGGACATTTCAATAACATAAACAATCTTGCCGATTTCATCGAACACGGGTGCAATGTGAACTACGTAGTGCGCCGGCCGCCCATTTCGGTCAAACCCGACTTCGTCATTGGTACGCACTTTACCATCTTCGAAGGTACGCGCAGCCATGCAGTTGTCACAAACCTTTTTCTCGTTTTTGTAAACTTCATAACAGTACTTTCCCTGCGGCTCTCCGAAAACTTGTTTGAAGTTTTCGTTGGCTGTCAATACTTTAAAGTCGCGATCGATCACGACAATGTTGTTCGGTACATTTTCGAACAATTGTCGGCCAACCCAATTTCGGACCTCAACCGGCAGGTGTTGGAAATCTTTCTTCACTTCCCCAAAACCTTTCTAACGATATACAATAACCGCTCTACATCGACTGGTTTCTCGATATAGCCTTCCGGTTCGTCCAGGACGACTCCGTTTTCAAGTTTGAGAAACTCCATCGGTTCAATATCTCTTGAAAAGTTCAACCCACTATTAATAATTACGGGGATCTCTTTGAGTTTGGAATCGGTTCTCAGTTTCCTGAACAAAGAAATACCCGACTCTTTGGGCATCAATACGTCCAGGCAAACCAAATCGGGCATGGACTGCTTGATTAACTCGAGGCCCTCACCGGCACCGGAGGCCGTTAAAGCAATGTAGCCGTTGTCTTCCAGGGCCGCTTGAAGAAACATGACTACATCGGGTTCGTCATCCACAATCACGATCTTTTTCGCAGACATACCAACTATCCTTACAAACCCGGCTTCCAGGTCTGTTGGGTAAGCTTCGGCAGATCCTGGTGACAACGGGTACAACCGGCCAAACCAGCACCTGTATCTTTGGCAGGCTTGAGTTGCTGTTGCTTCTTGTGGCAAGTGATGCACAGATTGTGCATGGCATCTTTATAACCGGAAGCCAGGCTGTGCTTGTCCGGGCCGGCAACACCCACCAAGGACCTGCCTGAACGCATATCCTGGTGACATTTTTCACAGGCAGTCGTGTTTGCTCTCACTTTGAGTTGGGCCGGATCGCTATGGCATTTTTCACAAGCGGCATTGTCGCCAAGCTTGTCGACATGCAGTTCGTGTTCGAAAATATCGACCGCCAGATACATATCCGAATGGCATTCGTGACAAGAAGTTGCTTTGTCGAGCGGTTTGTTCATGTGGTGACAGAGTTCGCAGGAGGTACTTTTATCTCCGAGTCTTGCCGCGTGCCCGGCATGATCGAAAAGCACATATTCGCCATCCCGATTTCCATCAATCGACATAACATTTGCCGGGCGTGCATCCGCAACTGTTTGGCCGCTCGAAGCAGCTAAAAAACTGGCTCCCAAGTCGGCGTCTGTGGACGCCACCCTCAACACCTCGACTATTCGCGGGCCCTGAGTAGGCGTCTCAAGGGGCTTGACTCCATAGACTGAGTCGTCCGGCAAACAACCGAAAGTCAGTCCGGTGGCTACAATGAACGCCATTGAGTAGAACCTGATATTGGCAAGCGGATTTCTGAAAAAGAACGTTTTCCAATCGGCCAGATCAACTCTTCTGCTTTCATAAGCCTGGACGACTCTCTTTTTATTGATTCCCGGAAAAACTGAGAAGTTCTCCACACAGAACAAAAACACCAAACCCGCTATCGACAAGATACCAATGGTCATGGACCACTCCGGCCAGATCGGCAAATAAACCGACTGGGTGGCACTTTGCGTGGCCAAGCCGGCCACATTGACTCGATTGAGTGACACGCCTACGATGGCCGAAGTGCTAACCCAGAACATGGCGGTCGGGCTGGAGCGTATTTTTTTGAACAACAACAAAACAACGGGAATCAAGGCACTCAATAGAATCTCGAGCCAGAAATTCACCGTGTCCGCCCCGGCCGTAATCAGCAGGCCGCCTTCACCGGCGATGAATATTTCGACAAACTTCAAAACCAAATAAAAACCTATCACTATGGCAGATATACGGCCCAAACCAGAGATAGCATCCATGGGTTGCTCGGCGTCGTATAACCAGTGAATCAGAAGCGCAACCCAGCTGATGGTCAGGCAACCGAGCCCAATCGAGGTAATCAAAAAGAAAAAGGGCAGCAAATCGGTGTGCCACAAGGGATGCAGCCGATAAGGCGTTGCCAGGAAAAGGGTCCCGAGTGACGACTGATGTAAAGTCGACAACGAAATACCGATGATTACGAATATGATGCTGACTTTTTTAATCAAGGCCAGCAACCTCGGCATATTCAATCTCTCGACGACTGCATGACTGAACTCGACCGTCAAAACCCCGATATAGAGCATGATGCACCAGGCAACTTCGAAAAGCGTAGAATGAAACTGCCAAAAAACGACCGGGTAGACGATCCGCCACCAGATACCGATATCGAATGTCAATCCGATGCCAACACAGGAATAGCACATGAGTCCCAGCAAAACCGCTCCGCGGGCCAAGGGCTTGTAGCGATCCCAGTGAAATATGTAGACCAGGGCCGCCAGGGTAAAACCGGCCCCGCCGATCGGAACCAGGGCAACCACACCGCCGCCTTTCCACAAACCCCAGGGCAGGATATCGGTCAGAGCCGATACCGAGCCGGGACCATGAATGATTCGAAGAAGGATGACGGTTAAGCCTGCTCCCGAGAGGAACCAGAGAATGGTCTTTAGAATTCTGAGCTTCATGGGTTGTCTGCCCCTTCTTCTTCGTTTTTCTGGCTGTTGTCTTTCGAATCTTCTTCAGAGCCCATCAACTTTTGACGACGGTCGACAATCCACCAGACACCTCCCATGACCGTAGCCGTGCCCAGAAAAACCATCGGCATGTGCCTCAGTACCTTGAAAGTACGCTGCGGCATGGGAGTTTCGTCGACAACCGCCTGCTGCAACCCGTTCAGCTTGATGTCCACATCGGAAATGTAGAGCACTGAAGTTCCGCCGACTTCCTTTTCTCCCCATATTTTCTGTACGTATTTATCTGGCTCAGCGGCCAGCCGCCGGCGAGCTTCGCTTAGGAGTTCGTCGCGTTCACCGAAAATTGTGGCCTCGACGGGACAGGCTTCTACGCAGGCCGGCCGTTGACCGGCTGTCGCTCTTTCGTAGCACAGGTCGCATTTTTGAATGTAAGGTACAGTGTCTTCCCAGCTATACCTGGGGATTTCCCATGGGCAGGCGACCATACAATACCGACAGCCGATACAAATGTCGGCATCATATATCACCGGCCCCTCAGCTGTTTTCTGCAATGCGCCGACAATACAGGCCTCAACGCAAGCTGGCTCTAGACAGTGCCGGCACTGTTTGCGGACAAAGCGTCTGCCTTTGGGGCTGTCTACTTTCATAATCGTGGTCCAGCGGGCACTCGAAAGGTCGGTTATGTTCTTGAGCCAGCGCCACGGTTTTTCGGGGGGAAGTTCATTGACCTCCCGGCAAGCCTTGACACATTCCTCACAACCAATGCACTTGGTGACGTCAGTCAGTATGCCCAATTTTTTTTCTGTCATATCGGTTCGTTCTCTTTGCCTAGGGTCAGCGCCACATTACGGTCCGCACCAGGCCGCAAATACCAGCCCAGGTCCGAGACGATCTGTGTGGCAGGGAATAAAGCTATGTGGCTCAACTTAGAAAAGGGAATCAAGACAAGAATCAGATCTCCGCTGATAACGTGAACAAGCATAGCCGCCTGGTAACTTAGCGGATTCAAGGTCGGATGCATTGCCAGAAAACCGCTGGCGAAAACAGTCGTAATCAGCAAAGGCCAGAGGTAATCCTGCAAACGACTTATCGCGCGGCTGGAGCGGGCCCCCAGGCGCTGAATAAAAATCGCCAGGCCGGCAACGATACCAATTACGGTCAGTACATCGGCAACCGCATTACTAACGGCCGGCCAGACGAACCCCAGCCCCCGTTCCCACAATAAAATGTGTGCTCCTAAAAAAACTGGAGTGACGATGATGGCAACATGAAATACGAGTGAAGTAATGCTGAACAATGCCCGCCGTTCGAACGTTTTTTTGAAAGGAAACATCCATTTCAATGTCGCCACGGCGATTGAACCGTATGACACTTTCCGCTGGTTCTTTTTTGCCCTGCGAACGAGTATGGCAATGCTTATGGTATTGAGGGCGAACACACGCGCGAGCCCCAAAAACATGATAACGATAGATACTCTGAAAGCCGGTCCGCGGGCCCATTCCAGCCAGGTCTCCATTGCTGTTCCTTTCTTTTGCGTCGACTAGTCGAACTCGATTGCTTGCAACATGAGATCATGCAGGCCTGTCCGCTCAGTCTCCAGCTTGTGGGCCTTGATAACTTCGTCGATCTGTTTTTTGCAGTTTGCGCAGGGTGTCACCACATAATGTGCTCCGGTTTTTTTAATTTGCTCGGCTTTGACTTTGCCGCCGATGAACATCCTGAATTCGTGAATCTCATCGATTGAGACCGTGCCGCCGCCGCCGCCGCAACAGATATTATCGGCCCCGGTCGGTGTCATCTCGACAAAGTCCTGACACATGTGCCGAAGAAGTACTCTGGGCTGTTCGATAATCCAGCCGGTTCGGGCTATGTTGCATGGATCGTGATAGGTGGTCCTCTCTTTTATGGCCCCTTTCTTTAGTTTCAGCTTGCCTTGGGTAAAGGCGGCGTGGGCCAATTCCATGATATTGACCACCGGAACCCGTTCGTCGGGTGGAATAAAATTCTGCATGCCCTCGCGCGCGGATCTAGAGGCATGCCCACATTCGCCAATCAGCATGATCTTCCCGTCCAGCCGTTTGATCTCGGCCAGCTGTGCTTTTATAATGCGCTCCCACATTCGGTCCGAATAAAAAAGGCCGTAGTCGATCCCGTCGAAGTTCTGCGTTCCTATGGTCCAGGATGCCCCGATACTGTGTAACATGGCGGCATTGCCCATCAAGGTATCGGCCTCCATCAAGAAGTCGGAAACCGCCGGAAAGAAAACATACTCGGCCCCTTTAACATCCATGGGAAACTTGATTTTCTGATCTGGAAACATCTCTTCGAGCTCTTCTTCCAGAAACTCACAGCTGTCTTTCATGGCGACCGCTGGAATTGCCGAAGTGTTTCTGGTCTTGCCCTCGAGTTGCTCGCGGGTGGAGACCACCATCGCCTTTGGGACCATGCCGATCTCCGAAAGAATCCAGCGGGCCAAGTGGGCCATCATTCCATGATCGATGCCCATCGGGCAGGACAGCTTACAGCGTCGGCAGGCCGTACAACGCCAGAATTCCTCGGCCATCTGGTCGATGTAGTCATCCGATAAGTTGAAGTAGTCGAACAAGCGTGCCTTCAGCTGCCCGGCCAATGTGAAATAGCGACGATATACTTTCAAAAGCAGTTCAGTGCGGAAACAGGGAATATCCCGCGGATCCTGGCTGGCCTCGTAGACCTGGCAAGAGGCTGTGCAGCGCGAACATTTCGTTGATATGCGGATGTAAAAATCCAGCACACTGCTATAATTGGAATGTTCTAGAATCGCTGAAAACGCCTCCAGGAATCTTCGAGGACGATCTTCGACTGAAAATGGCTCCACGTGATAGCTATACTTTGGTTGCGCTTTCATGAGCTCCTCTGTTGTTCTAAAAAGTGTTCCATTTCTCTTGCGTCACAGACAACAGCAATCTCTGTGCCAACTGATAGGTCAATTACAGTCTGACTGCTCTCGGCCTGACCCAGAAACCCCAGAAGCAACCACAACTAGCTGTTATATTGGGTTAATATTTTTTGGTTGCTTTCAGATCGGAATTACGAGATATTACTAAAGTTGAAATGACGTGCTTCATAATAGTGACATGTCATCTTTGAATGCTACATAAATGTGACACTTATATAGGTGAACTATGAAACCAGAGCTGGACGCTAGATTCTTTCCGCTTATTTTCGATTCAATTTCACACGCCATTTTCACTATCGATTCAGACGGTAAAATAACCTCATTCAATCGCATGGCAGAAGAGTTGACCGGATATGACCGAGACGAAGCGATTGGCAGGCCTTGCTCGACAATCTTGAAAAGCAGCCATTGTAAGAGTTTCTGCCCATTGAAAAGCAGTATCGACAGCGGCAGAGGCGAAGATGATCGGGAGGTTACAATTGTCACAAAATCGGGACACTCCTTGCCCATCGCGGTATCGACTGCCGCCTTGAGAAATCAGCAAGGCAATGTAATTGGCGGAGTAGAGATGTTCCGCGATCTTCGCCTGGTAGTCGAGCTACGCAAGAGTCTGCATAAAAGTTATATCTTCGAAGATATCGTTTCAAAGAACCATCAGATGACCCACATATTTGAAACCTTGCCGTTAGTGGCCAACAGTCGCAGTACGGTCTTGATTGAGGGCGCATCCGGAACAGGTAAGGAGCTAATTGCCCGGGCGATACACAATCTCGGTCCCCGAAAAGAGTACCCGTTTGTTGCAATAAATTGCGGAGCTGTACCCGATACTCTGATCGAGTCGGAGCTTTTCGGTTACAAGAAAGGTGCCTTCACCGACGCTAAGCATGATAAACCGGGGCGATTCGCCATGGCGGAAGGCGGCACGTTATTATTGGACGAAATCGGAGATCTCTCGCGCCAGATGCAAGTGAAGCTTCTGCGTGTGTTGCAGGAAAGAGAGTATGAACCTCTCGGCAGCACCGAGACCGTCAAGGCCGATGTCAGAATTATAGCCTCTACCAACCACGATCTGGCGCGAGATGTCAGCAAACATAGATTTAGACAGGATCTTTACTACCGGCTAAACATCGTCCTGATAAAATTGCCGCCCTTAAACGAGCGCAAGGAAGACACCACCCTCCTGGCTGAACACTTCATTGAGCGCTTCAACACGCTGCAGGGTCGTCGAATCACAGGTTGTTCCGAACGGGTTCTGTCCGCCCTGATGCGCTACCCTTTTCCGGGAAATATTCGTGAACTGGAAAACGCCATAGAGCATGCTTTCGTCGTCTGCATAGACAACACTATCCAAATGGACGATTTGCCGGCCCACATCCTCGACCACCTGAGCATCGATGAACACAAGTCGTCGGCCAAGCGCCTCCCGCTGGAGGATGCCGCGGCTGAAACAATCCGAACTGTTCTCGAGTCAAACAACTACAACAGAACCCGGGCCGCAAGAGTGCTCGGCGTCTCACGCAATACGCTCTGGCGTAAAATGAAAAAATACAAGATTAGCGCTCCCTGACTAGCGGGTCTTCAGCCGGTCGAGTGTAACTTTATTTTTGTATTTTCGTTATCGGGGTTGCCAAAAAGAGACAGGATGGCTCCATCTTCAGGATCTTCCAGCTCGAAATTACAATGCGGACAGACTGAACCTCCCCGAACTGTTACCATCAAGCCGCCACATTCGTGGCAATGTTCCCAATAGTTCATTAGATCTTGAATCGCATGCATGGCCGTTCCTCCAGGATTTCTATCTATTACACAAGATAACACCCGGGTCTGACATTCATGGCCACCATGGCTTAGACATCCGAGTTTATTCGACTTCGTTGTACTCGCTGAAGCCGGCCGGCTTCCAGCGCAGTCTGGTCGGTCGAAGTTCGACGTGCACGAATTTGGGATCATTCTCGTCGGGAAAGTGGTTTTTGACTTTCGGGTTGAGTTCGAGAAGCTTTTTCTTCTTGTCCGGGCCGCCGCTTAGATCGACCTGGCCGGCGATGCGCAGCTGAACCCATTTGCTGTCGGTGAAGCAAACCTCGACGCGTTGGTTCTGCTCGAACTCTGCAACCTTGCCGCTGGTATCGTAGGTCGAGCTCCATAGCGTACCATCGTCCATCAGGACGAATATCATCGGCCGCACTCGTGGCTGCCCATCAACCGAAGTGGCCACATAGCCACACCGGGAACCCTCGATGATTTCACGTACTTTCTCCATTGACATGATCGCCTCCTTGCTCTGGGCTTATATCTCATTTTGTGCCTGAAGCACCAGGCTGCCTATTTTAAGTACCTAACTTGACTCTGATCCAAGTTGCCAGTATTTTTGTTATTATCACTAGCACCAGCAAAGGTAGAAAACCCATGAAAGACGGTCCAAGTATAGCTGGGGTCATTTTGACCGCAATTATTACGTCAATCATTACCGCTGCCGTTACCGTGTTGGTCATGTCCAAGCTCGACCTCATATCCGGCGGTGACATGGTGACAGTTCCCAACGTTGTCGGACTCAATCAAAACGACGCCGGAATGAATCTGCAGTCGCAGGGGTTGACCTTGATAATCGGCGGGCGCAAGCCCAGCCGAAGCTCACCAATCGGCACAGTTCTGTCGCAGACTCCGCACCCGGGCAGCCAGGCAAAACGGGGCAGTTCTTTGACCGTCACCCTGGCCGGTGAGGCACCCAGTGTTCCCGATCTCAAGGGCAGGACTATCGCCGAGGCAACCGTGCTGCTGGAACAGGCCGGCTTCAAGATCCAGGTTGGCGAACCCGTGCCGCATGAAACGATTCCCAAAGGTAAGATTGCAGCCCAGGTTCCATCCGCCGGCACGAATTACGAGCCCGGTCGCTCGATTGTGATCAAGCCTTCTGATGGTCCCGGGACAATCCCGGTTCCCAAGCTGACCGGTATGTTTCTAAGGAAGGCCAAGCAACTCATTCAAGACAAGGGCTTCAAGGTCGGCCAGATCAAATGGAGCTACTCAGAAGACTGGGACGCCTTCATGGTCCTCAATCAAACCCCCGCCGCAGGTGAAAAGGCCAAGCCCGGTTCAGCCATAGATCTCGTGGCAAACGAAGAATAAAACCCAGGGACGGAGGTCTAACCTTTTGTCAGAATAAAACCCAGGGACGGAGGTCTAACCTTTTGTCACGGTAAAACCCAGGGACGGAGGTCTAACCTTTTGTCAAACTTTGATTTGTCGCTATTTAGGCTGCTGGTTTTTTAATTCCGCGTAAAACGTTTTAGAAATGTGTTTTAGACTACCAATATTGGGTCAATTGACTTCTGTTTGCCTGTTCTAAACGAGATTCAAGAGTGTTTCTTTCGGAAAACATGAAAAGCAAACGCAGCTCTGCCCTGCCCCCTCGTATTCGCGTTGTAATGTCCC
>JAFDKH010000173.1 GCA_019307065.1 Deltaproteobacteria bacterium
AAAGTGCTCAATCATTACATTCGAGTCGCGCCTAAGTCCGCGGCTGGCTCCAGCCGCAAACTGACAGGGGAGTTGTTTCACGCTTATGCCACGATAATTCGTTGATTATAATCCCATGTTTTTCAGTCCGTCTGATCTGACGGAAGGTCTTCCAGCGATGCTTCCAGTTTTTCAGTATCAAGTAGCGCAAGTGTTCTCTTGCCTGTTACCCATCCCCCCAGTTCGCCGGGGTTGACGAGCAGCAAGCCGTTGGCATTCTTTTCTATGCCGGGATCGTGAGTATGTCCAAAAATGAGTACCTGGGCTCCTCCCTGGGCTAGTTCGTCTATGCTGAAAAGATCTAGATCATGAACTACTACGACTTTTTTTCCGTCCAGATTCAACTCATAGGGAGCTGGCTGGATCCGGCCTTTAGACATCTGGGTCAGGCCTTTCTGTTCTCCGTCATTGTTGCCGAAGACTCCAATCCAGGGACATCTAAGTTCTTCAAGCGGCTTAAGTGTGAATGGTGCAATAAAATCACCGGCATGAATCACAAAGCCCACTTTTTTCTCATTGAAGAACTCAACCGCTTCTATTATCGCGGGAACATTGTCATGAGAATCAGCAATTACTCCGACAAGCATACTAGGCTCCTTAAATCTACATGCTATCCCGGTAAAATACGGTTAGCTGTGATACCAAGCTTGTATCATTGACGGAAACTAGCTGTCAATGCAGGCTTAGATCACCGGGTACCAACTCAATAGCTAGAATGTTCTTGCAACTTGGTGGAACTATTGCGGAATCAGACCGACGTAAACCGGCGACCCAGAGGATAATGCCATCCTTTTCAACAAGTGGAACCTGGTTGCGCAAATGTCTAGGAATTTTCGCATCCATTAGAATTCTTGAAAGCTTGCGGGTCTTAGAATCTCCAAAAGATTTCAGGCGATCGCCGGGCATAAAAGATCGAACAACCAATGGGAAGTTGACACAATTCATGTCGAAAAAGACTTGGTTAGCCGATAGCCTCTCAAAGTCAAAACCGTTGACCACCGAGAAAATAAGCCGGGTTCCATCCTTGAGAATGACCTGTCCGGGACCACAGACTGTTGTTTTGTATGCTTTGAATGTCTCCGGCTGGCCGTGGCGGATGAAAAAGGATTCATTCCCGACGCCGGCAACAATCCCGCCCGGCAAATCCATGGCCCAATCAGGGTTCTCGGGTTCCTGGCGGAGTGCCTCAATCAGTCGTTCGAGATGGGCCTGTTCCAGATTGACCCCTGGACTGCCAATTGATAACAACATGCGCAGTACCACTCTGGCCATCACGGAATCGTGTAAGTTTGTTAAGCGTTGCAGCAAAATAGAGGCCTGACGCTTGCCAGATAGATCTGGATGCAGGGTAGCCGCCATCTGGTCAAGCAAATCACTATCGCGGATAGCTGCCCGCGACAACCTCAGAATTGCTTTATCGACTGAAGGATTAACCTCACGCCTTATAGTCGGCAGGATGTCGTGTCTAATGCGATTTCTCAAGAAGTGTTCGCTTTTGTTGGTTGGATCCTGGATGCACCGCAACCGACGTGACTTGAGGTAATCGACTAAGTCGCTCCGAGTGCACTCCAACAAGGGGCGAATATACATTTCCGCTCGCTTGACCGGGATTCCAGCAAGTCCGCCAACACTGGTTCCACGTAAAATTCGCATCAGAATTGTCTCGACCTGATCAGTTTGAGTGTGGCCAAGGGCTACCCGTTGATATGCGTTCTGCGTGGCTGTCTCAAGAAAGCAGCGATAGCGTTCTTTACGCAACCTGGCTTCACTCGAACCAGGCGGTAGGACTTGCCCTGATGCTATTTGACCGAAAAAAGGCAGCTTCCACCGTTGACAGCGTGAGCGAACGTGCCCAAGCGCTTTATTTGAGCTGGCATGCTGGCCGTGATCAAGATGTATGACGCCAAGCGCTATTTTCAGCCGCTCGGCCAGAGCCCGCAATATGTCCAGCAGAGCGGTTGAATCAAGCCCCCCTGAGCAAGCCACAAGTACTCGCTCACCGGGCAGAATCAATCTATGCTCGATAATGTACTCTTCGACAGTTTCAACAAAGTGTTTTTGAGTGTTTTGTGTCATTATTGATACAAACCGAATCTGAGTCTAGCGACCAATTCGACCCTAGTCAACCAACCTGGGTTTATCGGAAACATGCAATATTCTGACGAACTTGCAGAACCTGGCTCCGCAGCGCAATTTTGGGATTATTTCCTTGTAGGGCTTGGTGGATTGTGTATACTGGCTGCGATCCTGTAGCTTGTTGGCATGTTGGTGGTAACATGGGCAACGCACTCGAGGAGGCCATCATGAAGAGTCCTTCCCGCTTGGCTGTTTTGTGGGTGGTAATATTATTTGGCGTGTGCACGGTCTTGGGAGCTGGATGTATCAAGAAGGAGAAAGACAAGGAAAGCACGCGTAAAAAACCTGATGCAAGCGCTCGGGCAATATCTGCCGGGACAACGGCGCTGAAAGCCTCTCAGGATGACTGTGTTGGACCGATTGTCCGCTCCGGCAAGCCCAAGCAACTCACACTCAATGATGTTAAATACACCAAATCGGGCTATCTGCTCACGCAGACCTCGTCTGATCCCGACGAAGAAATCGTGGTTGGAATTGTTTCCGACACCAAGGAAAACACCGAGGAAAACAGGAAAAACCTCGATTTGATATTGGATTTCTTCGAAAAGGAGAAAGTCGATCTAATCATTCACTTGGGTGATGTCGCCAGTCTGCTACCGATGCCGGAAGAAATTGATGTTCCCGAAAAGGACAAGGACGGCATTCCATTGACTGAAGCAGATAAAGAGCGTTTTAAACGGCGAGTAACCAACAAAGCTCGTCGTGAAGCAATGGCCAGAAGCTTGGAAAACATTGTTGAAATGATTTCCATCCTGGCTGACAGCGATTTACCGGTTTTTGTCATTATCGGTAACCGCGAATGCAAGACGACTTTCAACAGCGCAATGGCCACTCTTGCTGAAGATTACCCGAACGTTTTCAACCTTAATGCGATTCGTCGGGTGGATCTGGATGATCTTGATATCATCAGTATGCCGGGTTACCACGATCCGGAATATGTGCATTGTTCCTGGGATAAATGTCTCTATTATGAAAGTGACACACTTTCAATTATCAAATTGGCCCGCGAGGCCAACGATCCGGTCCTGTTAGTTTCTCATGGGCCCCCACGGCAGAAAGACCGCAACGGTATCGATGTTGTCTCCGAAGGGGCCAACGTTGGTAACCCCTGGCTTACTTCGGCAATCGAGAAGGCCGGAATCGCCTTTGGTGCGTTTGGAAATATCC
Source organism: Deltaproteobacteria bacterium (assembly GCA_019307065.1). GTDB lineage: Bacteria > Myxococcota > B64-G9 > B64-G9 > B64-G9 > JAFDKH01. Next base: position 3,343 of record JAFDKH010000173.1, read on the forward strand.
AGGAGGCAGGCGGCAAGGCTACTTCGCTCGATGGGACTTCGATTATCTCCCAGGACAAATTCGTTAATTCGTTCTTTTTGAACCCCGGTCCCGCGGATAGCATGATCTGGAGCATGAACGACGGAACCGAAAGCCAAGGCATGGCGGCCGTGATTCACTTTGTCGGATCGAAAGCCAAGTACAAGATTCTGCGACTGGGTTCCGAAGCAAAGACGGCTCCCGTTCCTGAACCCGAGACTGCCCCTGAGAAAAAAGAAGAGACTCCCTGAGATTGTTCCTTAGTCGTTACCTTGTCTGATTGTCTGGTTGTTTTCTTGCGATGCCCGCGTCGTAGTGGACTATTGATTGCCGTAGTCCGCGGCTGCTTCTACCTTCTGGACGCCGTCCCAGCTACCTTTCCAACTCGAGTCTACCGGAATCTTGAACTCGAAGGTCATATTCTGATCCTGGCCGGACATAGCGCGTGACTTGATCGAGAAAGTCATTAGAAGAGTCTCGGCGTCGGGCGGGCAAGGAGGAGTGGTATAGTAGTTGAGCTGAATTCCGGGAGGGAAATCATCAACATAATCTGAGCCCTCGAGAGTAAAATTGAAGACTGGATGTTTGCTGGCAGACGCGCTTTCGGCAAAGTGGAGCGTAGCCGGGTCTTCCAATTCTGGTTCCTGTCTGCGGCGCTTGGCTCGGGCTAGTTCCTTTTCGTAGGCGGTTTTCTCTTCGGCCGATGGAGATTTAAACCATTTCAGGTTCCAACCGCCATAGACGATCGGACCAATCCCTCCCCAGATCATGATTTCCCAACGCAATTTATTGCCGTCTTTCTTGACTGAATGCACGTCGAGCCTGACTGAACCATTGAAAGCACTTGCGACAGCAGCGTAGTTGCTTTGCTTGAATTGGTCATAGATAGTGCGGGTAATCTGGTAGCATTCCTCCCAGATTGGCAGATTGCCCTTGGCCTTGCGTTTATTGGGCCCCTCGTCCGCGGCTCGCTGGCGCTTTTCCTTGATGATTCGCTCAGGATCGTACTTTCCCGGATTGTTTTCCCAGAATTTAGCGGCCGGGTTTTTAAAGTACCAGTTGACCAGCGTGTTGGCTTCCTGAAGATATTTTTGAAGGTCAGGGCGTTTCTGCATATCTACGATTGGCCTCAGTACTGAATTATTCTTGAGGAACTCAACTTGCATTGATAGCAAACCGGCCTTGAAGTTACCTTCGGCTTCAGCCTTGGCTGACACGGTCCAGTTGGTAACCATTGTAGCTATTACAGCGGCGCCAATCGCCAACAACAAGGGAAAGATGGCCTTTTTCATGGGGCACGTTCCTTCTCGTGAAATTTATATGAACTATTTATGTATCTTATCCTCGAGCTCATTTCAACATTAGGATTTAAGAATCATTTTTCGTTCTTCGAGAATTGGGATGAATTGCTTCCAGTTCGAGAAAACGAAATCAGCCTTGGTCTGGGGCGGTGTTTTACCCTGGACGAATAAGGCTGCAATCATTCCGGCCGCCTTGGCCCCCTCTATATCACAATCCTCTCGATCTCCAACATGAAGAATTCTTTCGGGTTTTAGCTTGAGTTGCTCAGCTGCTAAGATAAACGAAGCTGGATGGGGTTTCAGGGCACCGGCTTGTTCACTGACGACCGAAGTCTCAAAAACAATATCTTCGAGTCGCATGCCTCTAATCTTCTCTTTCAATGGGTAGTCAGAAATAAGCCCGAGTTTGATTTTCCGTCGACCAAGTTCAGTTAGAACTGAACGGACCCCGCGAAAAAGACGCACTTTTTTGAAAACGCGCATCCAGCGTTTATCGATTACTGCAATCACCTGATTGAATGCTTGCTCCTGAGATAAATTGCGGCGTTGGGCCAGGCGCCGAGCTTGTTCCTGTCTGAAGTCATCAAATGGCCCCAGTCCGCGCATTTCATCGCGCACCTTGTGCAAGTCCTTGAAAAAGTCGGCAACCGGCAACATCGTCAGGAAATGCCGAATTACCATACGGCGGATACTATAGAGAGTGCCGTCGACATCGAAAGTGACTGCTTCGATTGTTGGTTTCATATTCACTGCGTATCGCTTTCGATATACTCGCTAACTCCCAATTTTTCCAGAATAGAAGGATCACGGCTGAGGTGCGGAGTCTTTACATGTGCATCAGCTGCGCCTGAATCGAGTTGCTCCTGGCGCCAGCGTTCAAAGGCCCCCTCTTTGATAACCGCCAAAACAGGATCCTGTAGGCGCAAAGTATCTCTTTTGGCTTTATATTCTATATTTGCCGCTTGGAGGTTTTGCTCGCAAGCCGATAGCAGTTGAAGCAACCTAGCCTTTTCAATCTTTTCCTTTGTTTCGACGGCGAAAACATATTTTGGCTTTTCCGAGTCCAGTCGAACGGTGACGCAAAACCCCGTCAAGGGAATACCCAGAGATTCCTGAGCTTTTGAAACTGCCTGGACAACGTGACTCTCTGCGATTTTTTCTCCGGTGAAAGAGATCATGTTGCCGCCTTTATGGCAGAAGACGATCTGAGGAGTTTTTCTATAAAAACCAGTAACTTCAACTACATCGTTCATATCGTAGCGATAGAGTCCATGAGACCCGGTAACCAGAATGTAGTAGCGTTTACCCAATTCGAGTTGATCGGCAGTGAGAACACTTGGGTTTTCATCCTCGCGATTCTCTTCGGGTATGAATTCCAGGAAATGACCGGTTACGGCCACCGCTCCTTGACTGCCTTCAGATGACATGACCACCGAAAAGCTTCCTTCGGTTGCGGCGAATCCGTAGTCCATGACCGGCAAATCGTCGAACCAGTCAGGAAATTGCCTGAGATAGAACTGTGCCGAGCCACCCTTCCAGCAAATCAAGCCGCACAATTTAGGCCAGATGTCGACAGGCCGCACTCGACCGTGCTTTTGAAGAGAAGCTTTTAACCTCGTAGCAGCTTTTCGGTTCTTTCTTAGACGTTTTTCGTATCTTCTTCTTAATTCGGGATCGAGATTCAAATCCTGCTTGAGAGTGCCTTGCTCGCAATCATTAATCAGATCGGGGCCGAATTCAGTGAGCTTGTTGCACATTAGAATCAGGGTTGATGGATTAATAGCGGCCATCATCGAAATTGTGTTGATCACAGCAAATCGTAGTAAAACGTAGTACTTTGTGTTGATGTCTTCGATGAAAAAGATCGACATCGGAATTTTCTGAAAATGCTCCCATGCTTCGGGGTTGCCCTTGCCCTTTTTCTCGTATTTCTTTTTATCGATGTTGACCATGCCAGTGGCAATGGTTATCGAGCCGAATGGTATTCCAGCTTCTGTCTTACCTTCGACCCGCGGCGAGTGCATGGTAAGGATTGTGCCCTTGACAAGCTTTGGAAACACTTGAGCGATTTGCCGGTACCAGACACGTCTGGCGGTTCGAAACTCTTCGAGGAAAAGCTCGTTGACCGGAATGAATTTGGCAGATCCAGTTGTGCCGCTGGTCCTGGCAAAATAGCCGATTTTTCCTCTTACTAGAACATCCGCCGTGCCTTCGGTCATCTTGATTATATAGGGCTCAAGATCGTCATAAGTTGATACCGGCACATTTTTTTGAAAATCCTCAATAGAGTTTATTGAAGAAAAGTCGTGTTCTTTGCCGAACACCGTCGATTGATTTCGGCGCACTATTTTTAGCAAGTTGGCCTGTTGATACTGACGCGGGTTTTCACAAGCCTCTTCAAAACGACCCCAAGATTTCGAAAAAAGTAAGCGGGCCAGGGCCCTGATGAGGCCGGAAGGAATGATTGGGAGAATGACTAGCCGAAGGAATCTCAATATATAGAAGAAGATTCTCTTGAAAAACATGCTGCCTCCGGTTGGGGTTGTGTCTAACTATCTACCACAGGAGACTTTCCGGCTCAATGGTCACAGAATAAGTATCATCAAAAGAATTTGTGCGAAACCGAAAGAGCCTGGCCATTATGGCCAGGCCCCATCGGGTGATAGCGTCAAAACGATTTGGCGTCAGTTCCGTTCACTAGAACGAGAACTGCTGCTTTAACTACTTTTTCTTCTTAGCTGGTTTTCTCTTCTTAGCTGGTTTTCTCTTCTTAGCCGGTTTTTTCTTCTTGGCTACTTTTTTCTTCTTGGCTGGTTTTTTCTTCTTGGCTGGTTTTTTCTTCTTAGCTGGTTTTTTCTTCTTGGCCGGTTTTTTCTTCTTGGCTGGTTTTTTCTTCTTGGCCGGTTTTCTCTTCTTGGCTACTTTCTTCTTGGCTACTTTTCTCTTGGCCGGTTTCTTCTTGGCTGCTTTCCTCTTTGCGGGTTTCTTCTTTTTGACTACCATGACTTTCCTCCTTGGCCTGTGTCTTCGTGGCCTGTAACTTTGCCCCACATTGGAGCTCTTGAGGACGCCTCCTCAGGTGCTACCACATGCGGCCTAGCACTTGCCTTTTTATTTTTTTCGGGGGATACTGATGGCCTTCATCCCGAAAAAAAATTGGCCAAACCGCAAAAAAAATATTAAAAAGAACGATGACGTGACAATACAATATATTGTCAGTCATGTGTTGTCAATATAAAATTACGAATCTTGAAGCTTTTTATTTTAGTGGCAATTGGTTGTCTTGACACTGCTTGAAACTGTGAGATAACCGTAAATCTCTGATTGGAGTTAATTAATGCCAAAAGAATTAATAATAAACGCAATCGTACCTGAGAACATAAGAGTAGCTTTGTTTATCGATGGACTCATGCAAGACTTTTTTGAAGAAACACAAGAACGTTTCCGAACCCGTTCAAATATCTATTTGGGTAAAGTTAAAACAGTTCAGCCGAGCCTAGACGCTTGTTTTGTCGACTATGGAGAGAACAAGCAAGGGTTTCTTCCGGTTAGCGAAATTGTCCGGGTGAATTGGGCCAAGCAGTCGAAAAAAAGGTCGGCACCTAGAATCGATGATGTAATAAAGCGCAACCAGTTTATTATTGTCCAAGTTGATAAGGAGCCCATTTCTACAAAAGGTGCCCGGCTTACGACAGACATCTCACTGGCTGGTCGCCACCTGGTCCTGACGCCCTATTCTGAAATTCTGGGCGTATCCCGGAAAATTATCGATCCAGAACAACGCAAAAAATACAAGGAGTTGGGTGCCAGCCTGAAACCTCCCAAGGGAATGGGGATAATTATTCGTACGGTTGGCTTCGGTCAAAACAAGCGCGCCCTGGCGCGCGATATGAACTTTCTGGCTCGCCTCTGGAATGAGATTCTTAAAAGGTCGAAGCGGGCAAGTGAGCCGGGATTGTTGCATACCGAGGCAGATATTGTGCAACGTGTTTTGCGAGACTACTACACCAATGACATCGACAAAGTCTGGATAGATGATCAGACTGCCCTTGAGAAATCAAGACAATTTCTGAAATTTTTTATGCCCCGTGAACAGCGTAAGCTGGCGCATTACGAAGGGCGAGTACCAATTTTCTCGCACTTCAATATCGAAGAACAAATTGAAAGCATTCATAGACGCAAAGTCGATTTGCCTTCTGGCGGAAGCCTGGTTATAGATCAGACCGAAGCCCTGGTTGCAATCGATGTCAACTCTGGAAAAATGCGGCATAAAGGGGGTCAGGAAGATACGGCCTATGAGACTAACAAAGAAGCGGCCACAGAAATCGGTCGGCAGTTGAAGTTGCGCAACCTGGGTGGAATTGTCGTCATCGATTTCATCGACATGACAAGTAGCGCCCACAAAACAGCCGTAGAACGGGCCTTGCGTGATTCGATGCGGAATGACAAAGCGCGCAGGCAAATCGGGAAGATCTCCGCATTTGGGCTGTGTACTTTGACCCGGCAACGTTTAGACCAGTCTATTAACGTGATCGGATTCAGGGAATGTCCGACTTGCGGAGGGGACGGAGTTGTTCGCGAGCCGGACGCCGTAGCTATTCGTCTGCTGAGAAAAATTCAGACCAGCCTGGCCTCGGGATTGACGGAATCGGTTAAAGTCCGCCTTCATCCGGACTTGGCTAATTTCCTGCAAAATAAATATCGAAGAGATCTGGCTTCGCTAGAACAGGAATTCAACGTTGCGATCGAGATTGAGGCTACCAATGATGTAAACCCGTCCGAGGAAATCGTCGAAATTCATTCTCGCCAGATCGATCCCAAACCCGTATTGCCGGCTCAAAAAGATCCGCAGCCCGAGCCCGCAAAAGAAAAGCCGGTTAAGGCCAAGAGAAGGTCAAGTCGTCGCAAACCAAGGAAAACAGACAAGCAAAGTCCAAAACCGCCTAAACTGCTTGAGAAGAAAGCCGGGGACAAACAAGTCCAGGCAGAAAAAAAGACAGTTAAGCCCAAGAAAAAGAGATATTGGGGTAGGAAGAAAAAGGATTCGTCGAAAAAACCAGAGAAAAAGGAATAACTCGGTCAGACTGATTTGAAAGAGACGAATTTGTAAGCTACAATATTGACAAATATATTTATGAAACTCACAAAAGCCATATGAGCAAAGATACAAATCAGAAAGAATTCGATGTTCAGCGCAACAGCCCTCGGGTAGTTGCAGCTATCGATGTTGATGTTGAAGTAGCCGGCGAAAAACAAAAAGTGCTCCTGGTTAGCAGGGACATAGGAGCCGGTGGAATGTTTTTGAGAACTTCCAGTCCGGCACCCCTATGGAAAAAGGTCGTCGTTTCGTTCGGCCTGCCGAGCGGAGAGTTGTTCGAAGTCAGCGGCGAAGTCGTCAGGAGCCTGACAACCGAGAAAGCCAAACAATCAGGTTATCCGGCCGGCATGGCCATTGCTTTTGACGAAGTATCCAGGCCAAAACGCAAAGAGTTGGTTGCACTGGTTCTTGATCTTTGTGCCCAGCGTCGTCCCAGAAAACCCAAAGAGCCAAAAGCAGAGGCTGCTGAGGTGGTCGTACAAGAGGATACGCCCGACACTAAAACCAGAAAAGCCGATGTCGAAACAGATGCCGAGCAAAAAAAGGAAGACGAATTACTTAACGAAATCGACAGTTTGCTCGACACGGTTGAAAACGAGATCGAAAATCAGCCTGAGGAAATCTCCGAAGATCTGGACGATGAAGTAGACTTGGAGCTGTCCTCCGAAATGATCGAAGTAACCGGGGAAACTGAACCTGAGCCCGAGATAAGCGTTGAGATTGCTGCTGAGCCTGCGGTCGATTCGTCCGAGGACCAAGAAGCCAGCTTACGGGTATCCTTGTCCGAATACCGCCAGTCTCTCAGCGGCGACACCTATTATCACCTCCTGGGAGTCGGGCTGAAGGCGAGCCCTATTGAAATCGAAACCGCTTATAAAAAGCTTCTCAGCCAGTTCAAGCCGCCGGCTCCACCCGATTCTTTCGCTCCAGATCTTTTGCAGCAGCTGTCTTCGGTCCTTGGAAAAATTCGCAAAGCCTTTGCCATTCTGAGCAAGCCGGATAGGAAACGAGCTTACGATTTCTTGATCGATAATGAGACAGATGATTTTTAGATTTTTTGTTCGTCGTCTGAAAGAATCCAGTCGGGTTCAACCTCCTGGATAACCAGTTCTTCCCTGGCCTTGAGGAGTTGCTCATCGGTGCTGCGCAGACGGGAAGTCAGAATTTGTAAAAAGCTCCAGAGTAGCTTGATGCCCGAGGGTGGATCTTTGCGGATAAATTCATAGAACTGTTTACGGCCGATGACCAACAATCTGGCCGGCCCGACTGATGTAATCGTGGCCGAACGGGGGGCGTTGTCAATTAAAGCCATCTCGCCGAAATTACTACCCTGAGGCAGGCGGGCTATTTCTTGGCCGCCCTTGGAGACTCGCACCTCGCCTTGCACGAGTAAAAACATCTCGTCGCCGATTACGTTCTCCTCAATGATGACCTCACTTTCGCGGGCTGTCCTGACATAGGTAAGATTCATCAGGGTTACCAGTTCGCGATAGCTGAGGTAGCGGAACAAGGGGGCCTTGCGCATGAAATCCATGCGTTGGCGTAACTCATCGGCCGCGCCTTCGTCGTCTTTGGCAACCTGAAGGAATACGACCGAAATGTTGTCTTTGCCGCCGCGTTCATTGGCAATGTCGATAAAACTTCCCGGCACGTCCGCCGGCTCATTTTCATTCAGAATCTTTTCTACGTCTCCGGAGCGGAGATAGCCATGCAGCCCATCCGAGCAAAGAATGAATTGATCGCCCGGCAGAATATCCATGTGGAGCTATTTGGCTTTGCGAGCTTCATCCTTGGAAATCGTGCCACGCTTTAGTTGCTCGTTGATCAGTGAGTGGTCGACGGTTAGCTGATGAATCTGGCCCTCGCGAATGAGATAAATTCGTGAATCACCGACATGGGCGATGAATGCTCCGGTACCGGAGATCAACATTGACGATAGAGTCGTGCCCATCCCACGCAGGCGTTTGTCCTCTTGACCCTTGCGGTATATTTCGGCACAAGCTTTAAGAACTGCGATTTCGTTGGCCTTCAGCAAGCGGTCTCTGATTTCAAAAGGACCGTCATGTTTATAGGCGCCGATCAATTCGGTTTTTGATCTCAATTCTGCGATGATTACTTCGACTGCTGTGGACGAGGCAACCTCACCGGCGGCGTGTCCGCCCATTCCATCGGCTACAAGATACAATCCGAGATCATCGTCAACGAGAAAAGCGTCTTCATTGTGATCTCGCTTCATTCCGACATTGGTCTGTCCAAATGTGAGAATTTTCACTCGGCTGTCTCCCATTCATGGTATCCCGTGCAATTCTTAACAGAGGAATCCCCTTCTGGTCAACCTTTCTCGAAAAGTTGTCAGGCAGGTGAAAATCTTCTTGGGGTGTCACCATTTATGGACGATTTTCAAAATGAGAATTAGGCGCTGGCGAATAAATCTAGCTGATCTCCGTTTTGTGTCTCAACGGTTTTTGATTTGAGCGGAGCCAGACAAGAGCTACCCTCCTGTGGGTTCTGGCAGGCACAGATGTTAATTTGCATGTCCAGTTTATCACCGATTTTCATCAAGCGCTCATAGCCTTTGACTCGCGTGCGCTCCGGTAACATTTTGGTCATGTCGCGTATACCTACCTTACGCCAGGCTTGGCCTTTGAAACTGCCCTTGATCAGCTGATAGTGTGCCTCGGGCAAGACTTCCCTGAAAAGATC
>JAFDKH010000032.1 GCA_019307065.1 Deltaproteobacteria bacterium
ATTGCCGGCCCGGTAAACAAGACGGGAGCAATCTCGCCCGAGGTCAAGTTCGAACCCTTACCGCCCTTGCCGCCCAAAGAAAGAAAGAGTGTCTGGGTCGCTTTCTTGTGGTCGTGCCTGCCGACCGGCGGTATGTACTATGTCGGCAAGTGGGGTTGGGGAATTGGCTATGGTGTTTTAATGGTTGGCGGCATGGTTACCGGCACTGTCCTGTCGTCAAGAGATGATATGTGGACAGGCTTCGGCATCACGGTCGGTTCGATGATGGTTGGATATTTTGGAAGCATGATTCACGCCGTGGTTGCCGCGGCCTACTGGGAGCCGGAAGACGAGCAGGCCGATCTGCTGCGCGATTTTTCAACAGTCCAGGCTATCGGCCCGGGCAGCGATCCCTTTCCGGCTGTGACTATCCCGATTTTTTGGGGCAATTTCTAACACTTGTAGCACTTGTGTAGGTTCGTCCCCTTGTGTACAATGCAGAACATTAAAACTAAGGGGTAGCGACGTGTCAGGAAAAGCTAAAAGTTTCCAAGAGTTCGGGCCTGGGCTACGACTGGAAGCGGCCCTGGACGAAGCCTATCGTTGTCTGCAATGCGAAGATCCTCCCTGCGAAAAAGGCTGCCCGGCCAAGGTCGGCATTCGCAAGTTTATACGTAAAATCAGGAATTTTGATTTCCGCGGAGCGGCCCAGGTCATCCGCCGGGCCAACGTACTCGGCGGAACCTGCGCCAGGGTATGTGCCACCGCCGAGCAGTGTCAGTTAAAATGCAGCCGCAGCGAGCTGGATCGCCCGATCGATATTGGGGCCCTGCAGCGCTTTGCAACTGACTGGGAGATTGCCAACGGCGTCTATCTTACACCGCGGGCCGAATCATCGGGAAAACGAGTCGCCGTGATTGGCGCCGGACCGGCCGGGTTGGCGGCCGCCTCCGAGCTGGCCCTGTTGGGTCACCATGTGACCGTCTTCGAACGAGCGGCCAAACCGGGCGGTATGCTGATCCACGGGATTCCGTCGATGCGTCTGCCGCTGCAGGTGATCGATCACGAAGTTCAAGCGATTGAGCGCCTGGGCGTTGATTTCATGTTCGGGTCTGAAATCAAGAGTCTTACCGAACTCAAGAGCAACTTCGATTGTACAGTCGTCGCAGTCGGTCTGACTAAAGAAGTCAAAATGAATATCCCCGGTGAAGATTTGCCAGGAGTTCATCAGGCCCTCGAAATTCTCAAATCCAAAGCCGCTCAGGGCAAGCCCAAATTGGGTCCCCGGGTAGCCGTAATCGGGGGCGGTAACACCGCTATGGATGTGGCCACTACGGCAACCCGCTTAGGGGCCAGTGAAGTTACCGTGATCTACCGCCGCTCCGATAACGAGATGCCGGCCTGGGCCGAGGAAGTCCAAAGGGCAAAGCTTGAAGGTGTCACTTTTAGGACCCTGACTCAGCCGGTTGAGTTCGTCGAAGAAAACGGCAGGTTGAGCAAGATCGGTTGCCTGGTTACCGTACTTGGCCCGGCCGACCAAAGCGGCCGCCGCCGGCCGGTCCCAATTGAGAGTGCCAGGTTCGATCTGGAAATCGATGACGTAATAATTGCCGCCGGCGAGTTGATTGACGATCAACTGATTGCTTCTTTGAACCTGTCGCTCGGCAGCGATGGGCTGGTTGAGCACGACCAGCTCGAAACCAAGACAGCCGGCGTGTTTGTGGCCGGAGACCTTACTCGCTATCGACGCACGGTGGTCGATGCCGTGGCCGACGGTAAAGCAGTTGCCGGCCGGGTGCATACTTTTCTGGGCAGCCAGCCGATAGAAGTCGTCGATAGTGAAGTTTTGCCTGATGACGTTGATCTCTCGGTCGACTTTTGCGGAGTGCGCTTTGTAAACCCGTTTGTCTTAGCGGCGGCACCCCCAACCGACGACCTGGATATGCTGCGGGCCGGGTTCAAGGCCGGCTGGGCCGGGGCGGTCTTAAAGACCACGGCGGTCGAGTCCGAGCCGGTTGGATTGAAATATCCGATGATGGCCGGTTATGACGTCTTCGGGCGGCGCTGCGTCGGCCTGGGTAATATCGATTTGATAAGTGAGCACCACATTGACGTCGTCGAAAAACGAATTCGAACGCTGAAAGAAGAGTTTCCCGATCGGGTATTGATTGGTTCGATGATGGGCTCGACCCGTCAGGACTGGGAACAATTGGTCACCCGGCTGGAGGCCGCCGGGGCGGATGTGATCGAATGCTCCTTTTCTTGCCCGCAGGGTACCCTGGGCGGTGAAGGTTCTTTCGCCGGACAGATGCTGGGGCAAAACATTGAACTAACCCGCGAGGTAACTTCGTGGATCAAGGGCGCGGCCAAGCGCGCCCCGGTTGTGATCAAGATTACCCCCCAGGTGGCCGATATCAACGCCGTGGCCCAGGCAGTCAAAGAGGGCGGCGCGGATGCGCTGTGTGCCTCGAATACTATTCCTAGCCTGATGGGAATCGATCTGGAGTCGCTGAAACCCCAGCCGGATGTCAACGGCAAGACGTCGTTCGCCGGGCTCTCCGGGCCGGCGATTTTCCCAATCACCTTGCGCAATATTGCCATGGTGGCCCGCTCGAGCGGTTTGCCGATTACCGGCACCGGCGGGCCGGCCAACTGGAAGGATGCCGTTCAGATGATGCTGGTCGGGGCGGTTAATGTTCAATTTTGCACGGCCGTGATGACCTTCGGTTTCGAAATTGTCGAGGATTTGTTGAGCGGGATGGCTTGGTATCTCAAAGAAAAGGGTTTCAAGTCGCCGGCCGATTTGGTTGGTCGCAGCCTCGAGCAGATCGCAACTCATGATCAACTGGCCCCGGCCAGCCGGGTCCGTTCGCGCATCGACGAACGTATGTGCATCCACTGCGGGCGCTGTTATATTACTTGCCGTGACGGAGGACACCTGGCGATTGGGTTTGCCGGCGACCGGCTGCCCAAGATCGACGACGATAAATGTGTTGGTTGCGGCATGTGTACCGCGGTCTGCCCGGTAATCGGTTGTATGCGAATGACTTCGGTTTAGTGCCTTTTTGTACGGATTGGGAATGTTGAAGGTAAAGGTTACATTGTTTGGATCGCTTCGCGAACAGGCAGGTCACGCGGAGCTGGATGTTGAGCTGGAAGACGAAGCTAAGGTAGTTGACGCCATCGCGGCGGTTGGGTTCGAGGACCGGGTTGATATCTGGGTTTTGGTAAATGGTACGCGGGCCGGGCGAGATACTCGGTTGAGCAATGGGGCCGAGTTAACTTTTTTCCAGCCGGTGGGCGGCGGATAACAAGCAGGCCAACCGAGGCAGATATGAAAGTAGTCGGTAAACGAGTAAAACGTCTTGATGCCGAAGAAAAGGTAACCGGCAAGATGCTTTATCCTTCCGACCGCACAATGGACGGAATGCTTTGGGTTGAAGTTGTGCGGGCGGCCCACCCGCATGCCCGGGTCTTGTCAATCGATACCAGCCGGGCCGAAGCGCACCCGGGCGTAGTCAAAGTTCTTACGGCCAAAGATGTTCCCGGAGAAAACGCTTTCGGGATCCAAATTCAGGATATGCCGGTGCTGTGCTTTGATCGAGTGCGCTACATGGGTGACGCGCTGGCCCTGGTGGGGGCCGAAACTCGCCGGGCTGCCAGGCAGGCCGCTTTAGATGTAGTCGTAGAATACGAAGTTCTCGAGCCGATCTGCGACCCGGAAGAAGCGCTCAAAGATTCCGCAGTTGCCTTGCATAAAAACGGCAACATCATGCATCAGGGCCACTTCGTCAAGGGTGATCCAGCCGAGGGTTTTCGAAAAAGCGCTGTGGTGATTGAGAACACCTATCAAGTTCAGATGATTGACCACGCCTATTTAGAAACTGAAGCCGGGACTTCTTATTATACCGAAGACGGTGTTTTGACAATCGAAGCCTGCGGCCAGTATGTCTTTCGTGATCAGACCCAGGTTGCCCGGGCATTGGGTTTGCCGCTCGAGCAAATTCGAGTAAGCGCGCCGATTGTCGGCGGGGCCTTCGGCGGCAAGGATGAGATTACCGTCCAGATTCATCTGGCCCTGATGACCTATCATACCAAGCGTCCGGCCAGAATGGTTGCCACCCGGGAAGAATCGATTGTGGCCCACACCAAGCGGCATCCTGCCAAGCTGTGGTTTAAAACCGGGGCTACCAAGAGCGGCAAACTCATGGCGCTCGAGGCCCGGATTGTGTCCGATACCGGGGCCTATGCGTCCCTGGGCGGACCGGTGCTCAACTTGATGGCCGAACACGCCGCCGGGCCCTATCTGGTGCCGCATGTCAAGGTTGATGCCTATGCCGTCTATACCAACAACGGCTTCTCGGGCGCGTTTCGCGGGTTCGGCTGCACTCAGGTTTGTGTGGCTATTGAGAGCCAAATGGATCTAATGGCCAAAGAGCTCAAGCGCGATCCCCTGGCTTTCCGACAGGCCAATGTGCTTCGTCAAGGAGACCTGGCCGGTCTGGGTTATGAAATGAAACTCAAGGTCGGGGTCGAAGCGACCATCAGAGCCGCTCGCAAGGGAAAGCTCAGCCGTAAAAAAAGGAGCATCAAAAACGACCGCTCGAAATACTCGGCCTCAATGGCTCCGTATATCAAGCGCGGCATTGGGGTGGCCTCTCAGATGCAGGGGCTGGGGCTCGGAATCGGAATTCCCGATTATGCCGAAGTAGAAGTATTGTTAAAACCAAACGGCCAGCTGGTGGTCAAGGCCGGCACCAATGAGATCGGCCAGGGGGCCTATACCAGCTATGCTCAGATAGCCGCCGAGATTATCGGAATTGACTACGAGCGCGTAAGCGTAATAGGTGCGGATACCAGCCTGACGCCCGATTCGGGCACTACGACCGCCTCGCGGACAACCTATGCAGTCGGCAACGCAATAATCTTAGCGATCGGCGAGTTGGGAAAGAAACTGGCCGAGCTGGCCCATGAAAGTCAGGGCTGGCCGGTCGACTCGTGTCGTTTGGAGTCGGGGGTGCTGGTCAAGGGTAGTTCGAAAATCAAGATTGAGAAGCTGGTCGGGCCGCAGGGCGTTGCCGCCCGGGCCACTTTCCACGTGCCGGTACAGGATTATGAGATGGGCGACGGCTTACCTCATTTACTTTACAGCTACGGTACTCATGTCGCCCTGGTTGAGGTAAACACCCTGACCGGCGAAGTCAGCGTCGAGGCGGTCGAGGCCTACCTAGACGGCGGCCGGGTTATCAACCGGACCGGCTTCGAGGGTCAGAGTGAGGGCGGTATTGCCCAGGGTATTGGATATGCTTTGTTCGAAGAAGTACTTTTTAATAAAGGCCGCTTCGAAAACACCAACTTCAATACCTATATCTTGCCTTCCAGCATGGATGTGCCGCCGGCGCTCAAGACGGTTCCGGTTCAAGTCAAAGAAGCCAGCGGGCCGCTGGGGGCCAAGGGCATGAGCGAGACAGCCATGGTAGGTGTGACTCCGGCAATTTTGAATGCAGTCGCCGACGCGATCGGCGTGCGCTTCTACCGGTTGCCGGTCAGGGCTGAAGACATCGTGAATGCCCTGGAGGACAGGCAAAATGAAAGTTAGTGTTTCATTGAATATCAATGGCTCCCTGGCGCTTTTCGAAGTCGAGTCCGACGAGCGCCTGGTCGACACCTTGCGAGACAAGGCCGGTTTGACCGGGACCAAGGTTGGATGCGGCATTGGTGAATGCGGGGCCTGCTCGGTGTTGATGAATGGTAAGCTAGTGGCCAGCTGCCTGGTCTTGACAGCTTCGGCCGATGGGGCCGAGATTACTACCGTTGAAGGTCTGGGTCGTGACGGCCAGTTGTCAGATCTTCAAAAAGCTTTTGTTGATGAGGGCGCGATCCAGTGCGGTTACTGTACACCGGGGATGTTGATGGCTTCGGCCTACCTTTTGGCGCGCTATAAACGACCAACAACGGCACAGATTCGCCATGGTCTGGCGGGTAACTTATGCCGCTGTACAGGATATACCAAGATCATTTCAGCAATCAGAAAAACAGCCCGTAAAAGGTCTATTAGAAGAAGTGGGAGGTAAACAATGGAGCCGGTTTCAGGAGAAGGAACCAAAACTATCGCGATGGAATTGCAGCGCCTGATCGAGGAGGAAGAACCCGGTGTGCTTACTCTGGTTGTCCGTTCGGTTGGGTCTGCTCCGGGCAAGGTGGGTGCCAAGATGATAGTCCTGCCGGATGGCAGCATTCGAGGCACAGTTGGCGGAGGAGTGGTTGAGGCCCGGGTTATTGCCGATTCGCTCAACGCCCTGGAGGACGGGCGCGGTCCGCGCACAGTTCACTATAAGCTCGATGAACTGGGGATGAGTTGTGGCGGTGAAATGAGTATCTACGTTGAGCCGGTGCAACCACCCAAGAAAGTAATCATATACGGCGGTGGACACGTGGCGGCTGCCGTGGCCAATGTTCTCGGAACTCTGGGTTGCCGCATTCGGGTTGTCGACGAGCGCGAAGAGTGGGCCAATCGGGAACGTTTTCCCAACGTAGACGAGGTTGTCAATCGCCCCTTTGCCGAAGAAATTGCCGCGCGACCGCCCGGCACTAAAGATCATGTCCTGATCGTTACTCGCGGGCATGAAATGGATCAGCTGGTTCTTGAGGGAGCAGTCGATAAAAACCCGTTTTATCTGGGCATGATTGGCAGCCGTAAAAAAGCGGCCAAGTCGATTGAGTTGCTCAAGGCCAAAGAAGTTTCTGAAGAGCAAATCAGAAATATTCGCTCTCCGGTAGGTTTGGATATCGGCGCGGTCACCCCGGAAGAGATTGCAGTCTCGATCGCCGCCGAACTGGTTACACTTTGGCGGCGTGGTTCGCCAGTGAATGTGCAAACCAAGGCGCCGGTGGCCAAACCTCAGAAAAAGGCTCCGCCGCCCAAGCCGATGGGAAAACCCAAGACGCAATCGCTCGAGGATGTTGTGTTTGACGATAGCGGCGAGGCAGAAGAGTAAATTGGCCAGGGGTTTTTAATGATCGATTTCTTGAAGCTTACCTCACTTGAAGATGTTACCGAGATGCTTTGGGCCGATGGACCGGCAGCCCTGCTGATCGCCGGAGGAACGGACATTCTCGTGCATCCGGAGCCTTTTAGTGAGAAGAAGATATTAATCGATATCAGTCAGGTCGACGAGTTGAGAAAAATTGAGTTCGAAAAGAAAGGACTAATAAAAATCGGCGCAGCCGTAACCCATCAGGAGATTGCCGATGATCCGCTGATCCGACGCCGGGCACACCTGCTGGGACTAGCCTGTGCGGCGGTCGGTTCGACCCAGATTCGCAATCTCGGAACCATAGGGGGCAACCTTGGCAATGCCTCGCCTGCCGGAGATTCAATACCGGCCCTGGCCTGCCTGAAGGCCGAGATTATCTTGACCGGTCGCGACCGGCAGCGTTTTGTGCCGATCCTGGAGTTTTTCAAAGGTCCTGGTGAAACAGTACTTGGTTTCGACGAAATCATCGAAGCCGTGAAAATTCCGATTCGTAAAGGTCGCACAGTTGCATTTTTCAAAAAGGCCGGACAGAGAAAAGGGATGTGTTGCTCAAAGGCTTCGGTAGCACTGATTGCCAGGCGGCATTCAGACGATCGCTTGTCTAAGGTGTGTATAGCCATGGGGGCTGTCGGGCCGGAAGTGATAGACGTGCCCGAGGCAGCCAGGGCTTTAGAGGGCCAGGTGCTCGGGGCCCAGGTTATTCGAGCGGCGGCCGATTGTTGTTGCCGGGCGGTCAGAGCAATTGACGATATTCGCTCGACTGCTAAATACCGGCGCCACGTTGTTGGGGCCCTGCTGACCGAAGGGTTGCTTGAGATCTTCGACCACATGAGCAAGCTGAAAAAGCGTCGCAAGCGAAGGCTTAGGAGACTTCGCTGATGGCAATTGCCGGTGTGGTGCTCGCGGCCGGAGCATCGCAGCGTATGGGTACATGCAAAGCATTACTGAGATACCAATCCGAGACATTTCTAGATCTTTTGAGCCAGGCTTTACATGCTGGCGGCTGTTCTCCGGTAGTAGCAGTTGTCTCCAACCCGACTGATCTGATCGTCAAAGAATGCAATCTTGTGAATGTTGAGGTGGTCATCAATCCCGATCCATCCGGCGGGCAGATATCGTCGGTCAGGTCGGTCCTGCCGGCCGTGGGCAATGTCGAGGGCCTCTTGGTTGTCCTGGTAGACCAGGCCTGCATAGAGCCAGAGACAGTCAGTCGGGTTCGCCAGGGACTCGGACAACATTCTGTCGTAGTAGCTCGGTATAGAAACCAGCCGGGACACCCAAGCTGCTTTTCGCGCAGCTTATTTGCCGATCTGAAGTCGCCCATGGCCGACAAGGGGGCCCGGGCTGTCGTCGAAAGCGAGTTGGCCGCCGGGCGAGTCAGCTATCTGGACTTTGATGATCCGGGAGTAATTAGAAACCTCAATACACCTGAAGACTATCAGGCCTTTCTGAAACGTCCGACTTGAAGATGGTGTCACGGTTCGACCAGCACAAACTGCCCATGCGCCGGCCGCTCATTTCCCTGGCGGTAGCTTTTGCTCTCGGGATTTTACTTCAGGATCTAAGCGGCTGGCCGGCGGCGTTGGGTTTGTCTATTGCAGCAGGTTTCAGCCTGGTCGCAGGCAGCCTGGCCCTTTTCAAGGTCGGGGGCCCACTCCGGTTTTTTCTGTGGCTGACGGCTTTTTTAGCGGTTGGATTCTCGCGCGGGACTTTGCCGGATGTTCCCGATTTGCCGAAGTTTGAATCGAAGACCGTAATCTCGGCTGTGGCCGAGTCGGGTTGGGAGGTTCTGCCCAACAAGCGGAGAATAGAGCTGCGGCTGCATTCACTCCGGGAGCCGGGCGGCCTGCCGATTGCCAGCCGGGCGCGTGTACGTTTGACCGTCTATGATCATTGGTCAGAAGATGGCCCGGATTGCCCCGAGATCTTGCCGGGCAATACAGTTCGGGCCCTGGCCAAGGTACGCCTGCCGAACTCGAGCCATAATCCTGGAGTTACTGATTATGGATTGATGCTGCGGCGACGGGGAATCGACTGGACCGCCACAGTTGGATCCTGTGAAGACATACTGGTCGAGGTCCGATCAGATTCAGCCTCGCTGGCTGGCTGGGTTGCAAGTGCCCGGGCAAGCCTACAGAGATTTATTCAGGCACGTGACGGCCCAGTCGCTTTAAAAAGTGTTCTGGTGGCTTTGACAATCGGGCAGAAGGGTCAAATACCGACGGCCACCCGGGAATCATTTCAGCGGGCCGGGCTGGCCCATTTACTGGCCATATCGGGTCTTCATCTCGGTTTTGTGGCTTTTGGTGTGTTTGTTTTACTGCAGCTACTTCTCGTTCGAATAAAAAGACTAGCTTTGCGTTTTGATATCCGCCGGCTGGCGGCCGTTACGGTTATCCCGGTGACAGTATTTTACATTTTGCTCTCAGGAGCCCACTTGCCGGCGATCCGGGCCGGCATAATGGTTATATGTTTTTTAGTTGCCGTGATAGTCAGAAGGGAATCTGATCCGTTGCAGACCCTGGCGGCCGCGGCCCTGATTGTGCTGGGTATCTGGCCCCAATCTTTGTTCGCTGTGTCCTTTGGGCTGAGTTTTTCGGCTGTTACTTTTGTGATAATCGGAATGCCGGTTTTAAGCGCCTGGCTCAACATGCCGCTGAACCGTAAAGGACTGGCCGATCCATGGTACCGCAGGATCTTCGTCAGATTGGTTCATTTTTTACTGTTGTCTCTGACCGCCATACTGGGAACAGCTCCGTTGGTGGCCTATTATTTCAATCAAGCCAGCCCGATCGGGTTGTTGGCCAACCTGGTGGCTGTACCGTTGGCGGCCTGGTTGATTGTGCCGCTCGGTCTATTAGCAGCCCTTGTCTTTCCCCTGAGTGCCGGGTTGGCCGGCCTGATTGCCGACGCGGCCCTGGGATTGACCGGCTGGCTGGTCGAGCTGGCCGGTTGGCTGGGCGGGATCTCCTGGGCTGCATTCTTCATGGCTACTCCATCGGTTCTACAAGTGATCGTTAGCTATGCAACCACCTTTATGTTTCTGAAAATGAAGCTGCGCTGGGCACGCTGGGCGGCCGTCAGCGGGCTTGGACTGCTGGTTGTCTTATGGGTGATTGGCCGGTTGGCTCCGATATTTTCGGATAAGCTGGAAGTGACCTTCCTGGATGTTGGCCAGGGAGATTCTACGCTGGTGAGACTACCCGGATCGGACACAATCTTGATTGACGGTGGCGAGGCTCAAGAGGGTGGATTTGACACCGGGCGGCAGATAATCGCCCGCTTTCTATGGGGCCAGGGAATTACTCATTTAGACACGGTGGTTGTGACCCATCCCCAGTCGGACCACGCCGGTGGTTTGGCGTCGATCGTACGCATTTTTCGCCCGCGTGAGCTGTGGACGGCGCAAGCATTGGAAGACAAGCCGGCGACTGAAGCTTTAGCCCGGGCGGCTAAGGAAACCGGGACTCATGTCAGGCAGTTGCGGGCTGGTCAGCAGATGCTAGCAACCGAAGGACTTGTCGTTGATGTCGTCTGGCCGACAAAAGCCGCCCAAGAACTGTCTGATAACGAGCGCTCCTTAGTGTTGAGGATCAGTTACGGGCAGCACACGTTTTTGCTGACCGGCGACCTGGAAAAGGACGGGGAGGCTGGCCTGATTGCCCGGGCTATCGAGTTGGAGGCTGATGTCCTCAAGCTGGGCCATCATGGTAGCCGCAATGCGACCTCGAAAGAATTACTCGAAAAAGTCAAGCCGGACTTCGCGGTTGCTTCGGCCGGTCGCGACAACTCGTACGGGTTTCCGCATCCCGAACTGCTCGAACGGCTCGAGGCTGCCGGTGTCCGGGTTTTCAGGACGGATCTTCACGGGGCGGTCAGCTTTGAAACTGATGGGCAGACTCTTGAGGTCAGCCGCTTCAGGTAAGAGTTATTGAGGAGTTGGCAGGTGAGCAATTTCCAGGCGATAAATGACCTTTACGTCCTGATACCTGGGCGGAGGCGGGAACTTCAGTCTACGAATCTGCATTTCCAGGCAGCGCCCGGTTTTCTTGCCGGCCAGATTTGATTGATCGACTTTGGAGATGGCCACGTAGCCGTTTACGGCAATTAGAAACCTGATCAGAACCCAGCTGACTGGTTTCGAACGCTCGGATGGTTCTTTGCTGAAACAATCGGACAAGACTGCCCGGTTTTGATACATGACACCCATTATCAACGCCCGGCTCAGTTTGCCTTTGATCTCAGCCGGCTTGAACCTGATGCCCGTAAAATCTTTTAGCTGGGTGTCAATTTTTTCTATCTGCAGCCGGGCGGTGGAGTTGTCGGGATCAGGACAATTCGACTCGACTTGGGTGAGCTGTTCTCGGGCTTGACTGAAGTGATGCAGGCTTGTCAATGAGTGAGCCAGAGCCGATCTTACTTGGCAGACATCTTCTTTTTTGGAGCACAGTTTCAAATAGGTTTCGGCGGCGGCGATGAAATCCAGATCGGTCTGAAATTCTTCTTTCTGCATGAGATGTTGACGAGCCCTGACAATGCCATAGGCGGCTTCACAAAGGAAAAAGCCACGCGGGTGTCTCTTCGTGCCACTGCTCATAGATCTTATGGATGTTTTGCGTTTTTCATGGTGGGCCAAATCGGTTTCGATGATCCTTTCATATTCCATTATTGCCAACTTGTACTTCTTACGCGTGGTTGTCAGAAAGTCGGCATAGACGATTCGCATGACATAGGCCTGATCGGTATCGGGGAAGATTTCCAGATACAGGCCAAGTATTTCTTCGGCCTGCTCAGCGGCCAGGGGCGGAGCATACCTGGCTTCTTTTTCCCAGGTCCCTGCCAGGCGGGCAATGCTGTCGGCAGCATCCTGGCGGGCTTCAGCGTATTTTGTTTGGTAGTTTCTGCGGCGAATTCTCTTGGAGCGGGTTGCCTGCTGCAGCGTCTGAGCGAGTTGTTTCACTTCGAGCAGGATTTCGTTCTTCATGCCCAATCGGGCAGATGCCTTGATGATATAGACATGCAGATCGATTTTATGAAGAGGATCGAGTTCGGTTTTGATCAAATGACGCAGGACGGTGATTGTATCGGTAAATTTTCCATGATCGATATAAAGCCTGAATAAGCGATCGAGCATATCGCGAACCTGGCCGCCAGCAAAGCTCTGAAACTCGGCTTGCGCTTTTTCTGCCCGACCGAAATGGCTGTATGCCAGCACATAGTCATGAAGAGCTTCTTCTCTAATACAGTTTTTGTGATCAAAATCGTGTTTGACGATAATTTTCCTAAAGAGCTGGCCGGCTTTCTCGAATTCCTGCAGGTTGATATGGATCCAGGCCAGTTTGTAGACGGCGTAGTCGGCTAAGCTAGAATTCTCGTGTTTAATGGCTCGTTCGTATGCTTTTCTGGCCATGAGCATATTAGCCTGGTTGAAGTAGAAGTCACCGATAGCCACCAGGGCATCCGGGACAAACTTACCGCCCTTAATAATAAGTTGCTGATAAAGTTCCAGAGCTTCTTTTGCCCGTTTGGCATCATTCAACGCGCTGGCCAGCAAGAATATTACTTCGTCGAGCCGCTGATAGCTCGAGTGGGTTTCGATGATCCGGCCATAGGTCTTTATGGCCAATTCTAGTTGTTCTTTAGGTAGATCGATACAATCATAATACTGTTCAAGGTAGATCCTGGCCTTGCGCAGAAAAAGATCAGCCCGGCGATCTGAGTCTTTTTCGAGGTCGATCAGTTTATCGAGTTGGATGACTATATTTTGTCTTTTTTTATAGGCTGAGGTGTTTGGGCAGGATTCAGCCGACACCTGGGAGCCGAACAAGACGACGATTAGCAAGATAAGAAATCTGGAATCGGCCAAGTTCTACCCCGCTGTTGAAAGCTTGTATCTATTAGATACGGAATAGATGCAATAGTTCCCTTCAATCAACGGGATCTACGTCGCCGGCTTCGACTGGAATTGTTGTGCCTTTTCGGTCTACTACCATCAGCGTCCCGAAGGGATCTACTCCGGAGGCCGTAGCCTCGAATGGTTCGCGGCCGGGCGGAGATACTTTGACCTTCTTTCCAAGGGTCAAGCAGTTGGCAGAAAAAGTTGTGACCAGGCTCCGCGGAGTTTGAAACCACATTTTACGATAAGCCTTGAGATGAAAGAGAACCGACTCCAGAAATTGGTCTCTTTTTACCGCTTTACCGCGCAGCATACCCAGCGAGGCAGCCGGCCGCCGCAGATCGGCTGGAAAATCTCCGGCCCGCGTGTTCAGGTTTACGCCGATCCCTAAAATGGCAGCCGAAACAGGCTGGCTGATCAACTCGGCCAGGACGCCGGCCAGCTTGAATCCCGAAGCCAAAATGTCATTGGGCCACTTAATCTGTGGAACAATTACAGGCGGAAGAAACTCTTCGACTGCTGCACGAACCGCCAGACCGCCGAGCAAGGGGACCAGGCGCAGGCTCTCTATCGGGGCTATGAAAATCATCGAGAGCGTCAGGTCCAGGCCTCGAGGCGAATGCCATTGGCGGCCCAGGCGGCCACGTCCGGCGGTTTGATAATCGGCGACCAGCGTGGCCCCATCCGGCGCACCAGAATTCAGCCACTCGCGGGCGGCGTCATTGGTAGATGTTGTCGTGGATAGGACTTTCAGGTTTGGCTTATCAAGCGTAGTCAGATCACTAACGCTCACGACTATTCCAGCTCCATCGAGATGTCGACTGATCTGGCCCCGTGAGTTATCGCACCAACCGAGATGAAATCCACTCCGCTCTTGGCTACCGCTCTGATGTTGTTCAGGGTGATGTTGCCGGATGCCTCGGTAGCGGCCTGGCCGTTTACGATAGTAACTGCCTTGGCCATTTTCTCGGGCGGCATGTTGTCGAGCATGATAATATCGGCCCCAGCGGCCAGGGAATCACGAACTTGTTTTAAGTTACTGCATTCGACTTCGATTTTTAGAGTAGGTGGAATCGATTTGCGGACTGTATTGACTGCCGCTCGAATAGAGCCGGCCGCCGAGATATGGTTGTCCTTGATCATGGCGCCATCGAAGAGTCCCAGGCGATGGTTTGAACCGCCACCCGCTCGTACGGCGGCCTTTTCGAGACGGCGTAAACCCGGAGTGGTTTTACGAGTATCTAAAAGAGTGCAGCCGGTGCCCTTCAGGGCTTTGACATATTCGCGTGTCAGCGAGGCGATCCCGCTCAAATGCCGAATGAAGTTTAAAGCCAGACGTTCTCCAGTAAGGAGTGCCCGGACAGGGCCATGAACCCGGGCCAGAACAGTCCCTTGCTTGGCCCGACTGCCGTCTTGGGTGAGTATCTTGAAGGAACAAGCTTGGTCTAGACGAGTAAAGACCGCGGCTCCGACATCGAGACCACTGACAACCAAGGATTCACGAGCAATCAAGCCGGCCGCACCGTTGGCTCGCGCTGTAAACAGAGCATTGGTCGTCAAGTCACCGCTGCCCAGGTCTTCGGTCAGGGCCAGGTCGATTAAGGCAGCCAGCTGCGGGTCAGGATTAGTGGTATTCATGATTCTGCCCACTCTTTGATTTGTTCGAGCGCTTCTTTGAGCTTGGCTTGTTTGGCTTCAAACTCGGCAAGCTTCTGTCTTTCCTTTTCAACGACTTGCTCCGGAGCGCGCCCCAGGAAATTTTCGTTTTGCAGCTTCTTGGCAGAGCGTTGACGGTCGGCATCGATTTTTTTGATGTCTTTGAGTAATCGGTTTTTTTCAACGGCGAAATCGATCAAGCCGCTCATCGGCACACAGACTTCGACATTCTTGGCCACAAAAATTGCTGATTGGTCCGGACGCTGATCGGGCTTGGCCAGAATCAGGTCTGACAGACGTCCCAGGTGCTTGATTGTGTCGCTATGCTCTTCGAGGGTCTTTCGTACGGCTTCGTCATTGCAAAGGATGTGGGCCGGGATAGGCTTGCCCGGCGGCAAGTCGCTTTCTCCGCGAATATTGCGAATGCCTGAAACAGCCTCGATCACCCAGCCGATTTGCTGCAAGGCTTCTTTGTCTTCGGGAATTTGCTCGATCTGGGGCCAACTGGAGCTGACTAGATACTGACTGTTGCGTTGAGCGAGCGGAAGTTTCTGCCAGATCTCTTCAGACACAAACGGAGTAAAGGGGTGCAGCAATCGCAATGAAAAATCCAGGACTTGAACCAGGACTCGCTGGCATTCGGCCCTGGCCGCCTGGCCATCGCGGCCGTTCAAGACTGGCTTGATCATTTCGACATACCAGTCGCATAGCTCGTGCCAGAAAAAATTGTAGACCGTCGCGGCTGCTTCGTTCAGTCGGTAAGCCTCCAGGGCTTGCTCAACCGCCGCCACGACCTGGCGGGTTCGGGCTAGAATCCAGCGATCATACAATGAACGCAGCTTGGGGTTGGCGGCGGCATTGATATCGAAATCGTCCAAATTCATCAGCGCAAACCTGGCCGCATTCCATATTTTATTGATGAAATGTCGATAGCCCTCTACTCGCTCGACACTCAATTTAATATCGCGACCCTGGGCAGTTAGTGAGGCCAGTGTAAAACGCAAGGCATCTGCGCCAGACTTCTCGGAGACGTCCAGCGGATCGATTACGTTGCCCTTGGTTTTAGACATTTTCTGACCTTGCTCGTCGCGCACCATGGCGTGCAAATATACGGTCTTAAACGGGACATCCCCCATGAATCTCAAGCCCATCATCATCATCCGGGCTACCCAGAAGAAAATAATGTCGAATCCGGTCTCCATCAGGGTGGTCGGATAGAATGTCTTGAGTAACTTGGTTTCATCCGGCCAGCCCATCGTAGAAAACGGCCAGAGTGCTGAAGAAAACCAAGTATCGAGTACATCCGGATCTTGAGTGATTTTTAAACTAGCGCACTTTGGGCACGAATCGGGTTCAGTTCGGGCGACAATTACCTCACCACACTCGCAGAACCAGGCCGGAATTCGATGGCCCCACCACAGTTGGCGCGAAACACACCAGTCACGAATGTTGTGCATCCATTCGAAGTAAGTCTTCTCCCACTGCCTGGGAACGAATACAGTCCGGCCGTCTTCGACTGCTTTAATGGCTTCGGCGGCCAGTGGTTTGACGTCGACGAACCATTGTTTGCTCAGCAGCGGTTCGATGATCTCGCTACAACGTTGACAGCGGCTGAGCTCTACTTCGTAATCCTCGATCTTGGAGAGCAGCTGCTGGTCTTCGAGTGCAGCGACGACTTTTTTTCTGGCTTCGAATCGATCCAGTTTGGCGAAATCTGGCCCAGCCGGCTGGGTCATTTTGCCAAAAGTGTCGATTACGCTGATCGATTCGAGATTATGACGTCGGCCGGTTTCGAAATCATTGAAGTCGTGGGCCGGGGTTACTTTTACACAGCCGGTACCGAATTCGGGGTCGACTAGCTCGGAGTCTCCGATGATCGGAATAGTGCGACCGGTCAGCGGCAGGTTGACTTGCTGGCCAATCAATTCTTTGTAACGCGGATCGTCCGGATGAACTGCGACGGCCGTATCGCCCAGCATTGTCTCGGGCCGGGTAGTTGCGACCGATAAGTGCGTCTGGCTGCCGACGACAGGGTAATCGATAGTCCAGAGCTGGCCATCGGTGGCCTCCAGGTTGACCTCCAGATCGGATAAAGCAGTTTGACAGCGCGGGCACCAGTTAATCAGACGCAGGTCGCGATAGATCAGTCCATCTTCGTAGAGCTTGACGAAAACTTCACGGACCGCCCGACTCAGGCCGTCGTCCATCGTGAAGCGTTCACGCTGCCAGTCAACTGAAGCCCCCATGGCTTTGGTTTGCTCATTGATGCGATTGCCATGGCGCTTTTTCCAATCCCATATTTTTTCAATGAAAGCCTCACGGCCGATATCATGACGGCTCTTGCCCTCGCTCTGTAACGAGCGCTCAACAACCATCTGGGTCGCTATGCCGGCATGGTCGGTTCCAGGTAACCACAGCGAATTGTAGCCCTGCATTCGCTTGAAGCGAGTCAGGATGTCCTGAATTGTAAGGGTCAGGGCATGTCCCATGTGCAGGGTGCCGGTTATGTTCGGCGGCGGAATCACAATCGAAAATGCCGGCCGGCTATCTTGATCGCTGGCATTGAAACAACCTTCGGCAATCCATTTTTCGGCCCAATGGGGTTCGACTTGCGAGGGATCGTAATGTTTTGACAACTGAGTGCTCATGGCATTTCGCTCTTTTGGACAATAAAAAGGGGATGATGTATCATCATCCCCTTTTCAGGTTCTACCGCTGGATGAATACAGTCCTAGTCAGTAAGTTTTTCTTTCACCAGCTTTTCGATTTCTTCGCGAAGAATCGTTTCAGCCAACTGGGGAACTATCTCCCAGACAACTTTTTCGATTGCTTCTTTCGCAATCGCCTCGAGCCGATCCTTGGGCAAAGATTGTGCAGCTTCCTCGCCAAAATCAACATCTTCGGACGGGGCTGCTTGATCAGAAGTTGTATCTGACTGGGTTTCGCCAACCTCGTCCGGCTTGGGAATGAATTCGTGGATCGGGGCCAATTCGGGCTTG
Organism: Deltaproteobacteria bacterium; assembly: GCA_019307065.1. Lineage (GTDB taxonomy): Bacteria > Myxococcota > B64-G9 > B64-G9 > B64-G9 > JAFDKH01. The sequence goes on from JAFDKH010000032.1 coordinate 17,568, forward strand.
GCGTCGGTTGCATCATCAACCAGGCCCTCGTCATCGATGTCCACCGAAGGTAGTTCGACATCCTCAGCTGGTTCGGCTGTCGATGTTTGATTGGCTAATTCCGCCAGGGTTTCCTCTTTAGGTTCGAAGGTCTCTTCTTCGACCGGCGCTGGTTTTTCGTCGATGCTTGAGAACGGTTGGGTAACATCGGTTTTAAAATCATCATCTTTAGCATCTGCCTCGACTGGGGCCGGTTCCAGATCGGTCAGCGGCTCGGATGCCCCGAAGGCCGGGACTGGCGTAGCCGCAGGAGACTCCAGCGCTGCCGGTTCGATCGGTTCCGGTTCACTGGGCGTCAAGTCCAAGGGTTCCGGTTCGGCCGGTTTGTCGTCGATTGGTCCCAGTTCGAAAGGTTTGGGTTCATCGGCCGGGGACTCGATTGGTTTTGGCTCAAATGGAGCTGGCACGGGCGCAGGCTCTATCGGGGTTGGTTCCAGAGGTTTGGGTTCTAGTGGTGTTGGTTCAAACGGTTTGGGCTCCAAAGGTTTGGGCTCCAAGGGCTTGGGCTCCAAGGGCTTGGGCTCCAAAGGCCTGGGCTCTAAAGGCTTGGGCTCCAAAGGCTTGGGCTCTAAAGGCCTGGGCTCTAAAGGCTTGGGCTCCAAAGGCTTGGGCTCTAAAGGCTTGGGCTCCAAAGGCTTGGGTTCTAAAGGTTTGGGCTCCGGAGTGACCGGCGGCGATATCGGCGCCGGTGGTACGGGAGAAACCACCGGGGGAGGCGGTGCCGGAGAAACAACCGGCGCTGGTGTTGCCGGGGCTGGCTTAGGAGTTGGAGCTGGTTGTGGGGATATCGGTTCAGGTGTTGCAGCCGCCGCTGGGGTTGCTGATGTAACCGGTTGTAGCGGCGAGGGCATGCCCGGAGAAGGTGCAGCTCCAACCAGTTCATTGACTTTATCGATCAACGCCTGGCTCTCAAAGGGCTTCGTGATATGGCCATCGGCCCCGACTTCACGCGCCCGATTCTCATCAAAAGCCTCAAACGTACCGGCAAGTAACAAGACAGGTACATGCTGGAGATCGGGATCGTTCTTAACTGCTTCGCAAACTTCATACCCGTTTTTCTTGGGCATTATCACGTCAGCCAGAATAATGTCGGGTGTAATTTCTTTTGCCTTGGTGACAGCGTCTTCGCCGTTATCAACAGTGGTTATTTCATAATCTTCATTGGCAAAAGTAATACCAACAACCCGTTGAATGGTGATGCTATCGTCAGCTAGTAGTAAAGTCTTGGGCATTAACGCCTCCTTCCCCAATCCTGGGATGTTATGCCCATTTAAGGGGAATGATATTGGGAAAAACGTATAAAAAACGTAGGGAGAACTATCATAAAGATGTAATAGTGTCAAGGGAATAGCACCCCTGGACCAAGTTGATGGCCGAGCCAGAGTGTGCTTGACAGGTACACTAGTTGACTGTTAATTTCGTCTTCTTTGGAGAGTAACCAATGAAGCGTCTTTTAAAAATAATTATCCTGTTGGCAATCCTGGCTGGGGCCTATTTCGGACTCAGGCCGCATATTCTCTGGCTGGACTATTTTGATGGAACTATCACGGAAAAGGTCGAAAAATCAGTTCCAACAGTGATGGATAAGAAGCATGCCCAGGATATCAGCGAATATTCCTTCATTGTCGCTACCGATGACGGTCGCGAGCTCAAGGTTTTGGTCAAGCAGCTGCAATACTTCAGATCGCGTCCGCAAATGCGGGTCAAGAAGGGGCCTTTTACTTCTGATATTCAGCTTATAGAGTAAAAGCCTGGCCAGCCTATATCGCTTAGCCTTACTACAGCCATTCCATACTCTGGTTGACGTGCCGCGTCATTTCTGATAGTAACACATTAGAACATAGAACAACCTCTATGTAGAGGAGTCGACTTGGAAAGCATCAGCAATATCAGAAGGTTGCCATCTTTTTGGCGCGGATCTGTCCATCAGACTTTGGCAACTTTGGATAAGCCGATTCGCTTTACGCCCTCGGGGCCTCGCCCAATAGTTCTCATTCCAGGTGCTTTTTGTACCTCGAGCGTGATGAATCGTCTGGGCAATAAACTGATCGAACTTGGCCGCTCGGTGTGTGTTCCGCCATCATTTGCCTATTACTATTCGGCCCTGGCTAACTTGTGTCGCCTGCCCAAGGCAGCCAGAGATTTCATTAAGTGGCTTAATCAGGCCGGGCAAGAATATGGCTTCGATCAAATCGATGCGGTCGGACATTCGAATGGCGGCCTGATCGCCCTATTGGCCCAGGACATGGTCGACCAGGGCGAGGCGAAGTGCGCGGTTCGGGTGAAGCGAGTGTTTACCATGGCGGCGCCATTTAAAGGTCTGCCGAATGCCAAGGTCCTTTCACCCATGGTCCCGTGCTGCCGTGACCTGGTTGCCGGGAGCGACACTCTGCAAAGAATCGCGAGAGTCAGGCAGCTGGTGGTTCATTGTCTGGTGGCCGAAGGAGATTTCCTGGTTCCGCCGGCCAGTCAGTTTCCCGAAGATCAAACAGGGACAGTTATGGAGGGGTTTCAGCATATGGATTTCATTGTCGGGACCGACGAGAAAGTCGAGCGCACGGCCAAGGAGATAGTCAAATGGTTGGGGACGGAATGCTGAGTTTGGAAAGTATAAAAACTGTTGCGACCGCTATGTTGTCATCGGCCGATCCAGATCAGATCGAGGGAATTGATCCAGAGTTTATTCAACTTTTGGTCCCGACTCTGGATGTGCTCAACCGGATATATTTCCGGATGGATATCGAGGGAATGGACGAAGTTCCCAAGGGGGCCGGTCTGGTTGTCGGTAATCACAACGCCGGGATCACGTTCTTAGAGCCAATCGGCCTGGGAGCTCGCTGGTACATCGAAAAAGGAATGAACGATCCCCTCCATTTTTTGGTACATGATGCCATGGTGGCCTTGCCGTTGTTGCGCACCTTCCTGATCCGCGCCGGTTGCGTACGGGCTTCGCATAAAACCGCCAACAAGCTCTTATCTAGCGGCAAGAAGGTCTTCGTCTTTCCGGGTGGCAATCTCGAGGCTTTTCGCCCGTATCGTGACCGCTACAAGATTACTTTCGGTGGTAAGAAAGGGTTCATTCGTTTGGCCTTGCGGGAAAGAGTTCCAATTATCCCTGTGGTTCTGGTTGGCGGCCACGAAACCTTTTTTGTACTGAACAGCGGTGAACGGCTGGCAAAACTATTACGGCTGAAAAAGCTGGTACGTTCTGAGACCTGCGCCCTTTTCTTGGGCTTACCCTGGGGCCTGGGGTTTGGACCGATATTCCATTTTCCGCTCCCGGCTAAAAGCCAGGTTCGTTTCCTCGAGCCGGTTTCTCTCAAGAACTACTCGCCCAAGGACATAAAAAACAAAAAGGCCGTCGATGAGATTTACCAAAAGGTCACTGGTCGAATGCAGGCAGCCGTCGATGAATTGTCTGCTAAAAGGAAATATCCGGTTATAGGCTAGTGGCTTTTGGCTAGACTGGTGGGTTTTCGGGCGGGATCGCGCCATCTTCGTGTACTTTGAGCAAGTATCCCAGGATCAAGAGCGAAGAAGCATTCTCAATTGCTTTGTCCGGGCTCGCCTCAATTACCTGGCGAGCATAGTTGAACATAACGGCCGCCAGCTCCTCGCCGACCTGTTTACTGATGATCATGCGCAGACGTTCCGGCTCCATTTTCCCCAAATCTTTGAGAAAACTGACTGCGAGATCTTTTTTTGAGCTGGTTTCCATGCAGCCAAACTACCAACTTAGGGTTAGCGGGTCAAGCAGCGATTCGCCTGTAGTATGTGGTTGGTCGAATCCTGACTCGTTGACAAAACTGGATAGATGTTCAATGCTCTTTAGATGATTTCAAAGAGTAATATTGCTATTTGCCTGGTGTTGGTTTCAGCAATAGCAGGCGGGCTGGCAATCGCCGGGCCCGGCGGCCGTGAAGTCTACCCAACCCGACCGACTAGCCGGGTGGCGATTGTGGATGAAGCCGAAATGATTTCGGCTGAAGACTATCTCAAGATAAATAGCCTTATCGACACGACCCTGACGGAGACAGCTGTTCCAATCGTGGTGGTCACCATTTCCCGGCTTAGCCACTATGGGGCCGCCAGGATGTCTATCGAGGGATACGCTCAGAATTTGTTCAATAGTTGGGGTATCGGACATAAAACAGTTCTGGTTGACGGTCAGGAAGTTCCCAGAAACCTGGGGGTTTTGTTGCTGGTTTCAAAAGGCGATCGTAAGGCGCGCATTGAATTGGGAGCAGATTGGGCGCACGAAAAAGATGCCACTTGTGCCGATATCATGCAAAACCACATCATCGCTGCATTCAAGCGGGGTGATTTCTCGACCGGTATTTGCTCAGGAGTAGAAGCCCTCAGCGCCATGATTCGTGAAAAAGAAATACCCACACCGCCGCGGCCCATATGGCACTATCTCCTGGTGGTCGGTGCGGCCGGTTTGGCTATTTTTACGGCAGCCTCAATGATTCGCCGGGGTTCGAGCGGCTGGGCCTGGCTTCTTTGGGGGCTGATATTCAGCATAATCGGGTTTGTTATCTACCAAGTAATGTCGTCACGCCGGGGTGGTGGCGGTGGATTTGGCGGCGGATCGTTCGGCGGCGGTTTTTCCGGCGGGGGCGGTGCCAGCGGGAGTTGGTAAACAGCTATGGAACGGGCAAGCACATTCTTTTCTGATCAAGAACGCAGCCAGATAGCCGCAGCGGTTGCCGAGGCTGAGAAAACAACCGCCGGCGAAATCGTACCGGTTGTGGCGACTGCCAGCGGCGATTATGACAGGGCCGAGGATGTCGTCGGGTTGTGGGTGGCCGCGCTGGCCCTGGCTGGGTTTTGGTGGTTTAGCCTGCCGGCAGCCGAGACTGGCGACTGGGTGGCGCGTGAGATTGTAGTTTCCTGGAAGGGCCTCCTGGCGGCCATCGGAGTTGTGGTTGCCGGATTTATTCTGGGGGCCGCCGTAGCCACTCAAATCGGCTGGCTGAGGAGACTATTTACCAGCCGGCGGTTGATGCGTAATGAAGTGGAACGCGCGGCCTATCGAGCTTTCTTTGAACATGGTTTGCGAGATACCCAAGAAAGAACCGGGATCTTGATTTATTTGTCGTTGTTCGAACGCATGGTCACTGTCAGCGGTGATCAGGCGATTGCAGAAAAGCTATCTGATCGTGATTGGGCGGAAGTTCGCGATTTGATTCTCAAAGGAATTAAAGAGGGTAACCCCGGAAACGGAATGGTGGCAGGCGTCGAGCGCTGTGGTCAGATTTTAACTGAGCACTTCCCGATCCAGCCCGGTGATGCCAACGAGTTGAGTAACGATCTGCGTATTATTGACTGAGATCCGACTGGCTCGACTCAAATAGATTGAATTCATGAATCAAACCGATTCAAAAATCGCCAGATTATTACGCAAGCAGGGAGTTCTGGAACAGTTCGAGTATCAAAGCGCCCTGGACTATACGAGTGATCGCAAGCGAAAATTTCATCTGGCGCTGCTGGACCTGGGCCTGGTTTCCGAGGAAAAAGTAGTTGCGGCTGTCTCGCAAGTGACTGGTCTGCCCAAGGTCTCGCTTAAAAAAATGAAAGTAGATCTGGCTGCGCTTCAGGCGTTGTCCGGTGAGTTTTGCGCCGTCAATGAAGTTTACCCGTGTGCAGTTCGCGATCAGGGTAAGACTCTCTGGCTGGCTATGGCTGACCCGACCGATATCAAGGTCAGGAATGCGGCCCGCGCGCAGAGCGGCATGGAAATTCGGTCGTTGGTCGGTCGACTGAGTGAAATCAAAAAGCACATCCAGGATCGCTACACTGATCAACAGGATCAAGGTGGACAATTCGTGGTCGGTGCGATTGACTTGTCGTTATCGGAAGAGGAAGAAGAAGAGTTCAAGATAACCGACATGTCCGGCAGTACCGCCGTAAAACATAGACGCGACATTGATCCGCCTGTCAGGCCAATGCCGCATGCCACGACCTCCCATCAAAAATTGGACTCGAAATCGACACCGACCGATCAGGTAAGCCCGAAACTCGACAAGCGGGTGGATCAGTTGATCGAATATCAGATCAAGGCCGAGAAGATATTTCGCTCGGTTGTGCGCTTGCTGGTCGACAAGGGCCTGTTCACGGCCGGAGAATTTCGCGATCGAATGAAGAAATGATTTAGCAGGTCATTTGGATCTAGGGCTTGCGTCGCTCGGCCGCGCGGGCATGGGCTTCGAGGCCTTCCAGGCGGGCCAGGGCTGCGGCATCTGCAGCAAATTGGCCGGCTTGCTGGGGTTGGTCGATTCGCAACCAGGTTGTGACTTTCAAGAAGTTCAAGACCGACAAACCCCCGCTGAATCGGGCCGTGCCACCGGTTGGCAGCACGTGGTTGGGGCCGATACCGTAGTCGCCGAAAACTTCGGCCCCGCTGGCCCCAATGAAGACTGCCCCGTAATTTGTTAGCTGTTGGCTGACCTTCTGGCTGTCTTGACAGCAAAGTTCGAGGTGCTCGGGCGCGAGTTGATCGCAGACTTCGACAGCCTGGTCGACATTTTCAACCACCAGGCAAAATCCATTGGCTAAGGCTTTTGCGGCAGTAGCCCGGGTCGGCAAGTCGGACAATTGAGCCTCGAGTTCAATATCGACTCTGTCGGGCAGAGCCTGGTCTAAGCTTATCAGGATGCAGATTGCCTGAGGATCGTGCTCGGCCTGAGCCAGCAAGTCCGCAGCGATCAAACCGGGATCGGCCGTCGCATCCGCTACAACCACGAGCTCCGAAGGTCCGGCCAGCATGTCAATCGCGACCTGGCCGGCTACCAGCTGTTTGGCGGCCGTTACCCAGCAATTACCCGGACCGACGACTACATCGCAAGCCGGGACCGGATTGGCTCCATAGGCCATAGCGGCAATGGCCTGAGCGCCGCCGGCTGCCAACAGGTAGTCGGCCTGGGCGACATGCGCGGCGGCTAAAGTGATCTGGGCCGGGCGAGGGGAGGCGACCCAAACTGTTTCGACTCCGGCCGTGCGCGCTGTTACTGCGGTCATTAGCACCGATGAGGGTAAAGGAAATCGCCCGCCGGGAGCGTAGCAACCCGCGCGACGAAGCGGAGTTATGCGCTGACCGGCTAGACCCCCCGGGACGCTGATCGAGATCTCTGCCAGGCTTTCTCTTTGGGCCGAGGCAAAACGACGAATTTTTTCGGCTGTTCGCTCAAGCAGCCCTTGCTGGTCGACAGTCAAAGAAGCATAAGCTGCCTGAAGTTCGTTGGAGCTATAGATTAGTTTGCCCAATGGATCGAGATCACCGACCTGGGCGGCAATTTCTGATAGAGCTTCCAGACCACGTTCTTTGACGGCTTTTACGATTTTGGCGGCCTGATCAAGGGTGTCTTGATCAACCGCAATTCTTACAAACTCGGGAACTTGGCAGGCTTCAAGCCTGCGCAGTTTTGTTGCGTTCATGAGGCAACCTCCGCATTTACTTTAGCATCACCCCTTCGCCGGGTGACTTTGAGCGAGCGCCGATTCAGTTCGGCCTCGACCGCTGCCAGATCGACTCCGGCTCGAGCCAGTGCCACCAGCGAGAAATACAAGAGGTCGGCGGCTTCACGGGTGACTTCGGCCTGGCTGGCTGCGCAGCCCAACTCGCCGGCTTCTTCGATGAGTTTGGCTTCCAACAGACCCTGCTCTTCGAACAAGCGTTTTGTGTAAGAGCCGGACGGGGCCTGGTGAGTTCGGTCGGTTAATCTGCGAAACAGGGCCGGCAGACCGTCTTCTGCGCCCCAGCAGCAAAAGCTGCCGCGATGACAGAAGCCGCTACCGTTTTGGCGTACGCTGAATCTTAAAGCGTCCCGATCGCAATCGAGATCAACTCGCAGCAGTTTTTGAGTTGCGCCCGAGGTTTCTCCCTTGATCCACAGACCGCGTGAACGCGAGTGATAAACCCCCCGGCCAAGTCTGAGGGCTTCAGCCAGGCTTTCAATGTCGGACCAGGCCAGGCCCAGGGCCGTGCCATGTTGATCGACCACGACTGTAGGCCAGAGGCCGTCGGCCCGATCTGATTTCAAGGGAGCCGCCAGAGCATCGGCCAGGCTTAGTTGGCCGGTATAGATCGCCATGCCAACCTGGGCGTCGGCTCCCAGCGAATCAAGGCTGGCGATTTCAGCCTGGCTGGTGATGCCGCCGGCTATGGTCAGACTAGCACCGTCGGCGGCCCGAACAAGCTCGTCAACCCGATCGAGCGCGGTGCCTTGCAGGCGACCTTCCTTTTCTACAAAGGTAACTAAGAAGCCACCGACCAAACCCGACAATTCCTGCAGGCGCTCGACGACCCGCCGGCCGGTTTTCTTGCGCCAGCCCTGAATCACAACATCGTCATTTATCGAATCGAGGGCGGCTATCACCCGCTCGGGCGGCAGCTCCTTGAGCACTTCGGGCACTGCGGCGGTGCCCAGAATCACCTTACGGGCCCCGGCGTCCAGCCACTTGACTGCATCTGAGACAGAGCGGATTCCGCCCCCAACCCGGCAAGGAGCGATCCGGACGAGTTCAGCTATCAGATCGCTGTTCGAGCCGCGACCCAGGGCAGCATCCAGATCGATAACAGCGATCTCTCCGATTAGACTGAATTGCTCAGCTAATCTGAACGGGTCGCCGGCATCGATTACTTTTTCTCGGCCGCCAATTAGCTGGACGGCATTGCCATCCATAATATCGATCGATGGAATTAACATGGGCGTACCTCCACTTTGCCTTGCGACAAAAATTCCTTAAGCTGGCCAACCGAGAATTCGGCATAATGAAATATTGAGGCTGCCAGGACGGCATTCGCTCCGGCCCTGAGCGCCAAGAGCAAGTCTTCGGGTTTAGCTGCACCGCCCGAAGCAATGACCGGCACATTGACGGCTTTCGAAACAGCTTGGAGTAAACTAAGATCGTAGCCTGACCTGGTTCCGTCCCGGTCCCAGCTGGTCAGCAGAATTTCGCCGGCCCCTAGCCTGGCGGCAGTAGCGGCCCACTCGATTGCATCGAGCGGCACTCTTTGAGTTCCTGAACGGACGACAACTTCGTAACCGATTTGCCCGCGGGCGGCATCCAGGGCCAGTACGGTACACTGACTGCCGAAACGTTCGGCAATTTGGGTCAGCAGGCCGGGCTGTCGAACGGCGGCCGTATTAACGGCTATCTTGTCGGCTCCAGCCGACAGCAACTGGCCGGCATCTTCGACTCTTCGGACTCCGCCTCCGACCGTTAACGGAATAGAAAGACGGGCTCGAACCTGACGGACGCACTCGAGCTGGGTCGAACGTCCTTCGGGCGTGGCGGATACGTCCAGTAATACCAGCTCATCGGCGCCCTGGGCCTCGTAAGCCGCAGCCAATTTCGCCGGATCTCCGGCGTCACGCAGCGAGCTAAATCGAATGCCTTTGACCACCCGGCCGTCGCGAACATCCAGACAAGGAATAATTCGAGCGGTCAACATGGCAAAACTCCTTTCAATGCCGAGGTCGTCAGCCAGCGCTTGAGGAGATCCAGCCCGAAAGCGGAGGACAGCTCCGGGTGAAATTGGCAAGCCAGTACGTCACCTCGTTCAAGGGCCGCTACGAATGAGCCGCCATAGTCAGCGAAAGCAGCCCGCCAACCGCGGGGCGCCTGCTTGAGACAGTATGAGTTGGCGAAGTAGGCGTAGCCATCGCGTAACAGCCGGCAACTCTCCTGGGCCACGATCCGGTTCCAGCCCAGCTGGGGCACTTTTACGCTAGCTGGAAATCTTTGGGCCTGGCCGGGAAAAATACCCAAGGCCCGTCGGCCGGGGCTCTCTTGACTGCCGCTCGCTAGAAGTTGCAGGCCGAGACAAACCGCCAGAGTGGGCAGGCCCTGGAGGAAGCGCTCGGTCAAGGCTGAGGTCATACCGATCGAATCGAGGTGGTCCATGGCGCTTGCCAGGGCCCCGACTCCCGGCAAAACTACTCGCTCAGCGCGTCGAACCACGTCGGGATCTTCGGTCAGGCAGGGGTCTGTGCCACAGCGCCGCAAGCCCGCCAATACGGAGGCAGTGTTGGCGGTACTGGTTTGAACAACGAAAACAGGTTGGGCCATCACAATACTCCTTTGGTGCTGGGTATCTGGTTTGAATTATCGCAGGCAACGGCCTGGCGCAGGGCCAGAGCCAAAGCTTTATATGCACTTTCGGCCCGATGGTGGTCGTTGGCACCTTTGAGAATGTCTACGTGTAACGTTGTGCGCGAAGCCATGGCAAACGAAATCAAGAAGTGGCAGATATTCTCACAAGCCAGGCCGCCGAGTCTGTCGCGGGCGAGCCCTAGATCGACACAGGCATAAGGTCGGCCTGAAAGGTCGACAACCACGCGAGCTAGTGATTCATCCAGCGCAACCAGCGCCCAACCGAAACGAGTGATACCGCGGCGCTGATCGAGCAGGCGGTCCAGAGCTTTACCCAGAACCAGGCCGCAATCCTCGGCGGTGTGGTGATCGTCGACCTCCAGATCTCCACGGCAGCTCAGGGTCAGATCGAAACGGGCATGCCGGGCCAGAGATGTTAGCAAGTGATCCAGAAAGCCGATTCCGGTTGATACTTCAGCGCGACCCGTTCCGTCAAGGTCGAGTGAAATGACGATATCGCTTTCATTGGTTTTTCGTTCAATTTCGATTTGACGGGTACTCATGACAAAATCTCCTCAATTTCATTGAAGTCTTCGATAATCCTGGCGGCTCCCGAGAGTTCTAGAGCTTGATCTGCCTGGCTGGCTTGATCTCCCGGGGCCCGAATACCCAGCGGTACTACTCCGGCCGACCGGGCGGCGTTCATATCGTCGGGTGTGTCTCCAACCATCCAGGCCCGTTCGATTCCAAGTCTTTTGAGTGCCAGACGGACCGGGGCCGGATCGGGTTTCAAGGGCGCATCTTCTAGGCAGATTACTTCTTGTACCAAGCCAGTCAGGCCGGATTCGTTCAAAAAGCGGGCTGCATCTTTGCGGGGCCGTCCAGTCACGATAGCCAGCGGTAAACGAGCCGCCAGACGTTCCAGGACAGCTCGCTCGGGGATGAGACGTTCGCGTGTGCGCAGGCCGGGTTTCTCTGAAGTTCCCTGGTAAATATTTTCGAACCTGGTTTTTACCTCGCTAAGCGTGGTCTTAATCCCGCTGTTTTCCAGTAAACGCTGCGTAGTCTGCCAATCGTTGTTGGCGCCGGTTTGAGCTTTGGCCCGACTTACTTCCTCGTAGCTTAAGGCCAGGCCGAACGTTTGCGCAGTTTCTATGATTGTCTGGCGGTATGAATTGGATACATCTGCCAGGACACCATCCATATCCAGAAGCAATGCCCTGGGTGCCAAGACCGTTTTCAAGGCGACCTTCAGCCGGGCAAATGAAACTTTTTTGCCGGGACAGGTAATTCGCAGGCAACCTTGCAGGCTTTTGTCTGAGTTGAATATTCGGACTGAGATTCCCAAGGCCGCCAGTCCATTGCGTACCCAGCCGGCATCTCGAAAACGGGCGAGTACAAAGTTGGCTTGAGAGGTAAACGGCTCGGCGCCGAGGCTGCCTAGCAAGTCCGACAATTCGGCTCGTTCAAGCCTGACGCGCTTGATGAATTGGGCTATGGCCTGGTCGCCAGCCTGAAGACGAGCTGTCGCCAGGGCTAGTGATGGCCGTCCGACTGGATAGGGGTGCCCGGCAGCACGCAGTAACTCGATTATATCAGGATCCGCTGCTGCATAACCCACCCGCAACCCGGCCAACCCCCAGGCTTTGGAAAAAGTCCGCACCACAACTGCATTTTTCAAACCAAGTGCTGTATCGGTCAGGTCTTGATCGGCAAATTCGGTATAGGCCAAATCCACCAACAGGATCGCCTGCCGGGCGCAGGCCGAAAGGCGTTTTAGTTCAGCCGCGCTTACTACAAAACCATTCGGATTGTTGGGGCTGACTACAGCAATGACTGCAGTTGCCGGACTGATTCTGGATATGACGTGTTCCAGAGGATAGGCAGCCTGGGTCCAGTCGACGGAAACGATTTCGGCGCCGGCCAGGTGTGCATAGCGGGCGATCATCTCGAAGGTCGGCCGGCATTGAATTAACTCACGTCCGGGCGCGCAGAATGACCGACAAACCCGATCGATGGCGTCATCGCCGCCGGCTGTCACCATGACGGCCGCCGGATCTATCTGTAAGCGTTTTGCCAACAAGGCTTCCAGTCCGGAGGCATCCGGATAGCGATTCAGCAATTGGCGGCCCTGTCGTTCAAGCGAGTTCAGCAGGGCCAGATCCGGGGCACGACCCTCGTTGCTGTCGAGCCGCAAGTCAACCGGAACTGCAATTCGCTGGCCGCGATAAGCCTTGACTCCGGCGACCCGCTCAGCCGGGAATGGTCGGATAAGGCTGTTGGAGTTGTCGCTGCTAAGGGTGTTCATGGCACTATCCCGGTAAGTTGGGTGATAACGATATCATTGCCGCCGCTGGCTTTTATTTCGGGAATGACTCGTGGCAAGTCGTCGCGCGGCACGGCCGCCTTGACGGCATAACCGCTGTTGCCATACAGGGATGAAATTGTTGGTTCGCGCATACACGGCAAGACACTGATGACTGCCTCGAGCTTTGCGGCCGATACATTGACTTCGACCATGACCCGGCGGCGCGATTCCAATACCGAGCGCAACAGCATGACAAAGCGCTCGATTTTTTCTCGCTGTACTTTACAGTCCAGCACCCGCGGATTGACATACAGGCGAGTGGAGGACGTCATCAGTTGATCTACAATCAAGAGTCCGTTGGCGCGCAGAGTCGAGCCGCTGGTGGTGTTGTCTACGATACAATCGGCATCCTCGGGAGGGAAGACTTCGGTTGCGCCGTAAGAACGAACGAAAGTAGCCGACAGCCCTTTTTGGTTTATCCAGTTGGTGGTCAGGCGCTTGTATTCAGAAGCCACGACCAAGGGCACATCAGGGAGGCGGCCGTCTACAACGAAATCCTTGGGAGCCGCGGCTACAATCCGAACCGGATCGAGATCTGTATTGAGAACTTCGACTAGTTCAGCCCCGAGTTCGATAACCCAATCGCTTCCGGCGAATCCGATGTCGCGTGAACCGACGTGCAGCATTTCGACAATGCTTCGCGGTTTGAGGATCTTGGCTTCAAACCCGGCCAGGGAGATCTTGGGTCGATAGTCGCGCGAGCCGGATCTGAGCTTGATGCCGGCTTCGGCCAGCAGCCTGAAGATCTCGACCTGCATACGGCCTTTGGGTAAGGCCAGACGGAGAAAATTATCTTTTCTTTTTGGTGCCATTTGAGCCTCCTGCAACATTAATGCGGCCCGGGCGGCACCAAACGCTTTAAACGAATGACGCCGGCCCAGGGCCGGCGTCGATAGCGTTAGTAGTGATACACTACACCATCATCCGACCCCACGGGTCTGGTGGTGATGATGGTGATGATGTACACAACTGTTCATGAATTGAAGCTCTCACAGACAGGGCATGTCTGTCAAGTAGGTTGTCAATAGATTGTTCCCCAACGAAAGATTAGGATCTAGACCAAGGTCTTGTCTTCATCATCTGCGGGTCTGCCAAGTCCCAATAGACGATGCAAGGAGTTGAAAAACTGGACCAGCATGACCGGTTTTGTCAGGAAAAGGTCGGCTCCGGCAATATAGGCCGACTTTTTGGCTTCATCGCCCCCGGCGCTGGCGGTGATAACCGGTAAGGCATGGGTTTTTTTGTCCTTCCGAATCGCGCGTATGATTTCTTCTCCACTCATGATCGGAATTTTCAGATCGATTATTGCCAGATCAAAATCCTGGGTCTGGATCAGATCCCAGGCTTGCCGGCCGTCCAGGGCTTCGACTACCTCCAGTGCTCTATGATCGGACATCCTGACGCCATGAAATTTCTGTAAGCCGAAGCGGAACATCTCGCGAACCTCACGGTTGTCTTCAACCAGAAGGACACGAAAAGGAGAACTGTCTACGGCCGCAGATTCAGGTGAATCGGTTTCCCGAGATTCAAGCAAGGCAAGAGATTTGACCAGTGTCCGGATTCTCTCAGCCTCTTCTTCTGATTCGAAGACAAAAGCCACGCCAATGCCGGCCGGTGAATCTTCGCTGGCCTGACTTTCGGGGCGGCTCCAGCGCACATGTCCCTTGCAACGAATCGATGAGACCAGCCCCGGAAAAGAGATCGAAAAAGAAAGTTTCTCGCCATCTTGAAAGGACCGCTGGGTGGCAATGAAAACTCCTCCGTCACTGGCATTCGAAGCATAGTCAGCCAGGAAATCTTCCGGGCTGTCATAGTCGACCTTGAGAATGACTTCGGTCCGCGGGTGTTTTCGAGTATGGTCTGAGTCGGCCATTAGTTGCTTTCTCTCGACTTGTGACCTACCTGACGATAGCGAGAAGCGCTTGATTAAAACGTTCCGCCTGGGCCGGGCAGCTATCAGTGAATTTCATCAGGACCTTTATGGCATGTTCAGAGCCGCTAGTCAGGTCGTCTGGTTTTTCCGGTTGCTTGATCATCTTTTCGACAAAAGATTCTTTATTGTGAGCAATAAAACGTAACAAGCTCGCTTGGGTAGCAGAGCAATCGTCCTTGTGATCACGAATGATCTTTTCGATCTGGTCTTGATGAATCACTACGAACAACATTGGATCTATATTGAGCGTCTTTTTTATAGCCTTAGGCAGCGCAGCGTCGCCGTTGGCAACGCCGTTTTTATGATTACTCGAACAACTCACGACGGCCAGAATCAAGATCAGGCCGAAAAAATCGATGACAAGCTTCATAATGGATCTACCTCATTCTGATAATATTTTCGCCAGAGCGCGTTTAGCGGCGGCCTGAACGGTGGCCTCTTGATCCATGGTCAGTTTTTTCAGCCGATCTACCGCCGAACTGGCCAGGGGCCCGATGCAGCCCAAAGTGTGCGCCGCCAGTTCTCTGAATCGGGGAGAAGGATCCTTGAGCATTTCAAACAATACTCCGACAGCTGGGGCGGCTTTGGGGCCCATTCTGGCAAGGGCCAGCAAAGCTGCCTGGCGTAAGCGAAAGGACTTGCTCGTTAGCATCTGGGTCAAGGGCGGTACAGCCTTGACCGCTTTTTTACCGTTTGAACCGAGTGCCCTGGCAGCCGCCACGACTACATTTTCGTCTGCCTCGGAAAGTGCCTCAATCAAGGTGCCGATTACGTCAGGGTTGGCACAGTTCATTTTCCCTAATGCCTCGGCTGCTTCGGCCGGAACAGGCTTCTGGCCTTCTTTTAGCAGCTTGGCAACATCTTCGGCATGGTCCGGGCAATCACCGGACAGCCGGGCCAGGCCGGCGTGGGCCCAAACGCGAACCCGAGGATCGGGGTCCTTGGTTGCTCGATCGAGGTGATCTTCGGCGGCCGGGTGTCCGATGAAGGCCAGTGCTTTTGCGCTGGCTGCCCGAATGCCGGGCTTTACGTTGCGCAAAAATTCAAAGATTTTTGGCAGGGCCGGCTCGGCCTTTTTTCCAAATTTAGACAAGATCTTAATTGCTTTGCTGCGTACTTTCGGGCTCGGGTCGGCCAGATAGTCGGCAATTTTTGGCGAAGATGCCGGGCCACCCATTGCCAGCGTATCGATCTGGGCGGCCGCGATCCGATCGGCGTGGACACTT
>JAFDKH010000363.1 GCA_019307065.1 Deltaproteobacteria bacterium
GAATTATAACCGTCATAATCCGGGCCCGGCGTCCATTTGACGAGGGTAGTTAGGGTAACTGACTCAGGGTTGCCGGGGTCGTTGTCTGCGAGGGTTACTTGATAGTCTCTTGATTCATTAAAACTATCTACGATGATGTTTCCGTCGGCGGTGAACTCCACGCCCATGGTTTTTTCAAGGTTTATGTTCTTGGCGCTGGTGATATCGGCGCCGCCTTCCCGATCGAATTCAATCCGGTCATTATCGTCATTGACGGCCAGCGGGTTATGATTGATGTCCATCAAATACAGAGTCAATGTCTGGCTGCCGCCGCTGGCGATGCTTATCCCGGAAGGTTCGAAACGAGAGGTGTCGACGCTCTCGTGCGGCCGGCCGGTGAATAAAATGTGAACTTTTGTCCAAATCGTAGTGTCCTCGTCCCAACGCCCGTTGGCATCGCTCCATTCCCCATTGCCATCTACGTCTATATACGGCTCGCCCACATCGAAAGTTCTGTTGTCGTCGACATCAACATACGGCTCAGCCAGATCTTTACCAAAGAAAGGTTCACTGGGATCATGGATGCCATTGCTGTTGGAATCTTCGTAGCCTTCTTCGCCAAGCATATAGAAAACGATAGTTAGCAGGCCGTCGCGCGGATTGTGAATTATGCCCTGTTCCATATGGTTGGGTTCGTCGTTTAATGGCTCTACGTCTTTTGGATCGCAGGAAGGGGTTAAAGTGTAGACGAAGTCGTCGGTGTCCCTATCGGCGGTGCGGGCCATCCCGCAACTTGATTCGACCATAAAACCGATTGCCGGTTTGACGATGACCGTGGTCGACTCGGACAGCGATACTTTTCCAATTGTAATGTAGTTGGCCGTGACGGTTGCGCTGCCTTCTTCGCCGGGAAAGCTGTACAGGGTTGCCGTTGCAATTCCGCCGATAATTTCGAAATCTTTTTCTTTGACCGGAGTAGTGTCACTGTGTCCAAAAGGTTCGAAACTCCCGATCGTGGTGGTAAAGGTGACATCGCGACCATCTTGAGGAGACCCGCCCTGTTCGGTGGGCTCGGCAATGATGTTAAGCGATGCCTCGTTAGCGACATCGTTGCCCTTGATGTCATAAGCGTGAGCCACGCAGCGGATTTTCATATTGCTGCGTTCCTCGGGGTCTGCAAAAACCGAAACATTTTCGGTCATACAGGCGGCCGAGAAATTGGCCCCGGATGGTTTATTGCCTGTATATTTGACCTGATTGCCGTCAGGCAAGCTTATGAGTAATGAGTCCCCGCCACAGCCCAGCCCGAGCACAGACCCGCCCAAGATCAACAGAATGTTCGCGCATATTATCTTCGCCTTAACAACCATCTTATGTTCTCCTTCAATTGAATGTCTGAATCTCGACTGCTTCTGAAATACTAAAGTATTCTGGTGATATCTGCAACTCCTGGCCAGGCAAAAAGCTTTGAATTCTTTGTCGGACGAGCGCTGGACCTGAAGTGTCAGCCAGGTAACTTGCGACGCTGAAAAAAGCATGCCATGCTCAACCCAAATGAACAGCGACACTTCAGATCGACGGCTGCATACCAGAATTCCAATTTCGGTCCGGGTCAGGATTGAGTATACCGGGCGAGAATTCACAGCTGATTCAGTCAATGTTAGTGCCGGGGGAATGTTTTTGCTGTCTGAACAGAAACTTCCGGTGGGGACCCGGCTGCGGTTGAAATTTTCGGTGCCGATCATCGCAAAGTATCCGTTTCGGGCAGAAGGGGAGGTTGTCTGGCTCGGGGGTGCCGACCAGGGGCTGGCCATTCGCTTCACTGATATCTCGGATGACGATCGTTCATTACTAGGAGAGCTGGCTGAAAACTACGACAGTCTTCTGGGCCAGGGTTGATTCATCGAATCTGTGTACAGGTTTGGTGAAAGCCATTGCATTTGAGACAAGTTTGTAGGAGGCTTCAGGTTAGTCGTTTGTAACAGGAGTTTTGACTCATTGCTGCGTGTGGAGACTGAAATGGAGAACCATTTCGAAGTGGATATCGAGCAGGAGAAAGTCCAGTATGAAGGCGAATGGATCGGGCGCCAGGAGTTAGCCGATAAAATAAAGAAAATGATCGACAGCCAGGATTTCAAGATTGGCGTCGTCGGCAACGCCCTGGAGTACTTGCAACAGGCCATCGCCAACGCCAAAGAATTTTATGTCAAACTGTCTCAATACCATGCCGAGATCCTCGAAAAGCACGCTGAACGAGCCGGGCTGGCTGTAACCTCTTTTATTAGCCAGGCGATACAGGCCTATATAGCGGCACAACCGCCGCTCGAAGAAAGCCCAATTGAAAACCCGCAGCTAACCACCATCACCACCGAACCGGCCGGTCCGGGAGAGGAACATAATGCCGTTGAACTTACGGCCAAGAAGCCGCAGACTTCTTCGACTGTCCTGGTTGACCCGGCTTTGATTTCCGAGCCGCCTCCGCCTCCGCCCCCGCCGGAGGAAGAGAAATCAGATGATGCCTGGTTCAAGAAAGAATAATAAAGAATAAAGAACTAGACTCTTTCGACAAGTACAGTCTTGCCCATTCCACCACCGACACACAGGCTGGCCATACCCTTAGTCAGGTTTCTGCGACGCATTTCGTGCAGTAATGAAATGACGATTCTCACTCCGGTCGCTCCGACCGGGTGGCCCAGGGCAATCCCGCTGCCATTGACATTGGTTATATCGCGATTGAGATCGAGTAGTTTTTCGCAGGCCAGATACTGGGCAGCGAAGGCCTCATTTAGTTCGATCAGTTCGATATCGGAAAGTTTCCAGCTTGAGCGGGCCAGGGCTTTCTTGGTTGCCGGCACAGGTCCGTAGCCCATCAACTCGGGCTCAACTCCGGCTGCCGCGTGCGCCACCAGCCGGCCGGCCGGTTTCAGGTTGAGCTCTTTGACTTTGTCTTCGGAGGCCACTACGACGAAGGCCGCGGCGTCGTTCAGGCCGGAAGAGTTGCCGGCCGTGACGCTACCGTCTTTTTTAAAAGTCGGTTTCAAAGCCGCCAGTTTTTCAGGTGTGATATCTGCCCGGATGTGTTCGTCGGTGTCGATTACCGTCACTTTGCCCTTGCGGCCGGTGACTTCGACCGGAACAATTTCTTCTTTGAACCGGCCGCTTTCGCGGGCCTTGGCCGCCCGGGTGTGGCTGGTATAGGCCAACTGGTCCTGTTCTTCACGGCTGATGTTGTATTTTTCGGCCAGGTTCTCAGCCGTCAGCCCCATGATCATGCCTTTAACCGGATCGGACAGGCCTTCCCAGAGAGCGTCGGTCAGTTCACCGTTCCTGAGCCGGTAGCCGAAGCGGGCTTTTCTGAGGATATAAGGCACGTGAGTCATGCTTTCGACTCCACCGACCAGGACCATGTCGTTTTCGCCGGTCTGGATTTGCTGAGCGGCGAAGACCAGAGCCTGCATGCTCGAACTGCACTGGCGCTGGNNNTGGTCACGGCCGGAACCGAATCAGGTATGCCGGCCTTGAGCGAAATCACGCGGGCGATGTTGATCTCGTCCGAAACCATCATGCAGTTGCCGACGATCACGTCGTCGAATGCGTCGGCTGGGGCACCGGCCCTTCGCATAGCGTCTTTGGCCGCCACGACTCCCAAGTCGGCGGCGCGCAGGTTCATGTAGATTCCGCCGAAACTTCCAATAGCGGTTCGGCAGCCTTCCATGATGAAAACGTCTCTCATGATTTCTCTCCTGGTTGTAAATATTTCACTTTACAGCGGGTGGCTTGTAGTTGGTGAGGCTGGCATTGATTTCTTTGGCGCTGTCCTTGAAGACTCCCTTGACCTGCCTGACGAGCTTCTTGCTGGCCCGGGCGAGCTTTTTGACCTGTGCCTTGGTCAGCGGGACATTTCTAATTAGCTTCCTGGTCGCTTGATACTGCCAGGTGTTGTACTTGTTCTCGTTCATGGCTTGCACGACCACGTCGATTACCGGATCGAGGTCGGCCAGGCAGGCATCACGTAAATTCGCCATAGTGTCAAGCGCCGGCGCCCAGCTGTCGCCGGAGGTGGCGATCTTTGCCAAGGCTGCGCAAACTTCGGGCTTGCGGTCGCTCAATAGGCC
>JAFDKH010000174.1 GCA_019307065.1 Deltaproteobacteria bacterium
GAGCGTCGGCTGCAACGATTCTGGATCATCGAATTTCGACCTGGTTGTCTTTCATACCAACGATCGTCACTCTCATTTACTGGGAATACCGAATGGCGACTACGACTCCAGCACAACCGGGGACGGGACCGTAGGCGGGGCCGCCCGTTGGGTGAAAATCGTCGAGGACACGCGAGCCTCCAACCCGGAAGTACTGCTTTTCTCGGCCGGTGACTTCACCATGGGTACCATGCTGGTTGCCGCTGAAAACAACGCGGCCGATCTGAACTTCATGAAAGAAGTCGGTTACGCGGCAGCGGCCTTGGGTAATCACGAGCTCGATTGGGGACCGGCCCGCCTGGCTGAGATGATCAACGCCGCCGACCAACCACCAATCCCACTCCTGGCTGCCAATATTCGTTTTTCAGACACCGATCCGGCTGACGACAGCCTGGCAGCCCTGTACGGCGACCAGGGTGAGGCCGGCAAAGCAATCTTTCCCTATATCACCCTGACAACCCCGGCCGGTACCAAGGTCGGTGTCTTCGGTCTGCTTGGTGTAGAAGCCACCAGCGTGTCAAATGCAGCTCCGCTGCTTTTTTCCCGAGACGTGGCCGAAATGGCTCAGACATCCCAGGCAATCGTAAATACGTTGCGGGTTGATGAAGAAGTTGATCTGGTGGTCTGCCTGGCACACCTGGGAATTGAAATGGTGGGCCAAACGCCAACATCTGAGACAATCGAACTGGCCCAGAAAACCCAAGGCATCGACTTGATTCTCAGTGGTCACAACCACACCGTAATGCAAGAGGCTGTCTCAATTGACTGGACAACTGTAACCATGGAAGCCGGTAGCTACGGTCGCTTTCTGGGTCGCTATGACATTGTGCAAAAGGGAGATAATAAAACCATCAGCAGCCAGTTGATCACCATCGATGATAGCTTAGTAACCCTGGAGGCAATCAATAATATCGTGGCTGACTTGATCGTCGACATCGAGACTAATTTTTTGCCGCTCTACCCGGTAGTGCCTGACGCCGGAGCTTTCTTGACCAGTGCCTTTTTCCAGGCATTAACTCACTCGTCTTTCGATCTGCCGCGGATAAACTACGAGTGCAACAATCTCGGCTATCTGGCAGCTGACGCCATGCGAGAAGTCGCCCAGACCAACATAGCCGCGGTCAGCAACGGCGGTGATCTTAGACAATCAGTAGCTGTGACAAAAGGTGACGAAGTCAATCTGCAGGATGCTTTCATTGCTACTCCCTTGGGAACCGGTCCCGACAAGAACCTGGGCTACCCTCTGGTGAAGTTTTACATCACCTTGATGGAACTCAAATTACTGATCGAGCAGACTACCTGCGATTGGGGCCAGACCAACAACGATTACATGATAATTCTATCAGGACTGCGATTTGTCTCAAATACTTCCTACACGACGTATAACAAGATTATCAAGATAACTCTTTACCAAAACGAAGACGAATCCGATCCTGGGACAGTCCTCTTCGATACCAATAATGGCGGCTTTCTGGTTGACAACACGACCCTTTATTCAATATGCACTTCGAGCTACATCGCCGACAAGATGGAAGGGTTCAATGTCTACCCTAAAGATTCTTCCGGAAACAGGATCGAAAACCGTGAAGACATAATCGTCAAGGACAACGAAAACCGCGAAGTCAAACTCTGGTACACAGTCTCACAGAAGCTGGCTGCCAGTGACCCGGTCAGCAATCTTTATGCCGACACTTACCCGCCCAACTCGGCCGGACCCTACTGGCGTCGTTGTTGGGACCTCGACAAGCACGAATGTGAAGGGCACCCCTACTGCCAGTAATTCAAGCCTCATATAAAAGCCGGGACAGGGTATGCCCGGTCCCGGCTTAAACAACATGAGAATGTTACTTATTTACGTCTGATAAGCGCCAAACCCAGTAACAGGGCAAACAGCAGCACTCCGCTCCAGCCGCCCTGAGCGGTAGAGGCGCAACCACATCCACCGCCACCACCTCCGTCCCCGTTAATACTGAACTCCCAGTAGACACTCCAGGGTCCGGCCAGATTATGCTGGTCGACGGCCCTGGCACGCCACTGATAGGTGACGTTGACAGCTAAAGTGGCGTTCAGTTTGGTGTAGGTCATACCGCCGCTACCTTCCAGCACGTTATTTATCGTGATACTTGGATTGACGGAGCCCATTTCATACACTTCGAAAGAATATAAAACCGTATCACCGTTTGGATCGATAACGTTTTGGACGGTCAGTTCGGGGGTGGCTACATCAAGGACCGCCTTGTCAGACGGGCTGATCAACGTCGGAGCCGGCGGGGCCTGGTTCTGACCGCTATCCGTCATTGTCAGAGTAACAGCCACACTGATCGGACTATTGGCCGCTTCGACCGACTCGACAACCAGGTTGCCGTAAAAGACACCCTCGGCCAGGCTGGAGATTGCCGGAGTGACCGACACGCTGCCCGGGGCTGAGCCGGAAGCCGGCGTACAGGCCAACCAGGTTTCGGCACAAGTCACGGTCCAATTCATTGTTCCGGGACCGGCGTTGGTGATTTGCACATTCTGGGCGCTCGGATTCGAGCCGCCGACCGAGCCGGTGAAGGTCAGGCTAGCCGGGCTGACCGAAATGGCGGCCGCATCTGCCAGTGTCCAGGCCACGTGCACCGTTTTTGGTGACCCAATCGCCCCCGCCGCAGATACGGTGATATCGGCTTCATGCAATCCGGCCGCCAGGCTGCTGGGATCGAGAGTCACCTTCACTCGACCGGGGTGACCGGTAACCGCCGAGCCGCTAGTAGGATTAAGAGTAATCCAGGGACTGAATTCGTTGACTGTCCAGGTCATCGTGCCGAATTCGGCATTAATTACTTTGAGTTCCAGCTCAACCGCTCCGCCGGCCAGGGGATCTTGTCTGACAATCTCGGCCGGGTCGACCGCCAGAATGGGCGGTACATTAATCGTGTATGACAAACCAACCTGAACCGATTCGGCCCCTGGAGCGGTCAGCAGGATCGCCCCGCTATGGAAACCGGCTGCCAGATCAGTTGAGTTGGGCCTGACCGATACAACTGCCGGCCCGCTGCCCGATTCTTGCGAGAGGGTGAACCAGCTGCCGACCTTGGTGGCTGTCCAGTTCAGGGCGGCTGAGCCGACATTGCTGATCGACAGGTTCTGGCTGGGTGGCAACGTCTCGCCTTTCTCGGCGTCAAAATACATACCATCAGGATTGACTCCGAAGGCCGCCGGGGCCTGGTCGATATCGAAAGTTACCGGCACGTTGACTGAACCGACCCCGGATGCGCTAATCTGAATCGAACCGTTCTTGAGTCCCGGTGTTTGCCCGCCAGGCACGGCCCAGACCCTGATGACCTCGGGAGTCGTGCCGCTGGTGGCCGATAACCTGATCCAGGACCCGGTATTCGAGATGTTGAAATTCAGAGGAGTGGTCGTAGTACTGCCAATAGTCAGATTCACCCAGTCAGTCGGTTCACCGTCTTCGACACCGGTAAAAGCAAGCGACTGCGGATTGACTGTCAGGTTGTCGGTGTCGGTTCCTAAAATAATGTCGCCGAAGTACTGAGTGTTGTCCCAGGTACTGATGGAATATGGCCAGATCGCGAGTGAGTCCCACTCTTCACCTGACACGAAATCTTCGTACCAAAGGAACACCGATATGGTGTCACCCATTGAACGAACCAAGTGACTGCTGGCCAGATCGAAACTGACTTCAATCACGCGATGCCCGCCGGACATGCTGCCCATGGCGGTGACACCTGCCGGAGGATCTTCCCAGTCGGAGGACTGCAAGTCGGAGCCATCAAACCAGTAAGACGAGAAAAGGGCGCCGCCGGCAGCGTATGCAACGTAGCGGCCTTCGTCGCCCTGCGATGTCGGCCAGAGGTCATCGGCATTGTTGTCGACGTAGATATTCACATAATCGTTCACGTCTTCGTCGGTATCCGATGGAATATCGAAGGCCATGTAAAGCATCGAGTTGTTGTGCATCACCTTGACGGTATTGTTCTCATCGTCCCAGGAACCCATTTCGATGACTGTGGCTCCGGTATACTCGCTGGCCCCGATCGTACCGTCCACCACGGGAGCGGCAGTCTCGAAATAGGGAGCGACCACGCTGGGAACCGTAATTACGTATAGCTCAACCGTAATCTCGAAGGGAGAATTGTCGGCCCCTGGCGCGGTGAAAGTCAGAGTGGCCTCATAGGCATCGACAGCCAGACCGCTGGCATCGACCGACAAAGTGATATCCGACGGGGCAGTCCCGGAGGCCGGATCGACAGTCAGCCAGGTTTGATCCGAGCTAACCGACCAGTTCAAAGACCCGCCGCCGTCATTGCTAACGGTCAACGGCCAATCATTGGGCGGCTCGCCGCCCTGCAGAGCCGCAAACCAGATCTCGCTATCAGACAAGCCGATCGTCGGAGTGTCGGTAGATGAGCTGATGTGTATGGCAGCTTCAGGATCGCCGAACAAAGTACACTCGTAGTAGACCCAGCGGTAGTAAGGATTGGTCACCCAGCCCGACAGGCGCTGTTGCGAGTGGGCCTGCAACTCTCCCAGGCGGGTGATTCCCAAGTCGAAGACTCCGTCCCAGAAAGGGCGGTTGAAGTTATTCGACACACCCCCGCCCCAGCCATAGCGGGTATTCATAACTGCAGCAAAGGCCCCATGATCTTCCAAAACCATGTACTCGACGAAAGAATCCTGCCAGATTACCGAGTTGCCCTCCTGGGGATCGAGCCGGTTGTCGAAGGAGCCCGGATAACATCCCTGGGAGTACTCGAAGAAATAGTTGGTATTGTTCAGCTGGTCTCTGACGTGCACCGGCTGAATGCGCATATTGTAGTAGGTGTAAGAATGGCCCAGGTGGTTGATGATGTGATTACCAGCATTGAGCACCGCAATAATGTCATCATCATCCCAGCAAGGGCTGGGTTGGCCCTGACAATTCGAGCCGGTCTGGTCCTTATCGTACAAGCCAGTCACGGCAAAAAAACTGCTTTCTGAAAAACCCTTGGTACTCAGCCCGTCTTCCGATGAGGAATTTACCACGAACTGCAGGTAGTCTTTACCAAAGCTGGGCTCAGACTCCCACAGCCATTCGCCGACCATTTTGACATTCTGCAGCCAGTTGCCGCTGGCGTTTTGATAGGCCAGAGTTTTGCTGACAAAATTGGATACTTCGTTACAGGTGTCAACCGGTGCCCGACCAACCCAGACTTCAGCGCTCAGGTCGGTGTTGTCGTTGCTCTCACCCCACTTGTTGTCACCGTCGGAATTGAAGTTACCGTCGAGGCAAGAGTAGTAGAGATCCGATGGGATATTGTCGTCTTCAGTGTCGTAGCCGTTGGTGCCGAACAGGCCGCGGACCGGGACAACCGGGGCCTGGGTCTCGCCGACCGGATCGGTAACTTCCAGGTCGGCATCACCGGCCAGGAGCACGAAATCAGTGCCGTGATTGTCGTACATGTCCTTGATGAAGTTTCGCACCTTCTCAGCATCGTCGCTGCCGGTATATTCAGTGCGGATGTCCTCCATGGTCTTGAGCAATGTCGAAATTCCGCGACTTTCTTTATCGGCCGCCAGGGTCTGAAGATTCGTCCCTGAGCAGCTGGACATCGCCTGGTTGGTGATGATCAGGTATCGATAATCAGGATTGCGCAGCTGTGCCTGTTGTTCGGGATAGAGCTCCAGAGTCTGCGGATTGTCAACCAGCTTGACTACATGCGCAAAGTCACGCGGGAAGCCACGATAGGCAGCCAGGTCTTGATTGTGATGTTTGGGCAGATAAGTGGTGACTGAGATCTTCAGCCATGGATAGTAAGCCAGACTACCTGAAAGCGGCCTGTAAAAAACCGGTTTGATCACTACCGGCTGGATACCAAAACCGCGCAAATGCTGAGTTTCGGGCGTGGTCTCGATGGTCGTCGGATAGATCGCATCGCTTCCATAGATTGACGGATCGGGCTGAGTGAAAATCACCGGCGCCGTGCTGCCGATCGGCAGAGGTCGCTGCACCGGAAATACCAGATGGCTGCCGTGCAAATCGATCGCCTCGGACGGAGTGATCGAAACCGAAAGGACTGCATGACCCGGAGGGATGAGAATATTGACAGCTCGACTCGGAAGCGAAGGCGAACCGGGCATGTCGATATTGGCATAACCGTTGACACGTATGTGTGTAAAGCCAATATCGTCTTCGAACAGTTGTGGGTTGGGTACCGCTATCTCCATTTCTACTACATCCGCAAATACTGCTGTGGCTGGCAGTCCCAACAAAAAGATTGCAAAAATTGAAAGATATGCTTTTTTCATTAAGCCCTCCGGTTAGTTCGTTTCACCATACGGACAAATAGACGCTTTTCCATGCTTCTGATTCACTCTGAAACCAACAAATATCATACTAATTTCATCGGTAATTGAATTCCTAGCACATCATCTGACCAATGATCAATCTGTGACGAAGGTCACGTAGGGTACCTTTGTCTCGAGACAGACATGATGGCTATTGTCGGCCCGTTGATATATACGGCCCTATTTGATAGGTTGGCTATGCTATGCATGTGATCGACCCACCCCTGCCCAAGATCTCGACTCCCCGAGAAATATTCTTGGAGCTCGATAAATACGTGATCGGCCAGGACGAGGCCAAGAAGGTAGTCGCCACGGCGGCTTACAATCATTTTAAAAGAGTGATCCGCAAGCAGGTCAAGCCGGATGGTCTCATCAAAAAATCCAACATTCTGTTGATCGGCCCAACCGGCTGCGGAAAAACTCACATCGCCCGGAACCTGGCCAATATCCTCGACCTGCCTTTCTGCGCTTGCGATGCGACCGAATTCACCGAGGCCGGTTACTACGGCAAGGACGTCGAAGTCATGGTCGCCGAATTACTCTTTAGAACCGATCAAGATGTCGAAGCAGCCAGTCGCGGGATCATCTTTGTCGACGAGATCGACAAGATCGCCCGGCGGTCCCACGGGGCCCGGACCGGGGCCGGCAGCCGGGACATCGGCGGCGAGGGCGTCCAGCAGGCCCTGCTCAAGCTTCTCGAGGGCCGCGAAGTTTTCGTGCCGCTGAATGTGACCCAACACTGGAACAAACATGATTTTGTGCTGATTGATACCTCTGATATATTGTTCATTTGCGCTGGCACTTTTTCTGATTTGCCGGCCATGGAGCCCGGCCAGGCGATAGGCTTTTCCGCAGAGAATCAACGCTCTATTAGAAACAAACGTGTTCCCCTCAAGGCCCTGCAAGAATACGGACTGATTGCCGAACTGCTCGGCCGCTTGCCGATCACAGTCCAGTTGGACGCGCTGAGTGATGCCGAGTTGGTCAGAATTCTGCGCGAACCGCCCGACAGTATTCTTCGAGAATACACCGAACTTCTGGCGCTTGATGACATCAGCCTCGAGTTTTGCGTTGCCGCCCTCGAGTTGGTTGTCCAGACTGCCCAGAAAAAACACCTCGGGGCCAGAGGATTGCGCGGCATCATCGAAGACATCATGCGTGAAATCATGTTCGAAGCTCCAGAACGGCGCGGTGAGAAACTTACTATCGACGATAAGTTCGTAAAGCAACGGCTGACAGAAATGGACTACTTGTGAGGACTTCATAAATGAGCGATATGAAAATCAAAATAGGCGTAATGGGTTCGGCCTCCGGTCCCGTCATCAAAGATCCCGAATCTCAGAAAAGGGCCTTCGGGCTGGGTCAGGCCATAGCCAAGAATGAGTGCATTTGCATTACCGGAGCCTGCCCGGGGCTGCCCGCTAATGCCGCCGAGGGCGCCAAACAGGCCGGCGGTTTCGTTCTGGGAATCTCACCGGCATTTTCAAAGCGTGAGCATATTGATATCTACTCATCGCCCATTGAACCCTACGATATGATCTTGTTTTCCGGTTTAGGACTAATGGAGCGCGACATTATAAACATTCGTTCCTGTGATGCAATCGTCGTCATTGGGGGCGGAATGGGCACGCTGAATGAATTCACGGTGGCTTATGAAGAGAAAAAACCAGTCGGAATTCTTACCGGGACCGGTGGCATCTCCGGCCACATCCCCGAGATCCTCGGCTTTGCAAACCGACAAGCCGGCCCCGATCGGATCATTTACGAAGAAGATCCAGAATTGCTGATTGAAAAATTGTTGGCGGTTGTGGCGCGAATAACTCCCCCACTCCGTGAAAGCGATATCGGCGGTCAGAAAGAAGCTCCTACTTTTGAACAAGCCGAAAACATCCGTCGAGCACAGCGAAAAGACCACGATCTCGACCGGAGAAAAACTGACGAAGACGAATCGGTCTAAAAATCAAATACCACTCAAATCGATTTCAGAAAGCAGCTTCTGAATTTCGGGATCGTCAAGTACGGCATTTAACCGCGGGTTGGCTAGCAGGCCAGCAATATCGTTTCTTCGCGACGCCTCGACCAGGGCGCGATCATTGGCCAGGGCTTTTATCTTCGGATGCTCGAGCAGTTGCCGGATCTTGGGGTCCTGCATGACCTTTTCACGAAACTTAGGGTCGGTTGAAACTTTGCCCAAAGCCGCTACATTACCAACTGCCGGCAGATGCAGGCCGGAAAGTATGTTGTGGTTTCTGGCCAGATCGGCCATAAAAGAACCCGCCAGCCAGCGGGGAGACTTCTTCAATGCCTTGACCAGCGGCTTCTCGACCAAAACAAGCGCGCACAACAGAACGAACAGAATCAAAAATGTTTTAGCTCCACCAAGGACGACTCCCAAGATTCTGTCCCACTGGCGGCGTGAGCTGAAAGAGTCTTCTTTTTGCTCGCGTTTCCGGCGGCGCCTTCTGAGAATACTCCATCCGACCGTGGAAAAAATCGTGTAAAGTAAAAAAAATGCCAGCCCGGCAGCTAGAATTTGTCCCAGCAAGCTCGGGATACCAATCGCACGACCCAGGGCCGGGCCGAGCGGCTTGCCGATCACACCGGCCAGGAGATAGGCTCCGACGAGTGCGCCCAGCCGCATCAGCTGCATCCAGAACCCCGAGATATACCCTAGCAGGGCAAAAATCCCCACGCAGCTGAAGAAGATCAGATCCAGGGTCATTCAGCTATCTCCACCATTCTTTCATCGATACCGGCTTTGATTTCATCCCAATAGGCTCGGGCTGCCCCGGAACGATCTTTTTCAAAACGCTTGACCCAGTCAGCAAGAACAGTTACGTCGGGTTCCAATTCAGCGACTCGTCGCAAATAAGACTGGATCAATTCTTCTATTCGGGCCGACTCCCAAAAAACAGGTCGGCCCTGATTATAAATCGACTTGGCCAGGCTGGCGTGGTGCCCGGGATAGTCGATCTCAATCTTGAAATGACTACTGACTATCTCGGGAAATAACTTTTCCGACCAGCCCCGATGAAAGCGACACACTCCGGCGTTGTCGGTGGTGATTTCGGCAATCATGCGCTCGGCACATTTGCGGCCCAGTTCTCTGGGTGGCCTGAAGTCCGAACCGTAGTAAACATAGTATTTGCCCATGACCGCCATCGGAGAGAACATTCCTGGAACCCAGTACTGGTTGGGTACCATCCAACCCTTGTCACCGTTGGCCAGATATACGGCACAATCTTTTGCACGGGACCCAAACTTGTGCGCGACCACACGCATACCCCGAGCTAATAGATGGTTTTCAGTCGCCGACAGATCAAGCAGAGCAACTGCCAGCCTGGCATTTTTTTGTGAATCGCCTACCGGCTCGAACTGGGCGGGCTCGAACACCGGCTTGGCCGGACAATCCTGGTCGAGACCTAGATCTCGAGGGCTGATAATCTCTTCATAGAGACATTCCATCAGCCAGGCCAACTGGCCGCCAATCTGAATTGCATCGAAGCCAAGCGCATCAGCATGATGATTGACAAGCTCGGCGGCTCGCTGATCGAATATTCCCGATAGCGGCCCCATTGCTTGATAAGGTTCGTAATCCTTTTTGTATTCCTGGTAATACTTCTTGCAGACTGCCGGGCAAGGTTCACCACAATGGGCAAATCGCTTGGGTTTTATTGTCTCGTCATTGAACTGTTTCAGATAGTGGTCGCGCACAAGGCGTTCCCATAATTGCTTGCGCGCGCTGAGGCTGAAGTTGACTGAGCGGTAGTTGAAGGACAGCATCCAGTCAGCCAGTTTCGAGTAGTTGACTCCGAATGTGCCGCCCGATTTCCATTTGGGATCGTAACGATATTTTGTGGTCGCCTCGAGGTCTTTGAGCAACATTCGTTTCGAAAACATCTTTTTAAAATATCCGTCGGCCTCGGCTCGATCGGTCAGATCCTCGTCCTCGAAATCACCACCATAAACGATGGCGGCAATATTGTGCTCTTGCAACATACTCGAACCGAAACCACCCCGGCCGGCCCAACAATCGATGGGCGTCGGCTTGCCCTTGGTGATTCGGCTGGAACAGATCGCCCCCATCTGAGTATATTGGGCCGCTGGACCGGTCGCTAAAACACGCGGTGAACCCTGTCCATCCCAGGTTTCATTCAGGACATATTTTTGCAGACTATATACGCCACCGGGACCATTTAGGTCGTTCCAAATCTCAAAAAGATCAATGGGGACTAATCGCACCTTTGGATCGCCGGCCTGAACGCCGCTGAGAACCATCACGCTGGGCTTAGGGGCTTTGCCGGATATGGACAGAAAAGAAATCCCGACTCCGTCCCACAGTAGGGCGGCCCCGCCCATGGTCGATACGTAAAAACCATCCCAAACAGGTGAGTGTCCACAGAAGATCAAACGGTTTGAACCGGGAATGATCCCTCCGGCCAGAATCCCGGAACCGATACA
This sequence comes from Deltaproteobacteria bacterium, assembly GCA_019307065.1. Classification (GTDB taxonomy): domain Bacteria; phylum Myxococcota; class B64-G9; order B64-G9; family B64-G9; genus JAFDKH01. The sequence continues at coordinate 10,828 of JAFDKH010000174.1, forward strand.
CAAGCATGGTTTTTCTTTGTTCATCAATAGGCCGTAGTCGACCGGCCCGAGAACCCGGAGAGCATCGAGATTTTTTATTTCATAGTGCCCGTCTTCGGCACGAACATGTAGGGCCCGCTGGACAATCGAGTCGGACATGACAACTCCACTTGAATGCTGCCCGATCTATTTAATTACATAGTCGGTTTTGATGTTATCGCCGGCCTCTTTGGCTAGCTGCTTGAATTGTTCGTTGTCCGGCTCATAGGCCATGGCCATTTTAAAGGTGCGTTCAGCGGCAACGTAGTCTTTTCGTTTCAATTCGGCCATCCCCTGCCGATAAAACTGGCGGCCTTTTTCAGTCTTTCCGGTTTCTTCAGTTTTTGCCTTTTTCTGTTGCTGCTCGGACTGCTCAGTATATCTCAGGCTGGCTCTTTTGGTATCGACTAGCTGTTGGTCGTAATATCTGCGTTTCTGCGAATCGTGTAGAGTCACGTATGCTTCGGTGATCCGCTTTGAGATCTTGTAGATCCCTTGTTTGAGCTCTCCATCTTCGAGGTTGAAATATCGGTCAGGATGAAAGAGTTTTGTCTGAGAGTGATAAGCTTTCCTGATTTGTCCCATAGAAGCCTTCACATCCACCTGAAGAATCTGATAGTAGTCGAGTTGATCGACAACTCCAACCCAGGCCATCATCCGTTCAGTGAATTTAGGGTCCATTATCTGCTCAGGTCACCTTTCATTCGGGAAGATCCCGGTCGTCGACAAGCTGGGCCTGCTGCACTTCAGCCATGGTCTCCTCAATTTCATCTTCAGACAGACCACCCGACAAGCTTACTGTAGTTGCAGCACTTTGGCCGGTCTCCGGGTCACGCGCCGACACATTGACAATTCCGTTGGAGTCGATCTCGAAAGTAACTTCGATTTGTACCTCACCCCGGCGGGCAACCCTGAAACCGGCGAACTCGAATTCACCGAGCGATTCGTTTTCATCCTGGCGATTGGACTCGCCTTGAAGAATCTTGATTTTCACTCTCTCCTGATTGTCTCGGGAGGTTGTAAACGTCCGGGTGCGATCGATCGGAACCGGAGTGTTTTTTGCGATGATCTGCTCGGTATAGCCCCCCACGGTAGCCAACCGCAGAGTCAAGGGAGTCACATCAAGTAAGAAGGCCTGGCAGCTGCTATCTACCAAAGCGGCGGCCTGAATCGCAGCACCCAAGGCCACAACTTCATCGGGATCGATTCCTGTCAATGGTTCTTTGCCAAAATAGTGCCTGACTGAATCGCGAATCAGGGGCAAACGGGTCGGCCCACCGACCAGGACGACGCCATCAACATCGTTAACCGAAAAACCTGCCGATTGAAACGCCTCGTCACAGACTTTGAA